>JAFXLD010000077.1 GCA_017531385.1 Clostridia bacterium
AAGAAATTTTTGCGATATACCGCCATTTGCAAACAAACTGCATTATAATGGGGTAAGGGGCAAAGCCCCTTCATAAACTCCTAACTTCTCACTCCTCACTCCTAACTATTGTCGGGCACAGCCCGATAAATTATTGTTTATCAAAACACAAAAAAGCAGCCACTGTTTTTGACAGTGACTGCGTGTATTAAAGATTAAATTAATACTTCTTTCTTGCTGTGTAGCCTGTGTGAAGGATCTCATGAGCCTTGTGGCTGTTGGGTTCGCCGAAGAATTCAGCATAAACAGCCTTAACATCAGGATTGAGATGTGACTTTCTGATGGGAAGGCTCTTATCATCAGCATAAAGACCTGCTGCACGGAGAGCTCTTACATCGTAGTTGTTTGTAACTGATGCGGGCTGGATGGGCTGACCGCCACCGTTTACGCAACCACCGGGACAAGCCATAACTTCGATGAAGTCATATGTCTTTTCGCCTGCCTTGATCATATCAAGGAGTTTGCCTGCATTAGCAGTACCTGAAACAACTGCAACCTTGATTTCGTTGCCTGCGATTGTGTAAGTTGCTTCCTTGATGCCTTCTGTACCACGTACATCGTTGAACTCAAGCTTTTCAAGTTCTTCGCCTGTGAGTGTTTCGTAAGCTGTACGAAGAGCAGCTTCCATAACACCGCCTGTTGCGCCGAAGATTGTACCTGCACCTGAACCGAGACCGAAGGGAGCATCGAATTCACCGTCGGGAAGCATATTGAACATGATGCCTGCCTTCTTGATCATTCTTGCAAGTTCACGGACTGTAACAACTGCATCGATGTCTGCAAGACCTTCTACAGCTGTGTGATCCATTCTTTCAGCCTCAAACTTCTTAGCTGTACAGGGCATTACGCTGACAACAAAGATGTTCTTGGGATCGATGCCTTCTTTCTGTGCATAGTATGTCTTTGCAACAGAACCGAACATACCCTGAGGTGACTTACATGATGAAAGGTTGGGAATCATTTCGGGATAGTAGTGTTCACAGTACTTGATCCATCCGGGTGAGCATGATGTAATAAGAGGAAGATTTTCCTTCTTTGTATATCTGCCGAGGAACTCTGTTGCTTCTTCCATGATTGTAAGGTCAGCAGCAAAGTTTGTGTCAAATACCTTGTCAACGCCGAGAGCACGGATAGCTGAAACCATCTTGCCTGTAACAACAGTACCGATGGGATAACCGAACTCTTCACCGAGACCGACTCTTACTGCGGGAGCAGTCTGAACGAGAACAACCTTTTCGGGATCATTGATAGCGTCGAATACCTTCTGAGTATCATCTCTTTCTGCAAGAGCGCCTGTGGGACAAGCTGTGATACACTGACCGCAGGAGATACAAGCAACATCACCAAGGTCATAATCAAATGCACAACCGATGCTTGTGTCGAAACCTCTGTTGTTAGCACCGATAACTGCAACGCCCTGATTCTTTTCGCAGACTGCTGAACAACGACGGCAAAGAATACACTTTTCGTTGTCACGGGTCATATGAGCTGCTGACTTGTCGATATCATACTTATTTGTAACACCTGCAAAAGCAGTTTCATCTTCAATGCCGTAATCAGCACAGAGCTTCTGAAGTTCGCAGCTGCCGCTTCTTACACATGAAAGACATTCTTTCTTATGGTCTGAAAGGATAAGCTTGAGAGTTGTCTTTCTTGCTTCAATAACTTTGGGAGTATTTGTGAAAATCTCCATACCCTCGTTAACGGGGAATACACAAGCTGCAACAAGGCTTCTTGCGCCTTTAACCTCAACAACACAGATACGGCAAGCACCGATTGCGTTGATTTCCTTGAGGTAGCAGAGTGTGGGAATATTTATACCTGCAATTCGTGCAGCTTCAAGAATTGTGCTGCCGGCAGGAACGGTATATTCTTTACCGTTGATTTTTACATTAACATCAGCCATTTTATCCGTTCCTCCTTATTTCTTTACGATTGCATTGAACTTACATTTTTCGATACAAGCTCCGCACTTGATACACTTTGCAGGATCAATAACGTGAGGATTCTTGACAGAACCTGAGATTGCACCGACGGGACATACTCTTGAACAAGCTGTACAACCCTTACACTTATCTTCGATGATTGTGATTGTAAGAAGATTCTTACAAACGCCTGCAGGACATCTCTTGTCAACAACGTGAGCAATGTATTCGTCCTTGAATCTCTGATATGTTGAAAGAACGGGGTTGGGAGCTGTCTGACCGAGACCACAGAGTGAGTTCTCTTTGATGTAATGGCAGAGTTTTTCCATTTCGTCAAGGTCTTCGAGAGTTCCGTTGCCGTTTGTGATTTTTTCAAGAATTTCGTAAAGTCTCTTTGTACCGATACGGCAGGGAGTACACTTACCGCATGACTCATCAACTGTGAATTCAAGGAAGAACTTAGCGATATCAACCATACAGTCTGTTTCGTCCATAACGATAAGACCGCCTGAACCCATCATTGCACCCTGTGCAACAAGGTTGTCGTAGTCGATTTCGATGTCAAGCATTGAAGCAGGGATACAACCACCTGAGGGACCGCCTGTCTGAGCTGCCTTGAACTTCTTGCCATTAGGAACGCCACCGCCGATAACTTCAACGATTTCACGGAGTGTTGTACCCATGGGAACTTCAACAAGACCTGTGTTTGTGATTTTACCGCCGAGAGCGAAAACTTTTGTACCCTTTGATTTTTCTGTACCCATTGTGTTGAAGAATTCAGCACCCTTGAGGATAATCTGGGGAACGTTAGCAAAAGTTTCAACATTGTTTTCTGTTGTGGGCTTGCCGAAAAGTCCCTTTACTGCAGGATAGGGAGGACGGGGACGGGGCTCACCACGGTTGCCTTCGATTGATGTCATAAGAGCTGTTTCTTCACCGCAAACGAATGCACCTGCACCGAGACGGATGAACAGATCGAAATCGAAGCCTGAACCGAAGATATCCTTACCGAGAAGACCGTATTCTCTTGCATCGTCAATAGCCTTCTGAAGACGTGCAACAGCGATGGGGTACTCAGCACGAACGTAAACATAACCCTCTGATGCGCCTGTTGCATAACCACAGATAGCCATAGCTTCAACAAGACAATGGGGGTCGCCTTCGAGAACTGAACGGTCCATGAATGCACCGGGGTCACCTTCGTCAGCATTACATACTACGTATTTCTGGCCCTTGGGCTGTGCTGCTGTGAAGCTCCACTTGAGACCTGTGGGGAATCCGCCGCCGCCTCTGCCACGAAGACCTGAATCTTTGATTGTCTGGATAACTTCTTCGGGAGTCATCTCTGTGAGAGCCTTACCGAGAGCTGCGTAGCCATCCATTGCAATGTACTCATCGATGCTTTCGGGGTTGATAACACCGCAGTTACGAAGAGCAACACGCTTCTGTGATTTGTAGAAAGTTGTGTCGTTAAGTGAAACGTGAAGAGCCTCTTCCTTAACACTTTCATCAACATCTGAGTAAACAAGACGGTCTACTGTTCTACCCTTGAGAAGATGCTCAGAAACGATTTCTGCAACGTCATCCTTCTGAACTCTTGAGTAGAATGTGCCGTCGGGATATACGATAACAACAGGGCCTAATGCACAAAGACCGAAACAGCCTGTCTTAACGATTTTTACTTCTTCAGAAAGACCGTTTTCTGCAATGCGTTTCTCAAATTCTTCAATAAGAGTCACACTGCCCGATGATGTACAGCCTGTACCGCCGCATATCAGTACCTGGGAACGAATCATATTTTTTACCTCCAACCTGTATTAACAATGAAAAAATTATACCTTAGAAATAGTATATTCGTCGATAACTTTGCCACCCTTGAGGTGCTTTTCAACAACTTCCTTTGCCTTTTCGGGAGTCATCTTAACGTATGTTATCTTTTCTTTGCCTGCCTCGTAAACTTCAACAACGGGTTCATACTGACAGATACCGATACAGCCTGTCTGTGTAACCATAACGCTGCCTGCAAGACCTGCAGCGCCAACCTCCTCAACAAATGCGTTAAGAACGGGTCTTGCGCCTGCTGCGATACCGCAAGTAGCCATACCAACAACTACTCTTGTGTCGCTGCTGCCTTCACGAAGGACAACCTTATTCTGCATCTTTTCTTTGATTGCAGCAAGTTCAGCCAATGATTTCATACTCTATCTTATCCTTTCATATAAATTACTTATTTTAATGCACAAGGCATAATTAACAATTCGCAATTCGCAATTACCAATTCGCAATTTCGGAACACCTGCGGTGTTGATTTTATAAGAACCTGACTTCGTCAGAACCTTGTTATTCGCTTTGCTCATAATAATGGGTAAGGGCGAAGCCCTTCCGAAATTGAGCATTACGCATTGATAATTGAGAATTTATCATGAAGCGTAAGCTTCTTCCAAGTATCCCTTTATCCAGAGAACAACCTCAAGATTATCAAGAGGCACATCACCGAGGACTTCTTTGAGCTCCTGTGTGTCAAGTTCAACTTCACCTTCGGGCATTGTGTGACTGAATATCCACCTTATATCGGGACTTCCCTGAATTAAAGTTGTGATACTCGAAACAATGTCGCCGAGCGGAGTGAAGTCAATGCTGTTTCTATTAAAAACAGCCGTTGTCACCGTGCCGTGGTCTTCGGGATAGTCACTTTCGTGCTTTGATTCAATACTGAAGCTTCCGCCTGTCTGTTCAGCCGCAAGTTTCAGAAACGGGATTCCCATTCCGACTTTTCGTGTTGTTCGCGTTGTGCTGAACGGGTCCGTTACTGTTCTGAGAAAATCGGGCTTCATTCCGCAGCCGTTGTCACTTATCTTCATTGTGAAAGTGTCGGCTGTTTCGGTAAGAGTCACATAAACCGTGTCTGCTCCTGCCTTTACGGAGTTTTTGGCTATATCAAGAATATTCAATGAAAGTTCTTTCATAGCATTTTCCCGTTCCTTAAAATCTCAAAAAGTTTTTTTCTGACAAGCGCACTGCTGTACGGCTCGTCATCTATCTCAAAATATTCCTTTTTCTCTTTTATATCCCACAGGTAATGTGCATCTGACGACACTACCTTGAGGGTTTTTCTGAGATTGGGATATTTTTCGTCGTATTTTTCTATATTCTCACCCGAATGAAACTCTGAAGTTTTAAACTCCATATAATCATAATCGGGGAAAGTACCAAGCATTGCAATTATTCCGTTTGCATCTCTGTCCACATGTGCAGGATAACAGATTCCGCCGTGTTCTGCCACAATCTCATACACGGTATCAATCATAATATCTGTTGCGTTGGAAAGAAGATGTTCTTCCTCACCGATTACCTCATCGTTTTCATTCATAATCTGCTGAAAACCGAAGATATTGGTACGGTTGGGAATAAGCATTCTGTGTTTCTGTATAAATTCATCAAACGCCATCGCCGTTTCAAGTTCTTCGAACAGACACACAACGTGAATGTCTTCCGCAGTTGTCAGCTCCATACCTGCCACGGGGATAATGCCGTTTTTCTTTGCCGCTTTGAAAAATGCAGGACAGTTTTTACAGGTGTTATGGTCTGTCAGAGCCATAATGTTAAGTCCGTTAAGAACTCCCATACCTGCGATGTTATTGGGTGTCATATCGTCGTCACCGCATGGGGACAGACATGAGTGAATATGAAGGTCGTAATAATACTTATTCATATCTGCTCAGACACCTTCACAGCCGTTTCGTATGACGGCAACGCTGATGAAAGAATATTGATTTCTTTTTGCTGTGCAGTTGCGATGATATCATCATCAACCGTAACACCCTCTGAAAGAATGATGCAGGAAACATCCGCAAGTGAGGCAACTGCAATGATGTTGATGTTGGACATTATTGTTATCCACGCGTCGTCACCCTTTGCTCTGCCCATAACCCAACTTAAAAGGTCACCCATATAGCAACCTGTGACTTCCCTGTCACCGTCAGGAACAACAACAGCCGAAAAACCGCATTTTTCACACAATTCATTAACTGTCATTTTCCTCTTCTCCTTTGGGGGAACAATTCATAACACGGCAAAGACTTATATCAGCCTGACCTCTTACTATATCCTCTGCAAAAGCTTTACAGGTAGGTGAACCGCAGGCTCCGCAGTCAATTCCGGGAAGCGTTCCTTTTATCTCCTGAATCTCAGCCATCATACGCATTGACTCGCTGAAACTTTTGCTCAGTCTTGCAATGGGTGTATATTCGGGCAATTCATAGGAAAGAACATTTTCGGGAATATAATGAGTTCCTTTGGGAAGT
The DNA here is from genome assembly GCA_017531385.1 of Clostridia bacterium. Classification (GTDB taxonomy): domain Bacteria; phylum Bacillota; class Clostridia; order Oscillospirales; family Acutalibacteraceae; genus UBA1081. The sequence goes on from JAFXLD010000077.1 coordinate 6,269, forward strand.
CTGTTGACCGATACGGGAAGATATCTTCTGACAGAGTGAAGCCGTGTTCTTGCTATGAACGGATTTTCAATCGTCATAACACCGCCTACGCAACCGCCCGTACAGGCATTAAGCTCCACAAATTCAAGCTGAGGAATATTGCCGTTTTCAATGGCATCAAGCACCTTGTTGACATTTTCAATGCCGTCTGCCGCAAGATAATCATCATTGAGTATAGCCGAGGATTCACCGCCGCTGGATGCCCAGCCAACGCCTATCATACCTGTTTCGGAAGCAATAGCGGGTGAATTATCTTTTTTCATTGCACCGATAAGCTTGAAGTATACATCTTTAAGAGAAATTACAACGTCGATTTCACTTTTATAATCACCGAAACCGTTTCTTATGTAACTTACCTTGCCGGGACAGGGAGAAATAAAGAAAAGTCCGATATCCGATTCCTTGAATTCGGGATGTTCTTCCAAAGCTTTTTTTCTTGCCATTTTTGCGGCAATTTCTATGGGAGGAAGAATAGGCATGAGATTATCCCTGAGATAAGGGTATCTTAAAGAGATAAGCCTTACAACAACGGGACAAGCCGAGCTGATAACGGGTTTTTTTATACCCTCGGATTTCAAATAAAGTCTTGTGTATTCCGTTGCATATTCAGCGGCCTTTGCAACCTCAAAAACATCGTCAAAACCGATGTCAAGAAGCCCCTGAAGAACGGTATCCACATCTTCGAGATTGTCAAACTGACCGTAAAGCGACGGAGCAGGAAGTGCAATTTTCCACTTATAATCCTGATAATGTTCAAACTTTGAACACATCGCCTTTTTTGCGTTATTCGGACAAACTCTGATACATTCACCGCAGTCGATACATCTGTCTTCATTTATGACAGCGTGACCGTCACGGATTCTGATTGCTTCTGTGGGACAATGACGCAGACAAGTTGTACAGCCTGTGCATTTGCTCACATCAAGCTCAACCGAATGCTTATACATTTTCATCCCACTTTCTTTTTATAAATTCACTACCATTTTAATAGTAGTTCCTTCGCCGACAACCGAATCAATTGTCATTTCATCAGTGTAGCGTTTCATATTCGGAAGTCCCATTCCTGCGCCGAAGCCCAGAGAACGGACAGAGTCGGTAGCTGTGGAGAAACCCTCCTGCATTGCGAGGTCGATATCGGCAATTCCGGGACCTTTGTCAACAAGGATAATTTCAATCTTATCCTCACTCACGACAACATCGGCTTTACCGCCGCCTGCATGAATTACCATATTGATTTCACCCTCATACATTGCAATGGAAACCTGTCTTATGATTTCGGGAGAAATTCCCAGACGTCTGAGATTCTTTTTTACCTGAACCGATGCCTGACCTGCAGAAGTAAAATCTTCACCGTCAACATCGAAATGGAATGTCAATGATTCACTCATACTTTCCTGCCGTTTCCGACAAGGCCGTTAACATAAAGCTTTCCGCAAGCTTCGTAAAGACGCATGTCTGTAGCAAGGATTGCCATGCCGCTGTCAGCAGCAAGTTCAATCATTTCCTGAGTAGGCTTTTTACCTCTGACAAAAACAAGGCAAACCATATCCATCATTTCAGCAGTTCTTATAACCTGTGAATTCACAAGACCTGTAAGCAAAACTGCCTGATCTTTAACATATGCAAGAACATCGCTCATCATGTCACTTCCGCAAGCTGAATGAACTTCTTTTTCAAGCATATCTTCGCCACAGATAACCGTAGCTTCAAGCAAATCTCTGATAGTTCCGATTTTCATAAGGACATTATCCTCTCACCGACAATATATAATGTAATACAAGAATTATTCGTACTTTGCGATAATTCCGGGGATATCGTCTGCAACAAGTCTGCCGTAAACGTCTTCATTAACTGTAAGAACGGGAGCAAGACCGCAAGCACCGATACAACGGCAAGCTTCAAGTGAGAATTTACCGTCTTCTGTACATTCGCCTGATGCGATGCCGAGACATTCTTCAAGCTTATCAAGAAGCTGCTGAGCACCCTTAACATAGCAAGCTGTACCGAGACAAACTGAAATATTGTACTTACCCTTGGGTGAAAGTGAGAACTGTGCATAGAATGTTGCTACGCCGTAAACCTTTTCAAGGGGTACATCCATACCTTCAGCGATCATAACCTGAACTTCTCTGGGAAGGTAGCCGTAGATGCCCTGAGCTTCCTGCATTACTGCCATAAGGTTGCTCTTGTCACCTGCATACTTAGCGATAACTTCCTTGAGCTGAGCTTCCTGCTCAGGTGTGCCTGTGAAAGGCATAGTGCTGATTTTCTTTTTCATTGAAATTTATCCTCCAATCAATGTCGGCACATTGCCGAACAGATATTTATACATGCGAAGTCATTATAACATATAATTTCAAATAAATCTACACCTTTAACGCATTTTTGCGTAAAAAATGATAAATTTTTAACAAGCAATTTCAGCCAATCTGCCATTTTTGTTTTTTTATGTTACAAATCGTTGGTTTTGGGAAATTTTTTTATGAATATGTATCATCCGTATTCAAAAAATACCTTCAAAGGAGCTGATTTTTTTGAATACAATCGGTCTGAAAAAAAGAACAACCATACGAATCATATCTTATATCATAGCAATCATAACGGTTTTGGCTATCTGGGGTATAACTCAGACAGTAAAAGCCATGAATTACGCAAGAGAACTGACTGTTGCACACCAGCGCACCGTAGCGTCACTTGCATCGTACATCGACACTCTCGAAAACGATCTGAGAAAAATGCAGTATGCAAACACATCCACAATGACATCAGGCTTGTCACTTTCATTGTGCAAGGCTTCGGCAGGAGCAAAAAACTGCCTTTCTGAACTCAGTGCAGGGGAAACACAGCTCAGCACCATAAACAAATTCCTCACACAGGCAAGCGACTATGTTCAGTCTATCAACAAAAAGGTATCAAACGGTCAGGAATTATCCGCTAAAGACCATGAACAGCTTAAACAGCTTTATGAACATGCCGCTAATCTTTCCCAGCAGATAAGCTACATGGAAGAGGTAATGTATTCGGGCAGTATTGATTTTGAAGACACAGTCACAACACTCAGCAGAATCACAGATATGGGCGATTTATCGCTCTCATATTCCAACGCCATAACCGATGCTGAAAAATCTTTTTCCGATTATCCTACCCTGATTTATGACGGTCCTTTTGCCGACAATATCATTACAAAAGAATCCGAATTTCTTAAAAATGAAGAGGAAATTTCGGATGCGGAAGCAAAAAAACGTGCAGCACGTTTTTCAGGCATAGAAGAAAACAAACTTATTGCAGCTCAGGATGAAAAAGGCAGAATCGAAGCTTTTGTTTTCTATTATGAAGGAACCAGTGTGGCAGTAACCAAAAACGGCGGACATCTGCTCTATCTTCTTTCAGATAAATTTTCAGGTGAAACAAAAATAAAGGAAGAAGAGGCAATCGCCATCGCAAAGAAATATCTGCAAAAACACGGTTTCGATTCCATGACAAACAGTTATTTCTTTGACAATGACGGTATATGTACAATAAATTTTGCATATACTCAGGATGACGTGATCTGTTATTCCGACCTTATCAAAGTCAGCGTTTCATTGGATAAGGGCGAGATCGTATCCGTGGACTGCACGGGCTATCTGATGAATCACAAATCACGCGCAATTCCCGGTAATATAATTGACAAAGAGAAAGCAATGAAAAATGTGAGCAATACACTGACGGTAAAAAGCAGTCAGACGGCATTCATACCAATGGAAGACGGCACTGAAGTCTTCGCTTATGAGTTCCTTTGCAGTGATGAAAGCGGAAACGATGTTCTTGTATATATTGATGCAAAAACAGGCAACGAAGCAGATATCAAAATTCTTTTATACTCTGACGGCGGTACACTTACAAGATAAATTTTCAGATGAGTGTATATTTTTAGTTCAACGGGACAATACTTCAATTGAAAACAATCCGAAAGGAAGCGACAAAATGAAAAAAACAGCAGTAATATTTCTTGCTCTTATTGCGGCAATCACAATTTTCTTCACAGGTTGCAACAGGGATAATGACAATAATCTGATGAATGACAACACATCAACATCAAATCCCGCAAGCACTTCGCAGACTGCAACAAACATGTCCACAACCGACAACAGAGATGATAATGCAGGAGCACCCGAATCAACAAGTCAGGATTCAGCGCTCGGTGACGCTGTCGGAGACGTGGCTGACGGCATCGGAGATGCGGCTGATGACATTGGTGATGCAGCAGACAGAGCCGGAAACAATATTGCAGGCAGAAATGCAGGCAACACAAACAACACTCAGAACAACAACAGATGACAAACAAGGGGCTGAATGTCCCTTGTTTGTTTATTACTTAAATAAAAAAAGCAGGTGCATCAGCACCTGCCTGATTTTTGGTTAATTACCATTCAATTGTCCACTTCTGTTCATACTGAAGACCGATACCAACATTGTTTACATTAATGAATATAGCAACAGTTGCTTTGTCAAACTTCATGTATGAAGGAGTAAGAGTGTGAAGCTCCGTCATCTGACCTGTAGTCTTATTTATGGTTGCTGTAACTGTAGGAGCAATGTACTCGTTTTTGAGACCTTCAAAGGATACGAAACCTGCTGCTGCTTCTTCAACCGTCTTTGACTCAACAATGCTTACAAGATGAGCTGAATTATCACCGAGATCGGGAGATTCTTTTGAACTGTTAAGTGTAAGAGTGATGACATAATTGTCACCTTCTTCTTTACAGCTGTATTCACCGATCATATCTGCTGTAAGCCCTGCACAACTGTTTTTTGTGGGCGGGAAGTTTGTTGCGATATCTGCACCTGTATACGGAAGCTGTTCAGTGTTTTCTTTCATGAACATGCCCATAAGCTGTTTTGCAACACCTGCAAGAGTATCGTTACCGCCAACTTCAAGGTAGGATTCATAGTTTGTTGTATTGTCATATATTCTTGTAGCAGACTTAGCTTCGGAAAGAACCTTTGCATGAGCTGTCTTGAAATATTCAACTACGCCTTCCTTTGTTGAAAGGTCACCTGCTGCTACATTTGTATCTGCTGAATTATCACCTTCGGAAGCTGAATCATCACCGGTAGGATTTGAAGGTGTTGAAGGTGTTGAAGGATTTGAAGGTGTTGAGGGTGTTGCAGGAGTATTATCATCTGCCTGTTCATTCTCAACTGCAGGCGTTTTTCCGATGTTAGCTGTAATTTTAATTGCACTGAATGTACAAACAAGCATTGCAACAATAACAATAAGTGAAATTACGGTTGTAAGGAAACGGTTGAACTTTGTCATCTTTGCAGAGTGCATTCTTGCTTCCTTTTTAACCTGTTTCTTATGTTTTTTAATTTCTTTACGCTCTTTCTTGAGTTCCTTTTTTGTTTTTACAACAGGAATATCCTGTACAAGAACTTCATTTTCGGTTTCTACAACCGGAGTTGTATTATCATTAGACATTAAAACCTCTCCTAACATACAGTATTAGACATTTTACTATATTACTATACTACAAGTTTCACCGAGTTGTCAATAATTTTAAGAAAAATATAATATTAAAAATGAATTATATTTACAAGACATACCCCATAGGCACAGTTTTTATAAAAAAACTATTGATTTACAGGTAAATTGTATGTATAATATAAATGTATATATTCTAAATTTTGGAGGTTGGAATAATGAAAAAAATAATTTCTGTTATTCTTGCGATGATTCTTACTTTTTCTGCTTTTGCTGTTTGTGCATATGCCGCCGACAGTGAATATCAGACTTATTACATCAACTACGACATCAGCGATGAGAAAAACATTAAGATCGTTCCTCTTGCGGGTTATGAAAGATATGTTCTTCCCGGCGATGATTTCAAGTTCACGGTTGAAGTTGCAGATGGTTATTCAGACACTTTCGTAATCGTTCAGCTTGACATGGCAAACATTGAGCCCGACATTCACGGTGTTTATACAATTTCTGATATCAATTCAGATCATATGGTCAAGGTTTTCTTCAATCTTGAAGAAGAACAGTCCAATATGTTTGCATCAATCATCGTTCTTGTACGCAGCCTTTTCCAGATGTTCATCGATATGTTCACATCTCTCTTCAGCTTTGCAGCTTAATTAATTGACTAACATAAAACAGGTAGCCTGAAAGCTATCTGTTTTTTTATGTAATATATTTTTTAATAAAATTATCCATTGTCGAAAGATACAAATCAGGATCATGAGCAAGTGATACTGCATGAGTCGAACCCTCCACATCAAGCCTTTCTTTTTCTGCAGAACAGGCTTCCCATACATCCTCAATCATTTTGTAAGGCACAAAATCATCTGCTGTTCCGTGAATAAAAAGTGTAGGTGTCTTTGACTTTGCAACAGCCTTTACAGGCGAACACTTCAGAAAATTAAAATTTCCTCTGACAACGGAAATCATATTTCCGAGCTGAAAAAACGGGAAAACCGGAATTTTCATATTATTTTTCATAACATGAATAAACTGTTTTTTGCAGGAGGAGAATCCGCAATCGGAAACGGCACATTTCACATTCGCAGGCAGCTTTTCACCCGTTACAAGCATAACCGTTGAAGCACCCATTGAAATACCGTGAAGTACAATCTCACAATCAGGATATTTGTTTACAAGATAATTTATCCATGCAATAACAATATCCTTGTCATGCCAACCCATTGAGCAATACCTGTTCTCATCCTCACCGTGTGCACGAAGACTGGGACACAGCACATTATATCCCGCATCATAAAAATGTTTCGCATACGGTGCCTGGATACTCGGAGTCCCCATATACCCATGGACACAGATTGCCCACTTGTTTGTCTTATTTTCATTCTCAATAATATAACCGTGAACATCTTTGCCCTTATTATTTTTTATGACAGTATCCTGCAGTTTTAATTTTAAAAACCATTTCATACTGTCGCTGTAAAGCTTATTTTTGCGAAAAAGATTTATAATTGTGTCATCATACATATTGAATCTTTTTGCAAACTTTTTTACAACTTTCATATTGAGAATAACTTCATAGAAAAACTCTGCAAATGCAAGCAACACAATCAATGCGATACCGATTATGCAGGCAGATATTATCAAAGCTGTTTTCATTTTTATCCTCCCAATAACATTGTAATTCCATACAGAACCGGCTGATGGATGATATACACAACAAGTGCATGTCTGCCTACAAAAGACATCGCAGGGACTTTTGTTTCATAAAACCATTTCGGGAATCTGTTTTCTTTGATGTAATATCCGAGCCATGTGCCGAAAAGAAACACAAACAACCACGGGAACAGCGGAAAATAATCGTAACTCACAAAACCGTCGTACTGCCATCCGAATATCCACAGATGCTCCGACTGAATTTCAATATTTTTTACGCAGTAAGAAGAAATAATTATTCCGAGGATACTGAAAATCAACAGAACCGTTTTAGGTATTTTCTCCCACAGCTTATGAGTAACCCCATAAAAAATCATACACACACTCAGAAGATGCAGAACTCCAAAAATTATCGGCATTTCCAGCATCACCGTAACACCTGTAACACCAATCGCCACAGCAAGAGTGATAAAGCCTCTTTTTATATTACTCCTTGAAAAGTTTGACGATACACCGCAAAGTGCAATAAAAACTGATGCAAAAAACGGCTGCAGAACATCAAAAACAGGGTTAGAAAAAAGCCATTCCGGTGCGTCCAGAAACTCCACCAGATCATAAAGAAAATGATGGCACACCATTAAAATAACGGCAAAACCACGAAGCGCATCGATTATCTCAATGCGCTTTTTCTTTTCCTTATGCTGTTTTGGTGTGGTTTCAAAATCCATAGATTAAATTATTTCCAGTGTCTTTAAAATTTCTGTTGCAATAACAGAATGACCAAGTTGTGCAGGATGTACGCCATCTGCAGAAAGCTCATACATATCGAACTCTGTTTCTGAAGCTTCCGTCAGGATTTCGTACATCGGAATGTACCAGTCAGCATACTTGAAAGCAAGGCGTTTTGCGGCATCTCTTTTACCGTCAAGATCTTCCTGCCATGTGTTTCTTTCGGGATGAGCAGTAAATGCAAAAGGTTCAATAATAAGGATTTTTGCGTCGGGCATATCTGCTTTTATCTTTGAAAGAAGCTCTTCATATTCACTTTCAAATCTTTCAGCAGAGCAGTAATCTTCACCACCGTCAAAGTTTCTCCATGTATTGTTGATGCCAATCATAATAGAAATAAAATCAGGATCGACGTTTTTGAAATCTTCTTCATATCTGTCAAGAAGATGGTTTGTTCTGTTGCCCGAAACGCCTCTGTTTACAAATGTTACTTTGTTGTCAGGAAAAAGAGTGTTATAAACTTCTGCAAAAACTTTCGGATATCCGTCACCCATGCATTCCATGCCTGATTCAATACTTCTGTCGCGACCGCAGTCTGTTACACTGTCGCCCTGAAAGAGAACTGTCATACCGTCTGTAAAGAATTTTTTCATATTATCACCATTTTATACACTTTCAATAAACTTTTTAAGCTGTGATCTGCCATTTTCATCTCTTGCAAAGACACCGCACTGCTCAAGAATTTCGGAATAAACTATACCGATTTCTTTTTTGAGGATATCGTCAACATTTTCTGCGTTAATATCATATTTTTCTTTCAGCATATCAACCCAGTCTGCATGTTTTGCAAGAACTTCGTCTGCCCTGATGTCTTTGTTTTCAACAACAGCCTTTGCGAGATTTTCCATTTCTGATTTAAGTCTTGCGGGAAGAACTGCAAGTCCCATAACTTCAATAAGGCCGATATTTTCTTTCTTAATGTGATGATGTTCGGGATGGGGATGATAAACACCGTCGGGATACTGCTCTGTTGTTATATTATTACGAAGAACAAGGTCAAGCTCAAACTTGCCGTCACGTTTTCTTGCGATGGGAGTAATTGTATTGTGAGGAGTGCCGTCTGTTTCTGCAAAAATGAATGCTTCTTCGTCAGTATAGCCTCTCCATGCAGTGAGAATTTTATCTGCAAGGTCAACGATTCTGTCTGTGTCCTCACCTGCAAGACGGATAACGGTCATGGGCCATTTTACGATACCTGCACTTACATCTTCATAGCCTTTGAATGCAACATTTTCTTCGACAGGTGCTTTTGCCATTGCAAATTCATAGTGTCCACCCTGGAAGTGTTCGTGTGAAAGAATTGAACCGCCTACTATGGGAAGATCAGCATTTGAGCCGACAAAATAATGAGGAAGATATTTTACGATATCAAAAAGCTTTCTGAAAGCACTTCTGTCTATCTTCATAGGAGTATGGTCACCGTTGAAAACGATGCAGTGCTCATTGTAATAAACATAAGGTGAATACTGAATAAACCAGTCACCGCCGTCAACTGTCAAGGGAATAATTCTGTGATTTTCTCTTGCAGGATGATTGACTCTGCCTGCATAGCCCTCATTCTCCTTGCAAAGCATACACTTGGGGTATGATGCAGCTTTCATTTTTGCTGCAGCAGCAATAGCCTTGGGGTCCTTTTCGGGCTTTGAAAGATTGATTGTGATGTCCATATCACCGTAAGGTGTAGGAGCAATCCACTTCATATCGTTACGCACTCTGTATGTACGGATATAGTCAGACTTTCTGCTGAGTTCATAATAATACTCCGTTGCCTTTTCGGGATTCTCGGCATAAAGGGCATTGAACTTTTTTATAACCTCAGAAGGTCTGGGCATCATGCAGTTCATGATTTTTGTATCAAACAGGTCACGGTATGTAACGCTGTCCTCAATTATTCCCTTTTCACAGGCATAATCAAGCATAACTTTAAGTATTTCACAAAGCTCTGCATCACCCTCTGCCCCATCTTCCATTGCATCAAGACCGAGCACGTCAAGAATAAGATTCTGACAGTAAACTCTGTCTTCTTTTTCAAAAAGTACACCTTCACCGTAGTCAAGGAGCTGTCTTACAGCATCAAAAATATTCATAATAAAACCTCCGGAGGCACATTTTCCATATTACTTATATTATACAATTAAATAATAATTCTTCAAGTAGATATTGAAATTTTTTTGCAAATGGGTTAAAATATCTCAGGTGATAAAAATGGAACAGAAAAAAATAGACAGAATAAATGAGCTTGCAAGAAAATCAAAAACTCCCGAAGGACTTACAGAAGCTGAAAAAGCCGAACAGGCAGTTCTCAGAAGAGAATATATCGACTCCGTAAAGGCTTCTCTTGTGGGACATCTTGAAAACACAACAATTCTTCGTCCCGACGGCTCAAAAGAAAAGGTAACAAGAAAAGATAAAAAATCCTGAAACCTGTAATAATATTTTCAAAATTCGGTAAAAATGCAATGCCACTTGAATGACAATATGGTTAATCCTTTTGTATTTAAGATTTGTTTGGCGACAATCGGAGTTTGCGTTTTTCGGTGTATAGCTTCGGCTGTACACCTTTTTTTTCCCGTATAACGGGGATAAAAATATTTTTATTTTAAACAGTTGTAAAAATTCTCAAAATGTGGTATACTAATCGAGCCAAACAAATTTCATATAAGAATGATAGTTCGTTTCTTTACAAGGGGATATTATACCCTTTTTGTGGACACAACAACTATGTGAATTTGGTAAAAACGCAAATTCCGTCAGGTTGTTGTGTAGGGAAACCTATCATACTTGAAATTTGTTTGGCGACAATCGGAGTTTGCGTTTTTCGGTGCGTAGCTTCGGTTGCGCACTTTTTTATTTTCAGGAGAATTTTTATGCACGATAACGACACAGACAAAATCATGGAAGCTTCACTAAAATCGTTTTTCAGAAAGAACAGATACTATGATGCAGATGAACTTTATAACGCCATTTCTGTAAAAGAAAAGGACTTCATGAATCTGCTGAACACAAATCAGAGAATAGAATTCGTAAAAATCCGTGCAATGTACGAGCGTTATGCAGACCTTTTGCAACAGGACTCTTTTTCCAAAGGTTTTTTTGAGGGAGTCTGTTGCGGTAATAATGATATTTAGGTCAAAGCTGTGAGTACCGTTATAAATAAGCAAAAAGATAAAGAAAAAACAGAGAGTTTTCGGACTCTCTGTTTTGTTATTTAAGATAAATTACTGTTTAAGCTCAACGCCGATTTCCTTGAGTGAAGCAAGGATAGCATCAATATGAGCCTGAATTTCATCCATTGCAAGTGTTCTGTCGGGAGAAGAGAATGAAAGTCTGACTGCCATACTCTTTGTAGTGCCGTCATCGAACATATCAATAACCTTTGCAGAAGTGAGCTCAGGAATGTTCTTGCTTTCCCATGCAGCCTTTATGTCTGCATACTTCTTGTCTGCAATAACAAGTGAAAGGTCATAGTCGATTGCGGGGAATTTTGAGGGGTCTGCATATTTTGCATCTGCAACAGCTATAGCAAAGAACTTGTCAAGGTCGATTTCAGCACAGACAACAGCAGCGTTCTTATCGAGTTTCTGGTTGTTCATCGGGTGAAGTGTAAACATTTCACCGAGCTTTTCGCCGTTATAGCTGATTTCCGCTGTGTTCTTCGGATGCTGATATGCATGAGCAACTGTTACAACCTTTGCAAAGTCTGCATCATCGTGCTTGATGTCACGGAAGATGAATTTGAGCATATTGAGCATCTTGAAGTAGAGATCTTTTTCTGTGCCGACCTTGTCATAAAGAACAACGCCGAGTCTTCTTCTCTCATTGCAATAGCCGTTTTCAAGGTAACCGTCAACAACTCTGCCACACTCAAAAATGCCGAATGAGGGTGCAAATGATTTGTTCTCATAAGCAATTGTGAGAAGTGTGGGAATCATTGAATTTCTGATTGTACCGTTTTCGGGAGTAGGAATGTTGAGAATTGTGCAGTTTTCTTCAACATCAATGCCCAGCTTCTTATACTTCTTACCGTCACACCAGATATATGAATGAACTTCGTGAAGCTTGAATTTGTTGACAAGAAGGTCTTTGATAAGAGCATCTTCACTCTTGACCGCCTCAGCTCTTACGGGCTTGAGTGCACTGAGTGTTGTCTTGATTTCAAAGTTATCGTAACCGAAAATTCTTGTGATTTCTTCGATAAGGTCAGCCTTGATTGTAACGTCCTTTGTGCTTCTCCATGAGGGAACAACAACCTTGAAGCCGTCATTTTCAGCTGTCACCTTGAAGCCGAGAGAAACAAGAGTTTCTTCAATCTGCTCGTTGCTGAAAGAAATACCTGTGTATCTGTCAACATACTTCTTGTCGATGAAAAGCTCGATTTCAGGGTACTTCTTAACGTACTTATCAGCAAGCTTTGAAACAACAACCGCGCCGTCATCAATTTCTTTAAGAAGCTTTACAAAACGGCGGATTGCAGTAACTGTCATTTCGGGGTCAAGAATTTTTTCGTAACGAGCGGAAGCATCTGTACGAAGACCCAGTCTTGATGATGTCTTTCTTACGCAGACACCGTCAAAGTTTGCTGATTCAAGAACAACTGAGTCTGTGTCACCGACAATTTCAGAGTCAAGACCGCCCATGATACCTGCAACTGCAACAGGCTCATCGTTATTGAGGATAAGAAGTGTGTTTTCGTCTGTATCTCTCTCCACACCGTCAAGTGTTGTGAATTTGCCGCCTGCCTGAGCCATACCTACGCCGATTGACTGCACCTTTTTGCCGTCGAATGCGTGCATGGGCTGACCCATTTCAAGCATAAGGTAGTTTGTGAGGTCAGCAAGAAGATTGATGCCTCTCATTCCGCAATAGAAAAGTCTGATTCTCATTGCAACGGGGCTGACTGTCTTCTTTATGTTGTTGATGCGGAGTGCAGAATATCTGTAAACTGCATCGCTCTTGATTTCAACTGGGATTTCTTCACCGTCATAATTGCTCTCATCAATATCAAGAGCCTTGAGAGGTCTCTTTGTGATAGCAGAGAATTCTCTTGCGATACCATAGTGACCCCAGAGGTCAGGACGGTTTGTGAGTGACTTGTTGTCAACTTCAAAGATAATGTCCTTAACGGGATAGATATCACAGATATCTGTGCCCAGAGCTACATCCTCGAAGATTTCCATAAGACCTGAATGATCGTCACTAATGCCAAGCTCTGATTCCGAACAGCACATACCTGCTGATTCATAGCCTGCAACAACTGCATTTTTGATTTCGCCGCCGCATACTCTGCCGCCTGCCATAGCAACGGGTACAACCATACCCTCTCTTACATTGGGAGCACCACATACGATGTCAAGAACTTTTTCGCCTACGTCAACCTTGAGAAGGTGAAGCTTCTTTGAGTTGGGGTGATTTTCGATTGAAATGATTTTACCTGCAACAACATTTTTAATATCGTTGCCTTTGTAATAGATATCTTCTACTTCAGCGGTGGAAAGAGTGAAACGGTGAATGAGTTCCTCAATATTAAGACCGCTCAAATCAACATATTCGTTGATCCAGTTCATTGATACAAACATTGCTCTCTCTCCTCCTTACTTACCTATAAACTGTGAAAGTGATTTAAGGTTACCCGAATTGAGAATACGGATATCCTTGATGCCGTACTTCATCATTGCAAGTCTTGTAAGACCGAGACCGAATGCGAAGCCTGTGTACTTTTCTGTATCGATTCCGCCGTATTCAAGAACATTGGGATGAATCATGCCGCAGGGACAGAGTTCAAGCCAGCCTGAATGCTTACATGTGGGACAGCCTTCACCACCACATACAAGGCACTGAATATCAAGCTCAAAACCGGGTTCAACAAAGGGGAAGAAACCGGGACGGAGTCTGACTGTAACATCCTGACCGAAAACCTCTGAAAGCATAGTCTTCATAAAGTAAATAAGATTTGAGATTGAAATATCTTCGTCAATCATAATACCTTCCATCTGGAAGAATGTGTTTTCGTGGCTTGCATCTGTTGACTCATTTCTGAAGCATCTGCCGGGGAAGATTGCACGAAGAGGTGCGCCGTACTTCTTCATGATTGAATTCTGTGCGGCTGATGTGTGTGTCTTGAGAAGCTGACCGCTTGAGAGATAATATGTATCCTGCATATCTCTTGCGGGATGATGCTTGGGGATATTGAGAGCTTCAAAGCAGTTGAAGTCGTCAACGATTTCCGAGAAGTCTTCGATTGTGAAGCCCATTGTACGGAAAATTTCTTCAACTTCTCTCTGGATAAGTGTGATGGGGTGATATGAACCCATTTCCATATCCATGGGAAGAGAAACGTCATAATCCTCTGCAGAGTCAATGAGTTTCTGCTCCTCTTTTTTTACGATTTCAGCCTGTGCTTCGGCAAGCTTCTTTTCGATTTCCTGCTTTACTTCATTTACTGCCTGACCGAAAGCCTTTTTTTCTTCGTTGGGTACAGATTTGAGCATACCCATAAGACCTGCTACGTGACCTTTTTTACCGCAGTATTCAACACGGAGCTGTTCGAGTGCTTCTGATGAATCTGTGTTTTTCAGAGCTTCTTCAAACTTCACGAGGAGTTCTTTTGTCTGATCCATTTATATCATCCTTTCATTATTTATGAAAATAAAAAAATCCGCCCGCAAAACGGGACGGAAAATAACCGTGGTACCACCCGAATTCAGAAACAGAAAGTTTCTGCACTCTTGCCCGCTTTAATGCAGCGGTTACATTCTGCTTAATCAATGCTTTCGCAGAAAGCTCAGACGCTGAAATTCACATTTCACTGCACCGAGGTCACTTACAGCCGATGATGACCACTCTCTGTCGGGCTCGATGAATGCTACTTACACGCCGTCAACGCATTTTTACATATCATGAGTATTTTAACACAGCAATAAAAATAAGTCAACAGTAAAACAAGAAAAACAAACACAAATTTTGGGTGTTGTAAAAAGGAAAAATATATGATATACTTAAGACAAATGTTACAAATATATTAACAGAAAGGAATATTAAACAATGAAAAACAAAATCATTGCAATTCTTCTTACTTTTTCACTGATATTCTCTTCAGCTTTCATGCTTGCAAGTGCAGACAATGTCAAGCTCGGTGATATCAATAAGGACGGCAAAATCACTGCTTCCGATGCCCGTATTGCA
Organism: Clostridia bacterium; assembly: GCA_017531385.1. Classification (GTDB taxonomy): domain Bacteria; phylum Bacillota; class Clostridia; order Oscillospirales; family Acutalibacteraceae; genus UBA1081. The sequence goes on from JAFXLD010000077.1 coordinate 21,399, forward strand.
CTCAGGGCATCTGCAAAAATTGAAACTCTTTCAGAGGAAGCAAAGCTTGTTGCTGACGTGAATTTTGACAAAAGAATTACAGCAAGTGATGCAAGAATGATTCTCAGAGCATCAGCAAAGATAGAAGATCTTCCCGAAATTCCCACAGAGGAAAATTCTTCAACTGAATCAACAGAAAGCACAACCGATCCAACAACAGAACCCACAACAGAGCCTACCACCGAACCTACAACAGAACCCGATAAAGTTGTTGCAGAAACATATCCCGAAGCAATTGACGCATTTTTCAGCGGAAAATATTATCTTGAAGCTCTTGTCGGTGAAGACGGTGACACTTCCGTAATGAAAATGGCAGTCAGCGAAAAAGGTTATGAGTTTTCCGCATCTCTTCCCATTATTGAAGGCAAAGACCCCATGGATCTGAGCATCATGCAGCTTTCAAAAACAATGCACATCAAGTATCCTGATGTTAACGGCAAAAGAAAAGTTTTTATATTGAATGCAGAAACAATAAAGAGCATACAAGACACTCTGGGATTGGATCTTACAGAATTATTTGGCGAAGATGTTTTCAGTGACATCAACTTCTCATTTTCAACAACAACCGAAAAACCCTACTACTCAAAGGGTGAATACAAAGGTGAAGAATGTGATGTCTACACTTTTGATATTGCAGAAGGCCAGCTTGCATTCTATGCAATCGGTGAAGATGTAAAGTGCATCAACATGATTGATCCCGACGGCAGCGAAGGTACACTTTTCGACATTATCCAGCTGACAAAAAGAATCCCCGGAAAAATGCTCAGCACACAGGGCTGTACAGAAGTAACATTGCTTGAATTTATGGCCGATTTAATGGCATTTGTTCCTCAGGAAGAAGCATAAAAACAAAAGCTAAAAGCTCCGATTCCGGAGCTTTTTTTGTTACCTATAAAAAATATACAACATAAACAATAATCGCAAGGTGGAGTAATATAAAAACAGGAAGCCACAGCATGAATTTTTTGTGTTTTGTTTTATGCCTTATAAGCTGCATTACACAGTACATTGCCGTTGCACCGCCGAAGAATGCAAAAAGCATCAGAATATTTTCGGGAATACGCCATTTTTTTGACATTGACGCAACCTTGTCATACACGGTAAGCATCACAGAAACGACTGATATCAGAACGGCAAAAACTGCAATATAAAGTTCAATATCCATATCAGTCTGCTTTTATAACTCTGAACTGCTCTTTTTTTCTCGATTTTGGAGCAGGGTCTTCTGCGCCGTTACCCACAGCAATTGCAATAAGGAACTTATAGTTTTCCGGAATATCAAGTTTCTGCTTCCATTTTGTTCCTTCGGGAGCTGTAAGAAGTCCGCCGATACTTGCGATGATTACTGAGCCGAGCCCCATTCCCTTTGCGGCAATTGCGATGTTTTCAACCATAATGCCTGCATCCATATGGCTGTCACCCTCAGCATAAATGAAGAAAACCGTGGGTGCATTCTGATAGAAGGGATTTTTGTCCCAGTTTGTGTAAGCAGGAGTGTCCCACCCAACAAGATTCTTGAAATCCACATTCATTTCGTCAAGCATTTCCTTGCTCTGCACAACTCTTACATGGCAAGGCTGACCGTTTCTTCCGCTTGGTGCCCACATTGCACATTCAAGGAGCGTCTCAAGCTGTTCATCGGTTATCTGCTCGGGGGTGTATTCCCTGATTGTTCTTCTTGCAAGAATATTATCAATCGTTTCGTTATGTATCATAAATATTACCTCTTTCGGTAAACAATAATTTATCGGGCTGTGCCCGCCAATAGTTAGGAGTGAGGAGTGAGAAGTGAGGAGTTTATGAAGGGGCTTTGCCCCTTACCTCATTATAATGCAGTTTGTTCGCAAATGGCGGTATATCGCTGAAATTTG
>JAFXLD010000078.1 GCA_017531385.1 Clostridia bacterium
AATGCAGTTTGTTTGCAAATGGCGGTATATCGCAAAAATTTCTTTTTCACTAATAGAGCGATAGCGGAACAAGTGCGCAGCACTTCCGACACTCCTAACTCCCAACTTCTAACTCCTCACTCTCAGATAAATTATTGTTTAACTTAAAAAATAAAAAAAGGATGATATATATGGAATATAAAATTTCAGACAGAATCGCATCACTCAAGCCATCAGCAATCAGAGAAATACTCAAAGCTACTGCAGGCGGTGATGTTGTACCTTTTTCTGCAGGCAATCCCGCACCCGAGGCATTCCCTGTTGACGATGTAAGAAAAATCACGGCAGATATTCTCGCAAAGGACCCCATAACCGCACTTCAGTACGGCATTTCGGAGGGTTACACTCCTCTTCGTGAAACCGTTAAGAAATATATGTCGGAAAAGAACAATGTAGTTGGCGAAGACGATGATATCATCATCACTTCGGGTGCACAGCAGGTCATTGACCTGACTGCAAAGGTGCTTCTCAATGAAGACGATGTTGTTATCAGCGAAAGCCCCTCATTTATCGGTGCACTCAACACTTTCCGTTCATATAAGGGCAGACTTGTGGGTGTTGATGTTGAAGACGACGGTATGAATATGGAAATGCTCGAAGAAGTTCTCAAAAAAGAGAGCAGAGCAAGATTTATCTATACAATTCCCAATTTCCAGAATCCCTCAGGCATCACAATGAGCCTTGAAAAGAGAAAGAAGCTTTATGAACTCGCAAAGCAGTACGGCGTTCTCATTCTTGAGGACAATCCCTACGGTGACCTGAGATATACAGGCGAAGACATCCCCTGTATCAAGTCATTTGACACAGAGGGTATCGTAATTTACTCAGGTTCATTCTCAAAAATCCTTTCACCCGGTCTTCGTGTTGCGTTCACAATCGCAAATAAGGAGCTTATTGCAAAAATGACTGTCGGTAAACAGGCAAGTGATGTACATACTCCCGTGCTCAATCAGATGATAGTCAACGAATGGATGAACAATTACGATATGCAGGGACACATCAACAAAATCAGAGAGAACTACAAAGCAAGATGTGACCTTATGTGCTCACTCATTGATTCTGAGCTTGGTGATTTCGTTAAATATGTAAAGCCCGAGGGCGGACTTTTCATCTGGTGCACACTTCCCGAAAATGTTGATATGATGAAGTTCTGTTCTACTGCGGCACAGAATAAGGTTGCAGTTGTTCCCGGTACGGCATTTATGATGTATCCCGAAGACAAAACACAGTGCTTCAGACTTAACTTCTCAACTCCCACAGATGATGCAATCGTAAAAGGTATGAAGATTCTCGGCGAAGTAAAGAAGATGTTTTAATTGAATTATATACAATCCGTAAAAAAGGTTTTTGTGAAATGCTCACAAAAATCTTTTTTATATCAAAAACCTGATGACTTTATTAATCATTGGTGATATACTCAAATCACCAACTAAAAAGGAGTGTTGAAAATGAAAAAACAAACAAAAAGAGCCGTAGCTTTATTCATGGCAATGTTATTGCTGTTCTCTTGCTTCAGTGTAGCGGTATTTGCGGCAGAATCTGATTTTGAATGGTCAGAAAAAGACGGCAAAGCCGTAATTACAAAGTATGTCGGCACATCGAAAGATGTAAAAGTTCCCCGTACTCTCGGAGGATTGACAGTTACAGAGATAGGAAGTCAGGCTTTTGCTTTTTGCGGAATTGAAAAAATCGAATTGCCCGACACAATCGAAAAAATCGGTGACGGAGCTTTCTGGCAAAGCTTTTTTACATCGTTTGAAATTCCTCCCAAGGTAACCGAGATTGCCGCAAATACATTCCGTGAATGTCATCTTCTGGCAAATATCAATCTGAATGACGGAATAAAGTCAATCGGTGATTTTGCTTTTCAGGATTGTAATGCATTGACAAAAATTATAATTCCTGATTCTGTTGAAAATCTCGGTGATGCAGCTTTTTATTCCTGCCGAGGTCTGAAATCTGTGGTAATTCCCGAAAGCATTAATGATATACCCATGTATACATTCTTTGCTTGTTTTGAACTTGCGGATGTAAATTGGCATGACGGTATTACATCAATCGGTGAGGCGGCATTTAATCAATGCGGTTCACTTAAAAAGATTGATCTTCCTTCACAGCTTGTTTCAATAGGAAACAGAGCATTTGGTATTTGCACAGCACTTAAGGAAATTGTAATTCCCGAAAGTGTTGAAATAATAGAACAAGGTGCATTCAGGGATTGTGATGCACTTAAAAAGGTTGTTGTTGCTAATCCCGACTGTGCAATATATGAAGATGAAAACACAATGCCGAAATCAGCAGTACTTTACGGTGTAAAAGATTCAACTGCCGATAAATACGCTGATAAGTATGGTCTTGATTTTGTTGAAATCGAGATTCCGATGGTTGGCGATGTTGACGGTAATTTCAGTATTACTGCGGCAGATGCAAGACTTGCATTAAGAATTTCTGCACAGTTGCATGTTCCTGATGAAACGCAGAAAGCTGTTGCAGATATCGACAAAAACGGAAAAGTTACTGCTTCCGATGCAAGAAAAATTCTCAGAATTGCAGCGAAAATTGATTAAAAATAAGCAGAAAACCGAAAAACAGGGATTCATCCCTGTTTTTTTATTTTATTTCCGTTGACATTTTATCGCTAAAGATTTATAATCTAAAATATTATTTTTACAAATGGGGTAATATCCATGCTTACTATTGATAAAATATATGATGCGTCAAATGTGCTCAAAGCCATTGCAAGACACACCGATATGATTCAGGCTCCCAGAATGACAAGCAAGTGTGACCTGTATCTCAAAACTGAAAATCTTCAGCTCACAGGCTCATTCAAATTAAGAGGTGCTTATTACAAAATATCCCGTCTTTCAGAGGAAGAGAAGAGCCACGGTGTTATTGCCTGCTCTGCGGGTAACCATGCTCAGGGTGTTGCACTTGCTGCAACTCACAGCGGAATCAAATCTGTTATCTGCCTTCCCGAGGGTGCCCCCATCTCAAAGGTTGAAGCCACAAAGAAATACGGTGCAGAAGTGTGTATGGTCAAGGGTGTTTATGATGATGCATACAACAAGGCAATCGAACTTCGTGATGAAAAGGGATATACATTCATTCATCCCTTTAATGACCCCGATGTTATCGCAGGTCAGGGCACAATCGGTCTTGAAATTATCGAGCAGCTTCCCGATGTGGATGCAGTTGTTGTACCCATCGGCGGCGGCGGTCTTATCGCAGGTGTGGCTTATCTTATCAAGCATCTTCGTCCGCAGTGCAAGATTTACGGTGTTCAGGCAGCAGGTGCTCCCTCAATGTTCAACAGCGTTCATGACGGTGAAATCGAAACTCTTGATAATGTTAACACAATCGCAGACGGCATCAAGGTTAAAACTCCCGGTGACCTGACATTTGAGCTTTGTAAAAAGTATGTTGACGAAATCGTGACTGTTACAGATGATGAAGTTGCGGCTGCAATTCTCCGTCTTATGGAACAGCAGAAGCTCGTTTCAGAGGGTGCAGGTGCAGTTCCCGTTGCGGCAGTTCTCTTTGATAAAATCCCCGACATCAAGGATAAAAAAGTATGCTGTGTCGTTTCGGGCGGTAATATTGATGTTAACATTCTCAGCCGTGTTATTGAGAGAGGTCTTAAGATGAACGGCAGAACAGCAAACATTACAATCGCTCTTTCGGATAAACCCGGTCAGCTTGCAACAGTTTCGGCACTTATTGCAGAGCATGGCGCAAACGTTGTAAGTGTAAGCTATTCAAGTACAGAGCTTGATATGAACATAACAGACTGTTTCCTCAATCTTTCAATCGAAACAAGAGATTTTGAACATATCGAACACATCAAGCACGCACTTACAGATGCAGGATTTGATGTAATAATATAAAATAATTCGCAATTTGAAATTTTAGATTTACAATATAAGTGCAACAGAAAAAAAATAATGACTCATTTTAAGAAATCTTGTATAATGGAGATTGAAGAAAGAAACCAAAATACAGGAGATTAGGTAAAATGAATCATTACAAACATCTTACCATAGAT
>JAFXLD010000079.1 GCA_017531385.1 Clostridia bacterium
AGTAAGCAAAACTCAGATGAAATTTGAAGTGCTTGAAAAACTTGCTTCACTTGGCATTAACACAGAGGAACAGCTTGAAAAACTGACACCAAAGGAGCTATTGGGTGTTGAAAGTCTTTCTTTTAAAGAGATTGAGCTTATCGGACAGCTTCAGGAATGTGTAAACGAAAACTTGTTGTTTTCCTTTCTTACCGCAGATATATCAGTCATTACAGAAGAACCAAAACCTGAAAAATCAACCAAAAAGAAAAAGGCTGACAGTGAGGTGACAACTGATGGCGAGTAAATTACAAATAATCACAGCTATGTTCAATGATGAAGTAGGTAAAGTTACAAGCAATCTTGATAATTGGACATCTTTTTTAAGGACTGCATCAAATAACTTTAAATACAACTTCGTTGAACAGATCTTAATCTATTCTCAAAGACCTGATGCAACAGCCTGTGCAGAGATTGGTTTTTGGAATGAGAAAATGCACCGTTGGGTTAATCGAGGAGCAACAGGTATTGCTTTGTTTGACTATTCGGGCAGTTATCAGAAATTACGATATGTTTTTGATGTTTCAGATACTAATTCATTTTATGGTTATGAGGTTCCCCGATGGGAAGTCAAAGACCGTTATCACGATGAAGTAGCAGAAGCTCTTACAAATGCATTCGGTGATACAGCCGAGGGCGGACTTGAAAGCGTGATTGACGATACTGCAAGAAATATGGTTGAAGATAATATTCTTGATTATCTTTCAACCGTTAATGACAGTAAATATGGCAGTTTCCTTGAAGAGCTTGATGATGACAATATTTCGGTTATCTTAAAGAATGCACTTTCTGCTTCAATCGGATATATGATGATGACAAGGTGCGGTATCAATGCTGACGAGTATTACGACAGAGAAGATTTTGAAGATATTTTCAATTTCAATACCCCTTCAAGTGTTATTGCAATGGGTATGGCAGTAAGTGATATTGCGGAAATGGGACTTCGTGAAATCGAAAGCACCGTAAAAAATATCGAAAAAAATGAGAAAAAAAGAAATCGCACATTTGATAATAATTTCTCGTTAGAGTATGATGAAAGTGCAAAAACAAAAAACGAAACCGAAAGGAGTAATGAAAATGTCACAGATGACTTACAGACAAGTGGGAGATTATCAAATCCCGAACCTGACCTTACCGCAAGAGGAGAACGTTACTCTTGGGAAGTACGGTATGCTGAGGAAGAAATTCCTACAGGAACACAGGAAAGTCTATTTCGCACAACTGATAGCGAAGGGCGAACTGATGAGAACAATCAAACAGACGGAAACCGAAGCGGAACAGATGATGACTCAGCTCACGGAACAGTTGCAGAAGTCACAGGGAGTGACGGAAGAACTGAAGGAGCAGAATCAGATGCAGTGGGTTCGTATGATGAACAACATCAGGATGACAGCCGAGGAAACAGTTCTGAAGGAATTGATTTACAGTTAAGCGGACACGACTTTGATGCCCGTTGGAACGGCATTGAATATTTCCATCAAGACAAACAGAAAAACGAGTTAATTAAATCTTTTTTAACTCCATACAGAGAAGAAATCGCTATGTTCTATGAAAGTCACCAAGACAAAAAAGAACGTAGCGATTTTATTAAATCCTTCTTTAATTCAATACCTTATGAAATGACACTTTCAAACGGTGTTAAAGCAGGTTTTGAAGCCTATTCCGATGCTATAAGATTGTGGCGTGATGACGGAACAGAACTTCGTGAAGCTTGGGAAAAATGGTTTCAGATTGAGCGTTCCGTTTTCGGCATGATACTCATTGAAGAATGGACAGAGCCACAGGCTTTGTTGTTGCCCGGCGTTGATAATCAGATTGAGTTTATCGGCACAAAGGTAAAAGATGCAATTCTTCCGTTACCGCAAGGTGCTATTGACTATGTTCTCGGTGCGGGTAGTGGCTTTAGTGAAGGTAAAATGCGAGTGTATCGACAGTTTACCGAGAGTCTTTCAAAGGAAGATAATATCAAATTCTTAAAGAATGAATATGGTATAGGTGGCGGAACTGATGCTATCCCCGGTACGGGGTATTGGCATAATCACGATGCTAAAGGTATTGAGATTTCAGACCATTACAGTGTGCCTGAAAGAAGAACTCTCCTTAAATGGAACTATGTTGAAAAGCGTATTTCCGAACTTGTAAAACTTGACAGATATTTAAGTCCGAAAGAAAAGGAAATGTATCCGCAATGGCTTGATGAACAAATGGCAAAAGAAGCAGCTTGGAAAAAGACGAATGAAATTCGACAATTTATCCGTGAGGCTCCCGAAGAAGAACAGGCACCAAAAGAATACAGATACGAATATAACCTCGGTGATACTGTATATATCGGTGCAGATGAATATACTATTCTTTCACTTGAAGACCCTGTAATTCTTAATGACAGTCAATATCCTTTATTCAACAAGGAATTTTCAAAGGCTGACTTTGAGAAAAAGGTAAAAGAAAACCCTGCTAACAATCACTTGAGGATTGAAGTAGAGGTTGAAAGACCTATTGAGGATAACGAACCCGAAACAGAGGTTGACGAAAGCAATAAGCCTGATTTCTTGGTTCAGTATGAGCAGGTTAAAAAGGAAAATCCCGATGGTGTTCTTCTTATGCACACAGGCGGGTTCTATATTGCCTTCGGTAAAGACGCAGAAATTGTTTCAAAGCATACGCATTATTTAGCACCGAGAAAAAATTTTTACGGAAATGTCTTAACTCCTTGTTGTGAGGTTCTTGATTTTAACCTTAGTTATTGCCAGAAAGAACTTTATGCAAATAATAACATTAACATTGTTATTATGGAGGTTGACAAAGGTGTTGTTGACAGATTTCCGACACCTTCAGTTGAAATAACTGAAACCTTTGATGCTAATTATACAGACGCTTTCTTTGTGAATGACGGAAGTAATAATGTTGAATGGGTGTACTACAATCCTGACGGTAATGACGGTAAAGGACAGTTTGTTAATAACCTTATCTCTTATGAGGATATTTTAAAGGCAGCAGAACTTCATACCGATGAAAAAGACTTCTTTGATTATCTCGGTTCTGTTGCTAAACAGACACTTTCCGATTACGGTACAAAAGAGTACAAGGACGATTATGAATATTTCCACTCTGCTGTTGATTTAACTGATTGCACAAAGGAAACTATGCAGGCTCTTGTTGAAGAAGCAAAGAATGCAGAAGCACCCGTATTAACTTTTGTTCAGCCGGAAACGAAAGAAACAGAAGTGTTGTACGATGTTCTCTCAGCATTAAAGATTGATGATATTGACCTGACTTATGAGGGCGGTATTCTTGTTGCAAGAGATAATGATAATCTCTGGAGTGGTAAAGAGTTTTATGAATTCCTTGTAAAAGAAGCTTTTGTTTTTGAAAAAGACGGTTCTGTTCTTGGTATTCGTGATGAACTGCTCAAAGATTTTAAAGAATTATCAGAAAGCTACGGTGTACCTGTTAAGGACAGTATATTAAATCCGTATTGGCAACAGTATAACGAGCTTAAGGCTGAAAATGCTGATAAGCTGTTTTTGTATCAGGTTGGAGATTTCTTTGAAGCTCTTGGCGAAGATGCAAAGGATATGGCAGAAGCACTTGATTTACAACTTACTCACAGAACAATCGGTGATAATGTTACTGTTGATATGTGTGGCATTCCAAAGCATCGTCTTGAAACTTATCTTAATATGCTTACAGACAGAGGTTTTGATGTTGCCGTATGTTCTCTTGAAAACGGTGAGAGAAAAACCTATACGATTGTTTCTCAGAACAAGGAAGACCCCGTAGAAAGCAAACCTGTAGGAAGAATTGATTATCTTCATACAGACGGTAAAGTTCGTGAAAGTATTGAATACACGAGCGAATATCAGTTTGTAAAAGATATTAAGGA
>JAFXLD010000080.1 GCA_017531385.1 Clostridia bacterium
AGAGCTTACCGTCTTCAACAGTAAATTCCATATCCTGCATATCTCTGTAATGGTCTTCGAGGATAGCACAAACCTTGTTGAATTCCTCGAAAGCTGCGGGGAACTTTTCAGCCATTTCTGCGATGGGCATGGGAGTACGAACACCAGCAACAACGTCTTCACCCTGTGCATTTGTAAGGAATTCACCCATAAGGCCCTTTTCACCTGTTGCCGGGTCACGTGTGAAAGCAACACCTGTACCGCAGTTGTCACCCATTTTACCGAATGCCATAGCCTGAACATTAACAGCAGTACCCCAGGAATAGGGAATGTCGTTGTCACGTCTGTAAACATTAGCACGGGGGTTGTCCCATGAACGGAAAACAGCTTCAACAGCGCCCATAAGCTGTTCTTTGGGATCGGAGGGGAAATCCTTACCGATCTTGCTCTTGTATTCAGCCTTGAACTGAGCAGCGAGCTCCTTGAGGTCTTCAGCTGTAAGGTCAACGTCCTGAGTAACGCCCTTTTCTTCCTTCATCTTGTCGATGAGCTCTTCAAAGTACTTCTTACCGACTTCCATAACAACGTCGGAGTACATCTGAATGAATCTTCTGTAGCAGTCCCAAGCCCAACGGGGATTATTTGATTTCTCAGCCATAACGTTAACAACTTCTTCGTTAAGACCGAGGTTGAGGATTGTATCCATCATACCGGGCATTGATGCACGGGCACCTGAACGAACGGAAACGAGAAGGGGATTCTCAAGGTCGCCGAACTTCTTGCCTGTGATTTCTTCCATCTTTACGATGTATTCCATGATTTCTGCCTGGATGTCATCGTTGATCTTTCTGCCGTCCTCATAGTACTGAGTACAAGCTTCTGTTGTGATTGTGAAGCCCTGGGGAACGGGAAGACCGATCTTTGTCATTTCAGCAAGGTTAGCACCCTTACCGCCGAGAAGTTCACGCATTGAAGCGTCGCCTTCTCTGAACAAATAAACAAACTTTTTGCTCATTTTGATTTTCCTCCAATATAATGATTTTGTTTTTTAACCTGTTTTTCGGAAAACCACCAAAATAATGGCAATTTTCATCACAAGTAATTATAACAGAATGATAACAAAAAATCCATAGTTTTAATAAAAAAAAGTGATTATTTTATGCATAAAAACCCGACACTTTTCATTAAATATGACAAAAGAGTATGCAAAAAACGAATAAAATGTGATTTATACAAAAAGTTTATACTTTTTTTTGTTTGTTAATCTTGTGTTAATAATCATATGATATAAAGAAAAACGAGGTGATAAAAATGTCAGCTATGACAGTAAAAAAAGTTATCAGTATTTTAACGGCAATTCTTATGGTATTTGCATTTGCGGGATGCGGAAAGGAAACTCCCGAAGAGGAAACAAAGCCCGATGAGATTATCACGGAAGAGGAAGCAACCCAGGCAGTTGCGACCGTAACGGAAACAACAACTCAGGAAACCACCACTCAGGAAACAACAACTGTTCCCGAAACCACAACAAAACCCGACGGTTCTTCAATCAAGGCAATCGTTGACACTCTCGAATCAAAGACATTCTACCTTGCAGGTACAATGAATATGCACAGCGGTGATGTTATCGATACAAAAATGACCTGTGACGGTGAGGATTACAGACTTGAGATGAACTCAAGCCAGATGAAGCTGAGCATGATCTATCTTGACGGAGCACCCTATATCGTGAACAATTCATCAAACAGCTATATTCTTTTTGATCAGGCAGCTGTTGACAATCTTGACCAGGTGCTTAACAGCTTTTCATCATTCGGCGTGTCATTCTCAAGCAGCGATATGGATGAAATGAAAGGCATGATGTCTGATTTTGACCAGAATATGGACTTTTCACAGTATATAAGTCAGGGTGAGTATTCCGAATACAAGGCTCCTTTGAACGGCGTTGAGCATCTTTGCTCCGTTTACGAAACTGAGTACGGCACTATCCGTATCTACACTCTTGACGGACAGCTCAAGGTTATAGACGTTTATGATGCAGACGGTCTCAGACAGATGAATATGCAGATTTCCGTATTCATTCCTCAGGTGCTCACACCCATCTCTCTTACAGGACTTAATCAGTCACCGTCAATCCTCCATCTTTTCGGTCTTGCACAGTAAAAAACAGCAGAAATTAACAAAAAGCCAACGCAGGTTATCTGTGTTGGCTCTTTTTTACATAAAACTTGCGAAGCAAATATCACTATGCGCAGCATAATATCACTGCGAAGCAATAAAACTCGCCGAAAGGCGAATAAAACTGTTTAAAGTATGACAGTAAAACTGATCCACTTGTCTTCCACTCCGTCAACAGAAATTGTGCCGTTGTGAGCATCGACAATTGCTTTTGCGATGGAAAGCCCGAGACCGTAACCGCCCGTGGACTTTGACCGTGATTCGTCACTGCGGTAAAAACGCTCAAAAATCTTGTCTTTTTCGCTGTTACGGATTCCGTTGCCGGTGTTGTAGACCTGAAAAATTTTCTTGTTGCCCGAAGCTGTCAGCGTTACACGGATCATACCTTTTTCGTCGGAATGTTTGATGGCGTTGTCAATGAGAATCGTCACAAGATGCCTGATTGCTTCTTCGTTACCTCTGTAACGTATGCCGTCGGTTATGTTCTGTTCAAAGGTTTTTCCGCTTTCAAATGCTGTGCATTCAAATTCAAGCGACTTGCTGAGCACCACATTGCTAAGGTCAAACTCCGAAAGCACAAGCTCGTCCACAGTTTCGTCCATTTTTGCAAGGTCAAGCAGATCAAAAACAAGGGCAGACATGTCTTCTGCCTGATTTTTTATGTTTGAAAGCCACTTGTTTTCGCCGATTTCGGTTTCAAGAACATCTGCATTTGCCGAAATTACCGCAAGGGGAGTTTTCAGTTCGTGGCTTGCGTCGGAAATGAATCTGCGCTGGTTTTCGAGTGCCGTTTTTACGGGTTTTATCGCCCAACGGGACAGATAATATGAGAAAATAAACACAAAAATCAGACTTGCTATGACTATGGCAACCGACATTCTGAAAAGGCTTACAAGGAAGCTGATTTCTCCCGAAAGATCCACAAGTACGACTGCCGTGTAAAGATCATCCCGTGTGATTTCATACATCATATCACGGTAAAACCCTTCGTCGATGTCTTCTTCCATCAGACGGCTTGCAACAAAATATATTTCATCTGCCGTGTAGGTGTCGCTCATGTTTGTGGTGATAAAGGGTGGGGTTGTCCTGTTGATATTGCTTATACGAACGTACATGTACGAAACTTTGCCGTCACCACCCAATTCATTAAGCACTTCATCGGGCTCGTCCGTAAAAAAATTGTCGGAATGACTGCTGTATATAAAGCCTCTGCGGTCACGGATCTGTTCGATGTTATCATGTGCATTGAACAGGACAGCCATGTAAATGCACAGATTGAGTATTCCGAGAATCAGCGCAAGAACAAGCGATATGGCGCCCAGCGTTATCGCAATGAACTTGTACTGGGTTTTTTTGATCATGTTCATGCTTTGTTTTCCTCAATATAATATCCGATTCCTCTTGATGCCTTTATCTGAACCGTTGATTTTATCGCACCGAGCTTTTTTCTCAGGAATGAGATATATACTTCAATGCTGTTGTACTCTGCATCGCTGTCATATCCCCATATCTTTTCGATAAATTCGTCCTTTGAGATGATGTTGCCGGGTGCATACATGAGCATCTGTATTATTCTGAACTCTTTTGCACCAAGTTTTACGTTAAGTCCGCCGCAGATGAGCTCATAAGTGCTCTGATTGAGAGTGAGATCGCCGAAAACAAGCTCATTTGACGGAATTTCACCCTTTCTTCGGGTAAGTGCTCTGATTCTTGCAAGCAGTTCACCCTTGTTGAAAGGCTTTGTGAGGTAATCGTCCGCACCGCAGTCAAGTCCCGTGATTTTGTCACGCACATCGCTTTTTGCGGTAAGAAGCATGACGGGTGTGGATATATTGTTTTTACGGATTTCTCTGAGCACATCAATGCCGTTCATTTTCGGAAGCATTATGTCGAGCAGAATAAGATCGTAAATTCCGCTCAGAGCGTAATCAAGCCCGTCTCTTCCGTCATAGACAGCATCAACGAAATACTGTTCTTTTTTCAGAATTGCCGTGATGGCATCTGCAAGGGAAACTTCATCTTCAACTATAAGTATACGCATATAAATCCCTCCTGTTTATAGTATAGTACAAAATCACTGTTGAATCAAGATTGAAAGGGAAACAATAATTTATCGACTCCGCCGATAAATTATTGAATGAAATTCGCACCGTTGGTGCGAGTGAAATATCCGTCAGTGACGGATATGAAATATTTGTTTTACAAATATGAAATTTTTGCCTTCGGCAAAAGTGTCGGAAGCCGCCATGCGGCTTGATTTATGATGGGTAAGGGCGAAGCCCTTCCTAAATATTTGCCACCGCAAATATTTCATATGCCCGACAGGGTATAT
>JAFXLD010000081.1 GCA_017531385.1 Clostridia bacterium
CAGTTTGTTTGCAAATGGCGGTATATCGCAAAAATTTCTTTTTCACTAATAGAGCGATAGCGGAACAAGTGCGCAGCACTTCCGACACTCCTAACTCCCAACTTCTAACTCCTCACTCTCAGATAAATTATTGTTTAGCATCAAACAACATTAAGGAAGTGAAGTCATGCTCAGACTCGTTCTCGGAAGAGCAGCCACGGGAAAAACAACATATGTCAGAAAAATACTTGCCGATAAAGCTATGGCAGGCGAAGATGTTGTGCTTATCGTACCCGAACAGTTTTCATTTGAGAGTGAAAAAGCGATAATTGAGAAGCTTGGTGCAAAAAAAGCTTCGGAAATATCTGTATTAAGTTTTTCCTCTCTTTCCAAAAAAATACTTGATGAATGGAAACCTGACAGAAAACCGTCTGTAACCGATGCGGCAAAGACGGTTATGATGAGTCTTGCCCTTGAGGCTTTAAGCGAACAGCTTGAGATTTTCAAAGGCTGTCTGAAAAACAAAAACTCCGTTGCAGAGCTTCTTCATATTACCGATGAATTGATTCAGTGTGATGTGTCTTTTGAAATGATGAAAAAAGCTGCAGCTGAAACGGGTAACAGCATACTTATCAGAAAATCACAGGAAATTGAGCTTATTGCTTCGCTTTATTCTTCACTTCTTACCGGAAAATTTTCCGATGACAGATATATGATAAATGCGGCGGCTGAAATCATAGCCGAGAAAAAACTTTTCTCAGGTAAAACGGTTGTGCTTGATGAATTTTCGGGCTTTACGGCTCAGCAGAATCTTATCCTTGCCGAAATTCTGAAGCAGGCAGACGATGTTTATGTCACCCAGTGTGCAGACGGTATCAAGGACTATTCCGAAGGTACAGGTGCATTTTCATATGCAGTTGAAAATATAAACAGAATAATATCACTTGCAAAAAAATGCAATGTCAGCGTTGCAGAGCCTGTGATTCTGAAAAATTCTGTGATCCGCGGCAGTGAAGCAATTGCACATCTTGAGAAAGGTTTTTATGAGCCTGCTCCCGATGTTTTTGCCGGAGAGGCTCCCGAAATAACTGTTGCTGCGGCAAGAAATCTTTATGAAGAATGTGAATTTGCCGCAATGAGCGCAAAAAAGCTTGTCCGTGAAAAAGCCTTAAGATACCGTGATATTGTTATTGTCAGCAGAAGCAATGATTATAACAGATATCTGCCCTTTGCACTGAAAAAATACGACATTCCTGTTTTTGAGGATACACGCAGAAAACTGAGCGAAGAAATCATAGTAATCTATGCTCTGTGTGCTCTGACACTTGCGGCAGACGGTTTTACAACAGACTGTATGTTGCGTTTCCTTAAAACGTACATAAGTCCTGTAGAAGAGGATGATATTTCTCTTCTGGAAAATTATGTCCTGATGTGGCAGATTGATTATAACGGCTGGCTTCGTGAATGGACGGGACATCCCGACGGTCTGGGCAATGAATTTGACGATGATTCAAATGCACGTCTTGAGCAGCTTAACGAAATACGCAAAAAAGCAGTTTTCCCTGTGCTTAAACTTAAGGAAAAACTGCAGGATGCAGACGGTTACGGTTGTACAAAGGCGATTTATGAATTTCTTATTGAAACAAAAGCAGACAGTAATCTGCTCCGATTTGCCATACAGCTCGAAAATGAAACAGCATACGAATGTGAGCGTTCATGGGATGAATTTATGTCTGTGTTGTCACTTCTTGCAGAAACTATCGGTGAGAGAAACGTCACACCTGCCCGTTATCTCGAGCTTTTTCGCATAATGATTGACTCTTCCGACATCGGCGATATTCCCGGCGGTCTTGACGAAATAACCGTCGGTGATGCGGAAAGAATCAGGGTTTCCGCCAAGAAAGCTCTGTTTATAGTTGGTGCAAATGAGGGAGTTTTCCCTGCGTCAGGTAAAGAATCTTTCGTGCTGACTGATAATGAAAGACGACTCTTCAAGAACCAGGGTGTGGAAATCGGAACGGACAGTATTGACGGTATGCGCAAGGAGCGTCTTCGTGTTTACAGCACAGTCAGCATTCCGTCGGATTATCTTTATATTTCCTATTCTGCTGGCAGTATCACAGGTGAGGAAAAAAGCCCTTCTGAAATTGTGCATATGACCCGCAGAATTGTTCCGAATCACAGAAAAGTGGATGTATCTCTTATGGATCCTTTGCAGAAAATCGAAAGCGGTAAATCTGCCTTTGAGAGTGCGGCACTCCATTTCTATGATAATACAGAATATTCTGAATCGGTAAAAAAATATGTTTCAGATACAGAGTCATTCAGAGATATGCTTTCGGGTGTGGAACGTGCTGCAAAGAAAGAAGAAATCAGATTTGAAAACACGGAAAATGCCGAAAAACTTTTCGGTAAGAATATGTATATCAGCCCGTCACGTGTTGAGGAGTATTATAAATGTCCCTTTAAATATTTCTGTCGCTACGGTCTGAAAGCATCACCCCTTGAAAAGGCAGCTTATGACCCCAGACAGAACGGATTGCTTATCCATTTCGTGCTTGAAAATCTTGTCAACGAATACGGCGGAGAAAGACTTTTTACAATGCCGTCAAATGAAAGAAGAGTTGCAGTTTCCGATGTGACCGATATATATATAAAGAAATACATCGGCGAAAAGGACAGCATCGAAAAAAGACTTCTCTATTCTCTTGAAAGAAGCAAAGATACGGTCTGTGAGATTATCGAAAGACTTGCTCCCAATTTCAGCGAATGTAAATTTGTTATCCGTGATGTGGAACTGAGAATCGGAAACGATGAGGAAGTCAGACCTTATGAAATCGAAGTCCCCGGTGGAGGTAAAGTTATGCTTCACGGTGTTGTTGACCGTGTTGACACAATGACCGACGATGACGGAAAAACATATCTGCGTGTGCTTGATTATAAGTCAGGCGGTAAGGATTTCAAGCTCGGCGATGTTGTGTCAGGACTCAATATTCAGATGCTTGCATATCTCATGTGTCTTTTTGAAAACGGAAAAGACCGTTACGGTGATTTTATCCCTGCGGGAATTCTTTATATATCTGCAAAGGCAGGCAAAAACACTCTCGGCAGAGATGCTTCGGAAGAAGAAATCCTTGAAGAGCGTGTGGGACAGAGCAAGATGAAAGGCATCGTTCTGGGTGAAGAAGCTGTTATCTTCAATATGGAAGGTAAGGGCAGCGGAGCTATGATCGATGCAAAATATGACGAGAAAAAAGGTATTACAGGCAGTATCTATAAGCTTCATGAATTCAGACTTCTGCATAATGCTGTTGACAGAATAGTCCGTGAAATGGCTCAGTCACTTCATAATGGCAAGGTTGATGCCCTGCCCATATTCGGCGGAGCTTACAAGAGAACTTGTGAATATTGTGAATATAAATTTGTGTGCTGTCATGAGGAAGATGACAGATGCAGAGAAGTCTTTGACGGAGACGCATGGGAAGCATTGGAGGCGATGGATAATGGCTGAAACAAAATGGACAAATGACCAGCAGAATGCGATTGATGCAAGAGGCGGTACACTGCTTCTTTCTGCGGCAGCAGGTTCGGGAAAAACGGCTGTCCTCGTTGAAAGAATCATAAAAATGCTGACCGACGGCAAAGATACGGTCGAGCCCGGCGAGCTTCTTGTTGTAACATTTACAAATGCTGCTGCCGCTGAAATGCGTGCAAGAATTTCAGCCGCAGTGGACAAGCTTATTGAAAAAGAGCCCACAAACAGCTTTTACCGGAGCATAAAAATGAAGCTTCCCGAAGCAAAAATCACAACAATGGACTCATTCTGCATAGGGCTTGTGAGGGAAAACTTCCATTCATCGGATGTTGAGCCGGATTTCACTCTGCTTGAAACAGGTGAAGAACGGATCCTTATTGCCGAAGCAATGGCAAGAACGCTTGATTCCATGTGCAAGGATTCGCCCGAACTTTATAATCTTCTCAACACCATGACGGCTTACGGCAGAGATGACAGTGCCCTTGCCTCAAAAATAGAAGATTTATATAATTTTTCACTCAGTCATCCGTTTTCTGAAAGATGGCTCAGGGAAATCGAAGAAATGTACAGCGCAGATTCGGATATAAAAACATCCCTCTGGGGCAGACTTATTCTCGAGGAAGCCTTTGTGAATCTGGATTATTGCCGCAGGCTCATTATTTCGGCAATGGCAGACAGTGCAAGTGATGAAGTGGTGCATGGTAAATATTGTGAACCCATTTCAGCGGTTCTTGATATAATTACTGATGCAGAAAAAGTGCTCCGTGACGGCAGTTGGGATGAAATCTGTCAGAAGGTCAATTCGGGCGGAATTATTCCCGGTTCTCTGCCTGTTGCAAGAGGCTTTGCGACACATCCAGCAAAGGTTTCTGCAGAGCTTAAATACAAGGAAGCAAAAACAGTGCTTTCAAAACTCAAAACAATTTTCTGTGCAACCGAGCAGGAGCACAGGGAAGACATGGCTAAGCTCAGACCTGTTATAGACGGACTTATGCAGGCTGTCCGTGATTTTTCGTCAGTTTATGCTTCGCTCAAAAGAGAACGCAACAGCTATACTTTTACCGATATCATGCACTTTGCGCTGAAACTTCTTGTCAGAGAGGAAAACGGTGAAATTTCAAAAACATCTCTTGCATATGACCTGCAGGGCAGATATCATGAAATTCTTATCGACGAATATCAGGACACTAACGAAGCACAGGATATGCTTTTTACCGTGCTTTCCAAAAACGGAAGCAATATGTTCATGGTTGGCGATGTGAAGCAGAGCATTTACCGTTTCCGTCTTGCTATGCCTGAAATTTTCATGAAAAAAAGCCGTGAATTCTGTGATTATGACGGTGTAAATTTCCCTGCAAAGATTTTTCTCGGTCAGAATTTCAGAAGCAGAAAAGGTGTGCTTGAAAACATAAATTTCCTGTTCAAAAATCTTATGTCGGACTATGCAGGTGAAATGGAGTATACCGACAGGGATGCTCTGTATTATTCCGATGTTTACGATGAGGAAAATCCTGAGCCTGATGTAAGCCTGAGATTTTTAACAGGTTCGGGCAACGAAGATGAGGCTGAATATGTTGCAGAGCTTATCGAAAAAACAGTTGAATCGGGAGCGACCGTTTCTGCCAAGGACGGAAAAAGAAACGCACGATACGGAGATTTTTGCATACTTCTCAGAAGCCTTAAAGGTAAGGCAGAGCTTTATGAAAATGCACTCAGACGCCGTAACATAAAAGTTATCTACGAAAAGAAAACAAATCTTTTTGATACCACGGAAGCCGGCGTTTTTATGTCGCTTCTGAAAGTCATCAACAACCCTACTGATGATGTTGCCCTGCTTTCGGTCATGTTTTCTCCTCTTTACGGTTTCACTGCAGATGAAACAGCCGAAATAAGACTTCATGATAAAAAGACTAATCTTTATACCTGCCTTAAAATCAGTTCAGAGACAAATAAAAAGGCTGAAAAGCTTCTTTCTGACCTTGCTTATTACAGACAGCTGTCTGCCGTCATGCCCTTTGATATCTTTATGAGAACGCTGCTTGAAACAACGGGATACATGGCAGTTGTCAGTGCTCTGCCCGGTGGTGAAGACAGAAAGATGAACCTCATGCTTCTCTGCTCTCTCGGTTCAGATTATGCCGACAGAGGCTCAAAGGGCATCGGCGGATTTATAAGATACATAAACAGGTCAGCGGAAAACGGAGCAGATATTTCTGCTGCCACATCGGGCACCTCCGATACAAATGCCGTCAGAATCATGAGTATTCATAAATCCAAGGGGCTGGAGTTCCCGTTTGTGATTCTTGCAGACTGCGGAAAAAAGATAAACAAAACGGATTCTGCCGAAGATATGATAGTCAGCCCTTCTGCAGGTGTGGGTATGGTTATTCTCAACAGCGAAAAACTTCAGAAATATTCTTCTTTGGGACATATGGCTGCCAAACTTGCCGTAAAGCGTGCAACGATTTCTGAGGAATTGCGTATTCTCTATGTTGCAATGACCAGAGCCAGAGAAAAGCTGATTGCCGTTTCTACCGTAAAGAAACTTGAAAATGAAATCAAGGGTGCTCTTGTTTCCGCTGCAGACGGAAAACCGTCTCCCTGCGCAGTTATCAATGCTTCCACATATGTTCGCTGGCTTCTTATGGGTTATATGAATCATCCTGATATGAACAGAATTCTGCAGGATAGCGGCTTCCTTGTGAATTTTGACTTCGCAGGTGCTGACAGCCGTCTTGAGGTTGTTGCAGAGGGAGATAGGGAAGCGGTTGTTTTTGAAACGGAAAATTCCACAGAGGCTCAGGCTGATGATAAAATCATTGAAGAAATCAGAACACGGGCAGAATTTGTATATCCCTATAAAATTCCTGCTGATGCAAGACCGAAAAGAGTTGCATCTGATTTTGAAAAAAAGATTTTCAATGAACAGTATTTTGCAAAAAGCAAACCCTCTTTCCTGAATCAGGGACAGCTTACGGCAGCCGAAGCAGGTATTGCAAACCACCTGTTTATGCAGAACCTTGATTTTGATTCAAGTGATATAAATGCAGAGTGTGAAAGAATGGTGATAAGCGGTATTCTTTCAGAAGAACAGGCAAAAGCCATCCGTCGGGACAAGGTGCAGATTTTTACACAGTCTGAACTTTTTTCAAGAATCAGAACTGCTGAAAAAGTGTACAGGGAAAAGGAATTTACCGTTCAGATAAGACTCGGAGATATTGACACTACGGCAGATGAAAGTGTTGCCGATGAAAAAATTCTTATTCTCGGAAAAGCCGACCTTGTTTTTGTGGAAAACGGAGAGATAGTCATTGTTGACTACAAAACAGACCGCACAAAGTCGGAACAGGATTTTGTAACGGCATATTCGGGACAGCTCCGGATGTATTCACGGGCAATGGCACAGATTCTTGAGCTTCCCGTGAAAGAATCGCTGATATATTCCCTTGAACTGGGAAAAGAAATAAAAATATGATTATCAAATGCAAATTTGGCACGGCTGAATTTGCATTTTTTTCTTGCATTGAACCGTTTGCTGTGGTAATATATATTAGATATGATATAATGTGCGGAGGTTTTTTCATGAACTTGAATCCGGTTATAATTATTCCCGGTATCGGACAGTCCAATCTTGTTCTGGAAGATAAAAACGGCAATAAAATCAAAAATGCATGGCCTGTTGAGATGGATGAAAAAACACTTATGAATGAACTCAAGGGTTCTCTTATGAAGATGATGCTTTTCAGAGTTGACGGCGGTTTTTCCGACAAGGTTGCAAAGCTTGTGGATGATGTCACCGAGCCTCTTGCCGTGAATTCAGACGGCTCAAAGAAAAACATCATAAGACCTGTTTCTTATAAAAAATCATTGGCTGAATGTACTGCAGACGAAAAGAAGTTTATTCTTGATGCGTTTCCCATGGAGTCAATTGCCGTTACAATCGGTGAAGAGAATATTTTTTATTTCGCTTATGACTTTTTTGGTGATATTTCTGATACAGCATCGGCTCTCGATGAGTTCGTCACACTCGTAAAGGGAAAAACAGGCGCAGAAAAAGTTGATTTTATAGTTTACAGCACCGGCGGTGCAGTTCTTAAAGCATATCTCAAGGATTTTTCCGTAAAATGCGATTGCGAAAAAATTATAAATGTTGCCGCTTTTCTTGACGGTGCATCCCTGGTTGCTGATATTTTTGAAAATAAGTATCATCTTGAAGATCCTGTCGGGCTGCTTTCTTCTCTCGGCGGAACAGCTGCTTCTGTTTCATCAATGGCAGGCATGCTTCCCGGTGATGTTATAGCAAATGTTCTGAACAAAAGCATTGCTGTGATAAAGAAAAATATTCTCGATTACTGTACAACTTTGTGGGCACTTGTTCCCGACAGCAGATTTGATGCAGTATTTGCATCACTGAATCCTCAAACGGCACTTGCCGAAAAGGTTAAGGAACTGCATGATTATTCAGTCGGTTTTAAGTTTCAGGCAAAAATGCTTGCAGAAGACGGTATGAAATTTTTCCAGCTTTGCGGTTACGGCAAAAAACTGCCTCCTGTTGTGGATTCATGCGATGTATGTTCGGACGGTATTGCTGATACTGATTCGGCATCTTTCGGCGGTGCATTTCCTGAGACCACATGGTATTTCAAAGAGCAGAATCATCTGAGTGCTTTTGATAACGATGTAATCGTTTCTCTTATCGGAAAAATTCTGACGGGTGAAGTTGCAACAAATACCGATTCTGCTTATCCCGAAAAGAACGGCTCAAGAAACACAAAAAAGCTCAGAAAAACGCTTGTTCCGAAAGCAAAAAAAGCTCTTGAGGCAGCATCTGACGAGAAAAAAGCAGAGCTTCAGGCTTGTATTGATGAATATGAAAAAATTCTTGCTGAAACTGTTATCGTAAACGATGAAAACGTTAAAAATCTTGAAAACAGAATTGAAGCTTTAATAAAAGAATAAATCGGAGGAAACAGAATGGCTGAAATGGAATATGCCATAAAGGTACGGAATTTAAAAAAATCATATACAAAAGGACGTCTTGTGCTCAATGACGTTTCATTTGACATTCCCGCAGGAAAAATCGTGGGACTTCTCGGTCCAAACGGATGCGGTAAAACAACACTGCTGAAAATTTTATCGGGTTGTATTCATGATTACAGCGGAAAAATCATCATAAACGGCAATACACCCGGAATTGTCACAAAGGCATCAACGGCATTTCTGCCCGATACTACATATCTTTCTGAATATTTCAGAACAATCGATGCCATAGATTATTTCAATGATTTCTTCTATGATTTTGACAGAGTGAAGGCTCTTGAATTTGTTGATCGTTTTAATCTTGACCCTAAGCAGAAAATCAAGACAATGTCAAAAGGTATGCAGGAAAAAGTTCAGTTGCTTCTCATTATGTCACGTGCAGCAAGACTCTATCTTCTTGATGAGCCTCTCGGTGGTGTTGACCCTGCAGCCAGAGAAAACATTCTTAATGTTATCATGGAAAACTATGCAGAAAAATCCACACTTCTGCTCTCTACTCATATGGTGAACGACCTTGAAGCAAGTTTTAATCATGTTCTTATTCTCGGTCACGGAAAAGTGCTCGTAAATACTTCAATTGACAATGTCAGAAGCAGCGGAAAATCATTGGAGCAGGTATTCAAGGAGGTAATCGGAAATGATTGGGAAGTTGATTAAACATGAGCTGAAAGCCGGCGCAAGAAGAATGGGCAACATTTATCTTGCTGCTGCCATTGCTTGCGGAGCCATGCTCTTTTCAGCCTTTTTCAAAAGCGGATTTATGCGCTTTGTTACCTCTGCTGCAGTTGTTATTATTGCCGCAATTGCTGTCGTTGTAACTTTTGCATCCGTTGTTTTTGGTGCAAACAAAACGCTTTTCGGCAGAGAGGGTTATCTTACCCAGACTCTGCCCGTCAGGACAAGCTCTTTGATTTTTGCAAAATGGTTCGCATCCTCAGTCTGGGTTTTTATCAGCTATCTGCTTGCGGCTGTTGCATTTGTGGGGGTATTTGTTTACTGGACCACCGAAAATCAGGAAGGTGCTCAGGTTTATGATATGATTTACACTTTCCTGCAAGGTTTCGGATTCGGTGCTGAATCCATTTATCAGAAATATCTTATTATAAGTGCAGTCATTGGTGTTTTCAATGCAAGTATTTTTGTAATGTACGTATTTTTTGCAATAACACTTTCAAATATCAATCCGTTCCATAAATTAGGCACAGTCGGTGTTATTGTTTATCTTGCACTTACAATTTTCGTAATTCAGGGCATAACATACGGTCTTGAGGGTATTTGTGATATAACATTATTAATAGAATCAACGGGAATGACCATGACTGTTTCAAAGGAAGCCGTACTTCAGGCGACTCAGTACGGTGCAATGTCAGTAGGTTTTACGGGAGTTTATTTCAAAACCATCGTGACTGTATTCCTCTATATTATCACTGTTCAGCTTACCGAGTCAAAAATCAATCTGAAATAAGGGATCATAATGCAGATAATTGATATTTCAAGAGATATTACAAACTGTGAACTTTATCCCGGAGATCCTGAGGTAAAGCTTGATGTCGTCAGCACCCTTGCGGGTGGTGACAGCTGTAATCTTTCTGCAATTTATACGGGACTTCACAACGGCACTCATGCTGATGCACCTCTTCATTTTATTGATGGCGGTGAGTCCATCGAAAAGGCGGATCTTTCCGTTTTTATCGGTGAATGTCATGTTATCGAAGTTCCTGCAGGCCCGATTACCGGTGAATATGTTAATAAGTATTTTCCTTCCGGCGCACAAAGAATTCTTATAAAAGGCGCAGGAAAAGCGTGGTTTATGGAAAGTGGCGCAGAGGAGGTTGCTTTCAGTGGTGTTAAGCTTATCGGAACGGATTCTATGTCGGTGGGCACTCACGGAGCTCAGACGGGACCTCATGTGGCATTTCTGCGTGAAAATGTTGCTATACTTGAAAATCTCGATCTCGGAAAAGTCAAACCGGGCAAATATTTTCTGCTTGCACAGCCTCTGAAAATTGGCGGTGCCGAGGCAGCACCCGTAAGAGCCGTGCTGCTTGCAGATTTTATTTTCTGGAGCGGAAATAAGGCATAAACAATAATTTAGCGGAGCTAAATTATTGTAAGTGAGGAGTTAGGAGTTAGAAGTTAGGAGTGTCGGAAGTGCTACGCACTTGTTCCGCTACGCTCTGAAATAAATTCAAATTTCAGCCATATACTGCCATTTGCGAA
>JAFXLD010000082.1 GCA_017531385.1 Clostridia bacterium
TAGCTGCAGATGTTATGGAAGACAAATGCAAGAATTTGGATGTTCCGGATTTCATACGCGCAGACAAATAGGCATTGGTAAAGGCAATGATTGTGCCAATAAAAGATGTGCAAAGTGCAATGATCATTGAGTTAACCAAATACTCACCTGCCCGTAGATTCATAGTTTTTTCTACATTCCGTAAAGTAACACTTAAATCCCCTGGATAATCCTGTCCCGGCGATCCGATGCCGGAAAAAAGAGAACTCAAGTCGATGGAAAAGGGCGAACTGTATAATTTGACGGTATTTAGTATGTGCGCGCACAATGGCACGCATATAGATGCGCCGCGTCATTTTATTCAAGGCGGAAAAACCGTGGACGAGATTTCTATGGATGCATTTATCGGAATGGCTTATGTAGCAGAGCATAGTGGGGTCGTTACCGATAATGACGCCACGGAAATAATCGCAAATGCCAAAAAGCAAAATATGGAAGCGGCAAAGAGAATTCTGATAAAAGGAGAGGTCGAGGTATCATTGGAGGCTGCAAATGTATTTGCATCTTCAAATATCTTACTTCTCGGTAACGAACCTCAGTCGGTCGGACCGCAAGAAACACCAATGGCGGTGCATCTTGCATTATTGTCCGCTGATGTTATTTTGCTTGAGGGGATTCGTTTGTCCGCGGTGCCCGAAGGCGTATATTTCTTAAATGCGGCTCCGCTGAATTTAGCGGGTACAGACGGTTCTCCGTGCAGAGCGGTGTTGATAGATATCGAGAGATAAATTCCAATTTCTCGAACAGCGCAGTTACGCACCTAATCGATTTTCTTACCCCACTTTACGCACCGTTATACTGCTCTTTCGCAGAAAAACAGTACCGTCAGGTGCTGTTTTTTTATTTCAAGGGATTCGAACCCTGAGAGGGTGAGCCACGTGAAGAAAACAGTCCGGTGGACTGTTTTTAGTGGCGAAGCGTGAGGCGGGTACTGTTGCGAAGCAACGGTCGCCGAGGGTGGTGACTGCGAAGCAGGAACATCCCTTGCTTTCCGCCAGAAAAATAACGGTACCGACAGGTGCCGTTGTTGTTTTTTTATGTAAGCTCAGAAAACAGTTCATCTGCAACCACTTTTTTGAATGTAAATATCTGAGACTGATTGCTTTGTGCATATTGTCTGTTTTTTTTGTGTTGACTATTTTCTTTTTGTGTGATATTATTATATATGTAGAAATATGATATTTTATTTAAGGAGAATCACCAATGCAAACTTCAGGATATAAAAAATATTTATCATTGTTGTTATCATTCATAATGATATTCACAATGATTCCCACAACTGTTTTTTCCGTTGCAGCAGAGGATGTTTGCCCTGTCATGGAGGTATATAATGCAGCCTCATCAGGAGACTATCACAAATACTATAACAAGGTGGTTTCCGTTACATTCCTTGATTCCATCGATTACGATGATGTCACCAATGCTCTTGAATCATGGGATGTATCTGAAAATGACGATGCAAGTGTTATGGCATGGATGAGCCTTAATGAGTTTGAAACACAGACTGCAGGTCAGGACAGATATGATGTTTTCATTGCAGGTGATGGTGGTGTAGGAGCAAACCCCAATTCTTCTTATATTTTTTACAGTTTTTCTGTTTTAAAAGAAGTTAACGGTCTTGAAAACTTCAAAACTGATAATGTTACTACATTTTATCAGATTTTCGGACTCTGCAGAGCTCTTGAACAGGTTGATTTGAGCTCTCTCAATACTTCAAATGTTGAGAATCTCAGTTGTATGTTCAATCAATGTGAAAAGCTTGAAAATGTAAATTTTTCCGGATGGGATACAAGCAATGTAACAGATATGAGCAATATGTTTTATAACTGCAAAAAAATTACCGTACTTAACCTCAGCAGTTTCGATACTTCAAAAGTCACAACAATGAGATTTATGTTCTATCATTGTGAACAGCTTTTACATATATATGTAGGAGACGGTTGGACAACAGAATCAGTTGCTAATCTTAACGACGGTATGTTTAACTGTTGTTATGCAATTGTCGGCGGTAAAGATGTATATGATGAAGAGTATAAGTATTTTGCACCCGGAGCAGAACTTGCAAAACCAAAGGAAGAAGGCGGTTTGCTTACATTCAAAGAGCCGGAAATACCTGTTAAGTATACGGTTACATACGGATTTGCCGGTGAAACTGTTCCTGGCGATGTGACTGTACCCGGAAGTGCAGAATATAATGCCGGAACTACCGTAAAAGTTGAAAAAGCACCTTCTGTCGACGGTTATATTTTCTCCGGTTGGACAACAACTGATGCTGTTGTGACAGACGGTGAGTTTGCAATCAACAATAATGTACATTTTGTGGGCTCATGGAGCAAACTGTATAAAGTCAACTATAAGTATACTGACGGATATGAAGTTCCTGAAGATGCTCCCGTTCTTCCTGATTCCGTATCATATGAAGCTGGTAACACAGTAATTGTTAATGATATTCCTTTTGTTGACGGTTATGTTTTTGTCGGCTGGAATACAGAAGACGTTACCGTGACTGACGAAAAATTCTCAATGCCTGAAAAAGATGTCACGCTTTACGGATATTTCAAAAAACCTGTTGAAAGTGTAGAAATCAACGGCGGAGATATTGTTCTGAATAAAGACGGCGAAACCGTTATTAATGTTGTTGTAAAGCCTGAAGATGCAACTGTTAAAGATATTACATATAAATCTTCCGATGAAAGTGTTGTAAAAGTTGATGAAAACGGAAAAGTTACCGCAGTCGGTGTCGGTACAGCAACAATAACCGTTTCCTCAAAAGATGATTCCACAAAGAGTGATACAATCAATGTTACTGTCAAGGTGCCTGTAACATCAATAACGGTTGATAAAACCGAAATTACTCTTAATAAAGAAGATTCAGCAAAGCTTACAGTAACAGTAACCCCCGATGAAGCAACAAATAAAGAAGTAACATATAAGTCAGATAACGAAACTGTTGCAACGGTTGATGAATACGGTAATATTATTGCTGTAGGTGAAGGTGAAACAACAATCACCGTTACTTCAAAGGATGACCCGACGGTAAAGGAATATGTTTCCGTAACAGTCAAGATTCCCGTAACAGAGATTGTCGTAACAGAAAATATGTCTCTTAAGCTCGGAGAAGAGAAAAATCTTGAAGCAAAAGTAAATGATGACGCAACTGATAAAAAACTTTATTATACAACAAGTAATCCCGGTGTTGTAAAAGTTGATTCAGACGGTAATGTT
Organism: Clostridia bacterium; assembly: GCA_017531385.1. Taxonomy (GTDB): domain Bacteria; phylum Bacillota; class Clostridia; order Oscillospirales; family Acutalibacteraceae; genus UBA1081. The sequence goes on from JAFXLD010000082.1 coordinate 3,265, forward strand.
ATTGCAGTCGGCAAGGGTGAAGCAACAATCACCGTAACATCAAAAGACGATCCCACAAAAACAGAAACAGTTAAGGTTACAGTAACAGTACCAGTTGAAGATGTTGTTGCAGATAAAACAGACATTACTCTTGATATCGGCAAAAAGGACAAGATTACGGTAACAGTAACTCCCGATGATGCAAGTGATAAGGGTGTTACATTCAAATCAAGCAATAACAGCGTTGTAACAGTTGACGAAAACGGTAATATTACTGCTGTGGGCAAGGGTGAAGCAACAATCACCGTAACATCAAAGGACGATCCCATAAAAACAGAAACAGTTAAAGTTACGGTAACAGTACCCGTTGAAGATGTTGTTGCAGATAAAAATGACATCACTCTTGATATTGGCAAAAAGGACAAGATTACGGTAACAGTAACTCCCGATGATGCAAGTGATAAGGGTGTTACATTCAAATCAAGCAATAACAGTGTTGTAACAGTTGACGAAAACGGAAACATTACTGCTGTGGGCAAGGGTGAAGCAACAATCACAGTCACATCAAAGGATGACCCCACAAAAACAGAAACAGTTAAAGTTACGGTAACAGTACCCGTAGAACCGGAAGAACCTGAAAATCCCGAAAACCCGGAGAAACCGGAAAAGCCCGAAGAGCCTGAGAAACCCGAAACTCCCGAATACAGCATTGAAGTTCCCGATAGAGTGGAAATTTTCGTTGGTGAAATTAAAAATCTTGGTGTAAAGGTTACTCCTGCTGACGGAGGTCTGAAAGCAGACTATGATTCATCTGACGAGTCAATTGTTACTGTTGATGCAGAAGGTAACATTACCGGTATCAGCCGAGGCGAAACAACAATCATTATAGAGTTTGATAACGGTGAATTCAGAATTATTCATGTTGTCGTTGCTGCTGCACCTCCTCCTGTAATTCCTGTCATACATCATGTATGTTTCGGCAAAACCGATGGTATAGGCTGGTATGAGGTTTCCGTTAACGGCGGTGAGTTCTTCCCGCAAGGTCCCAACTCAACTCTTGAAGTTGAAAACGGCTCCGTTCTTGTTATCAGAGTTCAGGATATGTGGATTAATGATAAATTTGATTTTTATGTGAATGGTGACAGAATACCCGTTGGACCTGATAATACAATCACGGTTGTTGTTGAAGGTTATATGCTTATAGGTGCTCTTTCAATGGATGTTGTGGTTCCAGATCCTGAAGAATCTCTTACACTCTTTGAAAGATTGATGAAAGCAATCAAAGAGTTCTTTGCAAAGATTTTCGAATGGTTCAGAATATAATCAATTCTGTGTAAATCAAAACAAACTAAAAAAGCGTTGCATATGAGTTTCTGCAACGCTTTTATCTTTGAAACTTTTATGTATTGTGCTTTTTTCTTGTTGTGAGTACACCGGCAAAGCTTATAACGCAAGCCGCAACGGAGAAAATAAGTATGCACACAAATACTGCGTTCCAACCATTTGTATCGGCGATTTTTCCCAGCAAAGATGTGCTCATTGTACTGCCTACATAACAGAATGTGTTAAGAAGTCCTGCAGACAGTCCCGAATCGATTTTATCCCTTGAATAAAGAGGAACAACACTTGTTATAACATTGTTTATTGCAGCCATAATACAAGCTGTACCGCCGAAAAGTGCAAGTGTAAGCGGTGCAGATTTAAGGTTTATTGTCAATATTATCAGTGCCGACAGAATAATTGCAGTAAAATAGAAAATGCCGTTCAGTGTGTTTTCATTTTTCATCTTTTTGTGAAGAATTTTAACAAGTGAAGCACCGAAAATCGAAAGAACGGGCAGAAGAAGAGTAACAATAATTGACAGCGATGCGGGTACGCCGAATTCTTCCTTGAGAATTGAGGGAACCCATGTTGTGATGCCGTCTTTTATAAAGCCGTTGGCAACTGCACAGATGAGAATAACGCAGACCGTAAATACAAATGCGGGTGTAAGCGTAAACTGTTTTTTCTCCTGATTTTCGGTTTTTGCAATTGCTTTTTTTTCTTTCTGAATACTGCCCATGCCGACAAACCAGACGACTGCAACAACTCCTGCCACTGCTGATGAAACATAGAAAATAGCAGTCCATCTGATACTGATTGCAGAGAAAAGTGCTGCAAGACCGTATGCCGCAAAAGTACCCGAAGCCACCGTTGTGCTCATTACCATAACAGCTCTCGACAGCTTATTGTCCGCAAGATTGTCGGAAAGTGTTTTTATGAGTGAACTCCAGAGAATTGACTGGAAAACACCATTGAAAAACCACAGATATTTCATTGCATCAATGCCGCTGCATAATGTCATTGAAAGGTTGATGACGGAAGATGCGGCAAGAGCAATCATGACAGAATATTTTGTATTGTATCGCTTTGAAAGCAGACCGTTTACAAGCTGACCTGCACCGTATGCAAAGAAGAAAAACGAACTTACCGTGCCTGCTGCCTCTTTTGTTGTACCAAGCTGTGAGAGTATTTCAACCATTGATGCGTTGTAGTTGAGTCTTGCAACATAAGCTGATGTGTACGCAAGCCAGCAGAGGAAAATTAAAAAATTGGATTTTTTATTGCTGAGTGAATTTGTCACAGTTATCTTTTCCTCCTTTTTGCTTTTTTCTTTTCAGAATGTGAGCTCTTTGTAACGGAAATCACAAGTCCCGCAATGATAAGAGCCGCACCGATGAAAAGCTGAGCTGTAAGTGTCTGAGATCTGAGGAAAAAATAAGAGAAAACTATGGTGACAAGGGGTGTTCCGTATATGTATGTGGTAGCTTTTACGGGCCCTAATGTGTTTGTTGCTTTGCTCCATGTAAGGAAGCATACACCCGAAGCGCAAAGTGCCAGATACAGCATGTTAAAGAGCATTTCCATGTCAGCAAGAAGAGCAAAATGTTTTATGTCAACATCAAAAATGAAAACCGTAGGTATCATGAAAATCAGACCGTACATAAAAATTCTTCTCGTGGTCTGGATAACATTATGGCCGTAGGTACCGATTGTTTTTGTCAGCAGGGAATAAAGTCCCCATGAAACCGCAGATCCTATGGCAAAAAGAGCACCCTGCACATTAAGGTCAAATGTGAAACCTTCTTCAAAGGTAACAAGAATTATACCTGTTATCGCAAGTGCAAAGCCGATAAAAAAGTTGAGCTTCGGTTTGTCTGCTTTTTTTGAAAACAGTGAAAAAATTCCGCAGAAAAAGGGGGCTGTTGCGAAGATAACGCTTGCATTTGCCGCTTTTGTGTATTGAAGTGCGACAATTTCAAGGAAAAAGTACAGTGTAACTCCAAGAAGTCCTGATACTGCATACATCATTTCCCGTTTTATCCCCTCAAATTTAAGTCTCGGAGGGTAGATAATATTCAGAAGAACAAACGCAAGCAAAAATCTGCAGATTATAACTTCGGCAGGTGAAAAACCGCCTGTGAGAAGTTTTGTTGATGAAATTAAAGTGGTGCCCCATACGATTATTGTGAAAAGTGCCGCAAGATGGCCCGTAAATGTTTTTGTCTTCATTTTTTTGTTTCTCCGTTTTGAATTACAATAAAAAATTATATCACTCACGGCAGTGTTATGCAACATTATTTTTGTTAAATTATGTATAAAAATATAAGAAAACTTCTTGCAAAATTATCACAATTGTAGTATTATAAAATATATTATAGGGAGGTATGTCTATGGCTATAATCCAGAAATTGATAAGCATTATCCTTTCGGTGCTTTATGTGTTTATCGTGCCGACCGGTGAAGGCTGTGGTTTTATTGCGAACAAAAGTCTTACAATAGAAATCGATGAATCGGCTGAATATCGCGAGTTCAACGGTTTCGGAGCTTCTGCCTGTTGGTGGGCACAGAATGCAGGTGATTCGGTTTATGCCGATGACGTTGCAAAAGCTCTTTACAGCAAAGACGGTCTCGGTCTTAACATTTACCGTTACAACGTAGGCGGTGGTGAAGCAGATAACCCCGATAAGCGTGTATGGGGTTCAAGAGCAACAGAGAGCTTCTATTATTTCAATGAAGCAACAGGGGAGTATGAATACGACTTCACCCGTGATGCGGCAGCTCAGACAATGCTTGATAAGTGCCTTGCATACGGCTGTATTGATACAGTTGTTCTCTTTGCAAATTCACCTCATTATTCAATGACAGCATCAGGCTCTGCAGCAGGCAGTTACAGTGATAACACATCAAATCTTCCTGCAGAGAATTATGAAGCATATGCAGATTATTTCATTACAATCACGGAGTATTTCATTGAAAAAGGTGTACCCGTAAAATACATAAGCCCCGTTAATGAGCCTCAGTGGTCATGGGGCGGCGGTTGGGTAGGACAGGAAGGCTGTCACTACGAGCCTGAAGAAGTAATAGAGCTTTTCAGAGTCTTTGCAAGAAAACTCAAAGCAAGCGGTCTTGATGTTCAGCTTATGGGACCTGAAAGCGGAGAAATCGGTGAAATAACTGAGTGGTACTTCGATGCTCTTTACAATGATGAAGAGATAAGAGAAGTTCTCGGCTCACTTGCATACCACAGTTACTGGAGTGACGGTAACAGATGGGGAAAAGAGAATTTTGGAACCGTTATCAATGAAAAATACACCGATATCAATGTTGATATGACAGAGTGGTGCGAATTGCCCTGTTCACACGATATAAACGATTTCGGTAATGCTGTTCTTATGGCAAAGGTCATGGCAGAAGACCTCGGTCTTACACATCCGAATTCATGGTCTTCATGGGTAGGCGTAAACAACTACGGTATTGATGAAAACGGAAATATGATTTCAGACGGTCTTCTTGTTGCAGATGATAATTTTACCGAGCTTTACACGGCTGCAAGATATTATGCAGTTGCTCATTTTGCAAAATATATCACACCCGGAAGTGTGGGCATTTATTCAAATCACAGCAGACTTCTCGGAGCAAACATTAACCTCGGTGATGTTCAGACATGTGCATTCAAGACACCCGAAGGTAAAACTGTTCTTGTGATTGCAAACAGCGGTGATAACTACAATGTCGCAACCAATAAATTTTTCGGAAATATGGAAATTGTGACATCAACAGCAGATGCACAGCTTCAGACTGTTTACAGCGGAAATGCAAAACTTTTTGTTGAAATTCCCGCAAACAGCATCACAACAATAATCTACGGTTAATAAAAAGGAGCGAACGATAATGAAAAAATTTATTGCAGTTTTTCTCAGTGTATTGATGGTCTGCACAATGGGTGTTACAGCCTTTGCAGCCGAAACCGATTATGACATTACAAACCCCTACGGCAATGTTGATTGGGCTACTTATAACACATATAAGGCTGACCTTCATTCACACACAAACGCATCAGACGGTGACGACACTCTTAAAGAGATGGTCGAAAGACATTATGAACTCGGTTTTGATATCCATGCGCTTAGCGACCACGGCACAGTAAACTATAGCTGGACAGAAAACAACAGCTATGATCCCACAATTAAACTTTTCATGATGATCAAAGAGGGTAAGTCAGCTCTTGAAATTCTTGAAGAAAACGGTACAGCTGCAAACGGAAATGCATACACTGTTGAAACCGTTAACGGTGATGATTACTATACTCAGGAAAACGGCAAGTCAATGCTTCGTGTTCCTTTCGCAAATGAGCAGAATCCCACATCTTTCAACAATGCTCATGTAAACACATGGTTTGTTGATTACGGTCACGGCAGACTCGGCGGTACAAGTGATTACGAATCAGTTATCAAGGCAGTTGATGAGCTTGGCGGTGTTTCTGTTATCAATCACCCCGGTGAATACACAAATGCAAGAGATGAACTTCTCACAGAAGATGCATATGACAAAGACGATTTCTTCTACGGCTACTATATCGACAAGTTTGAAAATCTTCTTATGAAGTATGATTCCTGTCTTGGTATCGACATCAACTCAAAGGGCGACAGCAGAACAAGATTCGACAGAAAACTCTGGGATACTATGCTTACTGACCTTGCTCCTGCAGGCAGAAATGTTTATGCTATCGCTTCTACAGATGCTCACAATCTTGGCATCGTTGACTCAGGTTATGTAATGGCAGTTATGCCCGAAAATACTTCAGCTGCACTTAAAGATTGTCTTCTTTCAGGTGAATTCTTTGCACAGAGCTGTTACATCGGCAATGTTGACGAGCTTCAGGCTTATTCTGCAGGTCTCCTTGCATCTGACAATGCGACAGCACAGGCAGTCGGTGCTCAGATGAAGGCAGCTGCCGATGAAATCGCTGCTCAGATTGCAGACGGTGACCAGGGTATGGAATTCAGATTTAATGAAGGTGCTTCCTGCGTTACAGTTAATGAAATCGCTGTTGACGATGCAGAAGATTCAATCTCAATCAATGCTGACGATGCACTTTACATCCGTTGGATTTCAGACGGTAAAGTAGTTGCAGAAGGCAATTCAATTGACATTGATGAGTGCGAAAATATCGGCAGTTATGTAAGAGCTGAAATCATCAGCGAAGGTGCTGTAACATATACTCAGGCATTCCTTCTTGAATATGACGGTATGCCCGAAGCAGACATCAACGAAAACTTTATTGACGTTGATGCAGGCTTCTTCGCAGCTATTGATAATATTATCAGAGCTCTCGGCAAAATGATCGCAGCTTTTGCTCAGCCCATTCTCAAAGCTCTCGGTGTTGTCTGATCATCTTCTTGAAGACATAGAAATTGTTTCATAAAGCATGGGGAGTACATAAACACTTCCCATGCATTCTTTTATACTGTAAAGAATATCCGTATACATCATTGTATGATAGTACGGATAATCGGAAATAACAGACTGTATATAAAAGTAAATTGCACAGACAATAAGTGTGATAATCAGCACAGTACCATATTTAAAAGCACATTTTGAAACAATATTCATGCCGCTGTAGATTTCAGCAAATGTTTTTATTGTATCTTTCATAATATCACCCGAGAATAATTGTACATCGGGTGTAATACTGTTTTCAATTAAAAAATATTGGCAGGAGAAGAATATGAATATAGAATTTGGAGTTTCCTCTGCTTGTTTCTATCCTGTGGAAACAGAAAAATCATTGGAGTTAACAGGAGAATACGGTTTCAGAAATGTTGAGTTGTTTCTGAATTCACAGTCGGAAATTGAAGATGAATTTGTAAACAAACTTATTTCCGTAAAAGAAAAATATGGATTAAACATTGTTTCCGTACATCCTTTTGCATCATTTGCAGAGTCGTTTTATCTGTTCAGTAATTATGAGAGAAGATATACCGATATTCTTCCGCTGTACGACAGACTTTTTGAAGTAACGGCAATGCTCGGTGCTTCCTTTTTTGTTTTTCACGGAGCTAAAATTCCAGGTACAATAAGTGATGAAGAATACTGCAGAAGATTCAAAACTCTGATTGAAATGGGAAAGAAGTACGGTATACAGGTTTGCCATGAAAATGTTGTGCATCACAGATGCGAAAGTCCCGATTATATGAAAATGATGCGGGATAACATTGGTGAAGATTTTAAAATTGTGCTTGATATAAAACAGGCTCACAGAGCAGGTTTTTCACCTTATGATTTTATCGGAAAATTATCGGATGCAATTGTCCATATTCATATAAGTGACCGTAACAGCGAGAAAGATTGTATCACTCCGCTGAAAGGTGAATTTGATTTTTCTGCATTTTTTAAAACAATGAAAAAAACAGGATACACGGGAAAATACATCATCGAGCTTTATGAATGGAGCTACGAAACCCGTGAAGAAATCTTTGATGCTTATAAAAAACTTCAGAATTTATCAGAAAGCTTATAATAAAATCAGCCGACGTTTCCGTCGGCTGAAATTTTTTTGTGCATTATAAACTGATTTCTTTTTTTATGTCTGCAGATTCATAAAGAGAATCGAGAAGCTTTGCACTTTCAAGAATATTGTCTATATGGTTACGGTTTTTTTCGCCTGTTTCAACAGACTCAAGGAATGCTTTGTCTTCGCAGAGATACATATCGGGAATGTCATATTCGGGTTCGATTTTTTCAAGTGTTGCACCGTCATAAAGCTCGAATTTTCCGCAGTAAGCAAGTCTTGCACCGCATTTGTCACCGAGGAAATCGATAAACATTTCGTTTTTATCAATATTCTGTGCCCATGCACCGTTGAAAGAAATGCTTGCTTTGTCTGTACGCACATAACCTGAGATGAAGTCGTCAACGTCATTTGTGCCGTTTTCTGTGTCAGCAGTTTCTTCAGCCCACATGGATTCGTATTTGTAAGCCTTCATATCTTTAGCCATTTCGCTGTAAGCATCACAGGTTACATTTTTGAGCTTTGCACCGCCGAGTATGTAAAGAATAAGGTCAAGGAAGTGAATACCCCAGTCGATAAGAACACCGCCACCGGACTGTTCTTTTGTTGTAAAAGCACCACCGAGACCGGGAATTGAACGGAAATTACGGAAAGAGCAGTATACATGATAAATGTTTCCGAATTTGCCTTCACGGTTAAGCTGTTCAAGCATTTCAACAGACTTATGATAACGGTTGCATACACCGATATTGAGCATTTTGCCCTGTTTTTCAGCTTCTGCAGCCATTTCGCATGAAAGAGCATAATTTACCGTAATGGGTTTTTCGCAGAAAACGTGCTTACCTGCACGAAGTGCATCCATTGTAACGGTGTAATGTGCATAGTTGGGAGTCAGCACGAAAACAGCCTCAACTTCAGGGTCAGAGAGTGCAACCTTGTAATCTGTGATAACTTCTTCAACAAAATCGTATGTGTCTTTCATACGCTGAGCTTTTTCTTCAATCAGGTCACAGGCATATTTTACACGGATATTATCCATCTTTGAAAATGCAGGGAAGTGTGCATTGTTTGCAATTCTACCGCAACCGATTACTGCTATAACTTTTTTTGTATCCATTTTAAAACCTCCGTAAGCCTTTAATGTAACTATTATACAATCACTGAATGAAAATGTAAATATTTATTTTGACATAAGTTGAAATGATTTGCAGTTGATGTTATAATTATTCCGTAAAAATAATATATAAGAGGTTTTTTTGTATGAAGCATGAAAGACTTGAACTTAAAAATTATTTCGATTTTATAGGTACAAACGGAGAAAATCCCACAGTTGATACCTATCTGCCATATAATATGGTTGAAATGAACCGTCAGAATCAGAAAAGACCTTGTATGGTTGTGTGTCCCGGTGGTGGATACGGAATGTGCTCAGAAAGAGAGTCAGAGCCTATCGCACTGCATTTTCTGACAGAGGGTTTCAATGTTTTTGTTCTCAAATATTCGGTTGCACCTCACCGATTCCCGACACAGATCCGTGAAGTTGCGGCAGTTATGGAGCTTATTTATACAAATGCGGAAGAATGGAACTGCGATACCGGAAAAATTGCAATCATCGGTTTTTCAGCAGGAGGACACCTTGCCGCACATTATTCAACAATGTTTGACTGCAGAGAAGTAAGGGAAGTTTTTCCTGAAAGCAAATCAGTCAATGCAACTGTTCTTGCTTATCCCGTTATTGATGCAGATTTCAATAACACACATCAGGGAAGCTTTATGAATCTTCTGGGACATGCACCCGATAAGGAAGAGGAAGAGTATTTTTCATGTAACCGTCATGTCAGACCCACAACACCTCCCGCATTTTTATGGCATACTGCAGAAGACGGTGCTGTACCCGTTGTCAACAGTATTTCATACGCAAAAGCTCTTGTGGAAAACAAAGTTCCCGTTGAACTGCATATTTATCCTTTCGGCGGTCACGGACTTTCAACAAGTGACAGACATACCGTTGACAATGTTACAAAAATCGTATCTTATAACAGTGTCTGGCTTGACAGTGTTAAAAAATGGCTTGAACTCATTTTTGATTTATAAACAAGTGAATCACGCATAACCAAAACCCACCGGTTTAACCGGTGGGTTGCTTATTGTTCGAAAATATTTCAGTTTATTCACTTTTTTCCTGATATTCTGCTATGTACGGAAGATTACGGTAATATTCTCCGCAATCAAGACCGTAACCGACTACAAAGTAATCAGGAATTGTGAACAAGGAAACATCTGCTTTGAAGTCAACAAGTCTTCTTGATGGCTTGTCCAGAAGTGTGATGACCTTTAATGATAAGGGAGTTCGTGATTTCAGGAGCTTCACAACATCATTAAGTGTTCTGCCTGTGTCAATGATATCTTCCACAATGATTACATGATACTTGCTGATATCCTGTTCAAGATCCATTGTGATATTAACAACACCGGATGAAACTGTATCGTTGTAGTAACTTTTTGCACACATGAAACCGATTTCGCACGGGACAGTGACAGCACGGCACAGATCGGCCATAAAAACAAATGCACCTTTCAGAATGCTTACCAGCAAAATAGGTCTGCCGTCATATGCGTCGCTTATCTGTTTTCCTGCTTTTTTTATCGCATGATCAATTTCTTCTTTTGTAATTATTATGCGTTTGATCTTGTTGTCGAAATCCTTTATTGACTGATTTTCAGACATTGATACACCCCCACTTTTTGTATTCTGTTAAAATGCAGAATTATTTAACTATATATGTTCTTATGAATGTTGAAATGATCTTGTTGTAATCAGAGATGTGAAGAGTGATTTTGCCGTCAGCATCTTTCTCGGCACAAAGGCCTTCAGCTTCTGTATCAAAACCTGTTGTGTTTCTGTCGCAGAGAAGCTTAACTTCACCTGTTGCAAGGTCAACTTCATAAACGGTCTTGTATTTTTCATGGGGGTCACAGTTGAGGTAAAGCTTACCGTCTGCAGCATCGCCTGCCTGAACTCTTTCAAGAGGTTCAGAAAGTTCAATTGTGTGTGAAAAGCTCATGTCGTCAATGTTGTATGCAATAATTCTTTCTGCATCATTGAACTGTGAAGCGTAAAGATAATTTTCATCTGTTGCACACCAGGGGATACCGTCTTTGAGATATTCCCAATCAATTGCATAATATGTGCCTGTGTACTCAAGTGTTTCAGCATCATAAAGCAGAACAAGCGGATCTGTTTCGGGTTTGTTTTCAACAGGAGCATAGATTATACCGTTCTGAACTGAAATATCACCGATGTGGTCATAATCCTTGTCTTTGAATTCCTGAGGAAGTGCATCAAGGTTTTCCTTGATAATTTCACCTGTTGTTTTGTCGATAATTCCGAGACAGCAGAGCTGTATGCCTGCAAGAGAGCCTGATGAATAGAAATATTCATCTTCTGCATCAAGTCCCTGCCCTGTTACAAAAGCATCAACAAGAGCGTAACTGAATTCGTTTGTGATTTCTGCAGTTTCCGTAGATGCAGGTGTGGGGCAAATGAAAGCTGTAACAGTAATAATGATTGCTGTAAGGGGAGCGAGAACGGTTTTGAGTGTTGCAAATAAAGTTCCTAACATAGTTTTTATCTCCTTAAAATTAATCTGCTAAAAGTCCGTAATATCTGCCCATCCAGTACGGAAGAAGGTAGATATATGGCATCATTGCTTTTCTGCCGTTTGCACCTGTTGATGGAAGTGTTGATGTGCGGTTAACGGTCTTTATGTTGACATTTACAAATTCCTGACAGCCTGAGTCGCATACACACTGATTGCCGTCGTAGTGAACAAGAACTCTTGAGCCGTATTCAACGGGATACTTAAGCTGTGCGGGAGCACCCATTGCTTCCTGCTCGGTATCCCATACGATGTCTTTTCTGTAGCTGTTGAATACAGGCCAACGGATAAGGTCAAGGTTCATTTCCGAGAGTGATTTTGCGGCTTTTTCGATGTCGCAGGGGTTGTTTGTAAGTGCACCGTAAGTGATGTTGAACATGGGTGAACGCTCAATTCTTTCATAATCAAAATGATGTGTAAGACCCATTTTGTAAATTTCATTATGAGCTTCATTTTCTGTATAAACGATAAGAGGATAGATGTTTGTGAAGTCGAGCTGATCGTCGATGTGGGCAAGGTGACCGTCTTCGCACTTGTACTGCATGCAGTTCATTGCGTAATGATGCTTACTGATAAGCATATTATATACATCGTTGTATTTCTCTTCACCTGTAACATGGTATGTTGTCTTGAGGAATGACAGCATTTCAAGTGAGTTTGTTCCTCTTTCGTAATACCATCTGTCGTCGTTGTTGAGCAGGTCAGGCTCCCAGTTTGCCCATGTTGTGGGTACACCGTCAACATCGCAGAGGTGGAAGTTGTTTTCGAGAATGTGGTCTGTGATTGTCTTTACAACTTCTGCAATTCTCTTTTTCTCTTTTTTGTCTGCAACAAGGTCAAAGTAGATGCCGTATGCATAGTAGTGACCTGTCATTTCGTCACTTGATGTTTCGCCGAGCCATTCGCAGTCAGGATTGTCTTCGCAGATGTGCCATTCTTCACGGTTGCCTGTCATAAAGTTTTCTTCATGGGAATATCTTGTAGCTCTTGCGGTAAAGCCTTTTTTGCCTGTGATTTCAGTAAGCTTTATCATAGCTTCAACGGCTTTTTTAGCGTTTGCCTTTGCTTCTTCTGAGCCTGTAACAGCATAACGGAAGCACTGGCTTGCACAGTAAAGACCTGTGAAAAGACCGTCATTGTCTGAATTGGGAAGCCAGCCTGAGTCAAGGTCACCGTATTTACGAAGAGCTCTTGAAACCTGATAGCCTTCGTTTCTTGTGAAGTATTTTACTGCCATTGCATCGTAATGTGCAGCCTTTTCTTCAAGAGTCATAAATTTTGATGTTATAATGCTGATACCGCGGGGTGTTACAGCAGCAATTGTGCCCTTGTCTGATACGGTAATCTTTGTTACCGTGGGATGCATAAGCCAGGGACCGAATGAATAATATGAAATCTTACCTTCGATAAGAGTGATGATACCTGTGTTTGTTGCAAAATATTTCTTGCCGTCCTTTGCAAAGAACATATCATTGAAAGAACCGTCGGGTACTGAATAGAAATCATTTCCGTTGAACCAGAAATTTTTGCCGTCATAGATATTAAGACCTTCATCAGAACCTACCCAGATATGACCGAGACTGTCAATAGCAACACAGTTGATGCTTCTTGAAAGAACGGGAGTCATTTCGGGGATAAGCTCTGCCCAGTGACGGCGCTTACCCTTCATTGACATGAAGCCTTCAACAGTTGAGCCGATATAAACAGTTTCGCAGTATTTTGATTTGTTGTCAAGTGCAGCAACGCAGACTGTTGATTCAGGCAGGTCAACTATTCTCTCGAAACCATCTTCTTTTTTAAGATAAAGATGAGTTTCTGTTATAAGCCAGAAAGAGCCGTCGAGTGCTACTGAAATATCTTTTACGGGAGTATCAAATTCTGCAATTTTCTTAAGCTTACCTTTTTTGATTTCTGCAAGGCTATTGCCGATTGCTGCATAAAGCTTTCCGTCTGCTGAAAAAATCTTTGATGCGCAGATATTTGTCTTTTTCATTTTGCCGTCTGCATATTCAAAAACACCGTCGGGCTGAGCTATGTAAAGTGTTTCACCGTCAAAAGCAACCGATGAAACATTTTCGCAGTCAATTCCGTTGTCTGCAGTCAGAAAAACTTTGTCAAGCTGTCTGAATTCACCGAAGTGGAGTGAAGGTTTTTTCATATGTAATCTCCTTTGAGTTTATTTGTTGTCCATTCGAGGATATCATCGTAAATGTGCTGATAATCATCCTCGTTAAGTATTTCATGACGAAGTCCGGGATAGAGCTTCATTTCTGTTTCAATTCCGTTTGCTTCAAGCTTGTCGCAAATGCTGATAACACCTCTGCCGAAAAGACCGATGGGGTCTTTGCCGCCTGAAATGAGCATAACGGGAAGCATTGGTGGTATCATTTCGTAGCAAGCATCTTCTGAGGCTCTGAGAAGAATTTTTGCAACCATCATTGCACTTGAATTTGTTATGGGATAATCAAAGAAAGGATCATTGTCGGCTTCTTCTCTGTTTTCACGACTTACGGAAAGCCATGCGTTATCGTCGTCTTCCTTGAAATATCTTGCTGTTATTTTGCCGAGAATATCAGCCCCTGCAGAAGAATATTTTTCACCGCCGAGCATTTCGCCGAACGGCAGTACATAGTCCTGCAAAGCTGACATTTTTCCGCCAATATGTGTTGAGCCGCAAAGAATCAATCCTGAAAGTTCATCACCGAAATGAGCCGCATAAATACGGGCAAGGAATGAACCCATTGAATGTCCCAACAGGAAATAGGGAAGTGACGGATATTTCTTTTTCATTATGATTGAAAGCTTGTTCATATCGTCAACCATGCGTACATCTGTATCCGGAGCACCGAAGTCGCCGAGCTTGCCGGCTTCTGCAGCAGCTTTTCCGTGACCTAAATGGTCATTACCGCATACAACGAATCCATTTTCTGCAAGAAAGAAAGCAAAACGGTCATAACGGTTGATATGCTCTGTAAGCCCGTGTGCTATCTGAAAAACACCTACGGGGTCTTTTTCATCGTTACGCCACAGTACGGCACGGATCATATCCTCACCATTGGTTGAATGATAGTAAGCTTCTGTTCTGATTATAGACATATTATCACCTTACTTATAGAGGTATACTCTTGCTTCATAGGGTTTAAGTACACACATATTTCCGTTTGTTTTTGCGTCATTGTAAGTGCTGATTGCAAGTTCACCCTCTGCAAGATTAAAGCCATCGGGTGCTGTGAAAATCATTTCCTTGTCTGCAAATGAACAGATAACAAGCATTCTCTGATCTTTGTAGTGTCTTGAATATACGAAAAGATCTTTTCTGTCATGGAAATGCTCTTTGAACTGACCGTAAATGACAATTTCATTTTCCTTACGGAATTTGAGGAGCTTTCTGTAATAATGAAGAATTGAATCGGGGTCCTTTTCAGCAGCTTCAACATTGATTTCTGTATAGTTGGGGTTGATGTGGAACCAGGGCTTGTCTGCAGTTGTGAAGCCTGCATTCTTTTCTGCTGACCACTGAACAGGAGTTCTTGCGTTGTCTCTTGAAGCATATCTTGCCATCTTCATTGTTGTATCTTTCGGCAGAATCTTGCTTACCATCTTGTAAACTGTAACTGTTGAAACATCTTCATACATATCAATTGTGGGAAGTGAGATGTTTGTCATACCGATTTCCTGACCCTGATAAATAAACGGAGTACCGCAAAGGCACATATACATTGTTGCGAGCATCTTTCCGCTTTCCACACGGAATTTTTCGTTTCCGTAACGGCTGATAACTCTGGGCTGGTCGTGGTTTTCAAGGTAGTTTGCGTTCCATGCCTTGCCATAAAGCTCTGTCTGCCAGTTGTTATAAACAGTCTTGAGTTTCTTAAGATTAAAGGGAGTATGAAGCCAGCTGTTGAGGAAACAGTCTGCTTCCATGTGCTGAAAGCTGAACATCATATTGAGAACCTGATCGGGACCTTCCGTGATGTGCTTGAGAGCTTTCTTTGTTGTCATCATGGGAGCTTCACCTATGGTTACGCTGTCATAGTTATCAAGAACATCTCTCTTGAATTCAGCAAGGTAGTCGTGGAGGTGAGGACCGTCCATATAATGCTCCATACCGCCGATGATTGGAATGGGTAAGCCGTCGGGCAGACCTGCATCCTTTGAAATATAAGTGATAACATCTTCACGGAAGCCGTCTACACCCATATCGAGCCAGAATTTCATGATATCCTTGACTTCTTCACGGACTTTAGGATTGTCGTGGTTGAGGTCGGGCTGTTCCTTAGCAAAAAGGTGAAGATACCATGCATCTGCCTCTTCATCAAATTCCCATGCACTGCCTGAGAAGTTTGACTGCCAGTCATTGGGAGGAAGCTTGTTACCGCATCTGCCTTTTCTCCAGAAATAATAATTTCTGTAAGGGCTGTCGGGATTCTTACTGAGTTTGAACCATTCGTGCTGGTCTGATGTATGATTGATAACAAGGTCCATTATAACTTTCAGACCTCTTTCATGTGCACCGTCAAGAACTGCCTTGAAATCTTCATTTGTGCCGAAATATGATGCAATCTTTCTGTAATCAGATATATCATAACCGTGGTCCTTGCCGGGAGATTCGTAAAGGGGAGAGAACCAGATAGCATCAACGCCGAGGCTCTTTATGTAGTCGAGTTTTGACAGAATACCTTTAAGGTCGCCCACACCGTCACCGTTACCGTCACAGAATGAACGGGGCCAGATCTGATAAACCGCCATTTCCTTATACCAGCATTTTTTGATGTTTTCACTCATTATAATCAATTCCTTTCCGTCAGATATATTCTTTAAGATATTTAAGGCTTTCTGCCGTGCAGGTTGCCTTTATATCAGATTTTTCATACATTTCGGGAGTTGTTACACCTGAATAAACAAGCACACTCTTTGTTCCGTTTTTCATACCGATTGCAATGTCTGTTTCAAGTCTGTCACCTATAAAACAGATTTCGTCTCTCCTGCATCCGAGTTTATTTGTAACGAAGTCTACGGTGTGTCCGTAGGGTTTGCCGATGATTATATCGGGATATCTGCCTGTTGATGCGGCAAAGAGTTCAATCATCGAGCCTGTGTCGGGCATGAAACCTACTGCAAGAGGACAGTTTTTGTCGGGATGAGTTGCGATGTATTCTGCACCGTTTGCAATAAAGTTTGCAGCTTTGTTGATTTTTTCGTATGTCAGAGTTGTGTCAAAACCGAGAAGCACGATATCGGGGTTTTCGTCAACAAGATTAAGTCCTGCTTTAATGCAATCTCTTGTAAAATTCTCATTGCCGAGAAGATAGATTCTTTTACCGTTTCTGTTTCTTTCTATAAAATCAATTGCAACGTGTGAAGAAATGATAATTTTATCCTCGGGCACGGGGTAGCCGATTTTTATGAGTTTGTGAAGACATTCTGCGGCATCGTGTGATGAATTGTTGGTGAAGAAATAGAAATCCTTGCCTTTTTCGGGAAGTGCATCCGTAAATTCATTTGCACCTTCAATCATATTGTCACCGAGGTAGAATGTACCGTCCATGTCGATTATAAAGTATTTTACGTCTTTAAGCATTTTTTTGTTCTCCTAAATAAAAAATGTGAGAATATTTATTGTAGTACAGCAGGTTATAAAATATCCGTGTACTGTTTTTTCACCGGCAGAAAGCCTGATGTCATCGTTTTCAAGAAGCTTGAGTATAAAGAAAACCATTTCATAGAAAAGCGTGTACATAAGCATTGTTATTGATGTTTCCATCGCTTTTTTGCTTGTTGCTATGAGAATGAAAACAGCAACAGCGGGCAGAAAATACATTATTTTCCAGAAATAATTACCTTTGCCCATTTTGAAGCATTTTTCTGCAACTTCCTGACAAAGAACAAGCATCACCACGGGAAATGCAACTGCCGCTGCAACCATGTGACTGCCAATCATACAGAAAAGCAGAGGTATAATACAGTAAATCGCAAATTCAGATTTTTCACAGAATTTTTTGTATAATACATAAACCTTGCTGTCTTCAGGATTTATGTCTATTGCATTTTCGTAAGCATCTTTTGTTATCAGCTTCATTTTAAGGAGCTTTTTATTGTATTTTTTGTTCTTTGTCGGGTACAGAAAATACTGCAAAGAATCAACAAGCAAAATCACACCGTAAAGTATAAAAAGTAAATATGTAACCTTTTCGGATATGAATGAATGAAATCCGTTTGCGTCAATCAACGTGAATTTTTCTGCAAAAAGAGGTTTTGAAAGTAAGAACGTAGCTGCTGTTCCGAGTCCACCGATTGCACCGAGAACACATTCCATCAGTTTCCATGCTTCAAGAGCATTTTTTCTGTGCAGATTTTCAAAAAGCCGTTTGCCGTTTTTGCCGGGGTGTCTGCCTCTTATCTGCATAATCTGTGCAATAACCCATCCCACAGCACCTGAAAGGAATGCACCGCCTGTCATTGCAAGGGCTGACCAATCTTTAAAAATAACAGAGAATGCAATAATTTCAATCAGAATTCCGAGAAGACCTCCCCATGATTCTTTTCGTTTTATTGAAAAATAAATCTTTGGAAATTTATTTTCTGCGGGATTGTGAGGATGGTTGAATATAAAGTAAAATACAAAAGCAAAAAAGGGAAGTGCACCGAAGAAAACAAGGATCTGCCACAGTTCATAGAACCCTGCAAGTGCAGAAATGAACAATGAAACAAAACCACCGAACAATCCGAACCAGATTCCGCCTTTGACGAACAGAGCAATCAGCCCTTTTTTTAGGGTCGGAGAATTTTTTTCATGCATGGAAAGCTGCAGAGTTTCACCGTATGTCATGTTTCCTCCGCAGTACATACCGAGTGCTCCCACACCTGCGAGAATCCACGGAGAAGAAGCAAGAACTTCTGATTCTGAAAATACAGCCATAAGAAATCCCATCAATGCACCGGGAAGCATAGCACCCTTTTCACCGCCGATTATTGTTCCTCTCATACCCCAACCGTAGGAAACGGCAATCAATGAGAAAACAATGAAGAAAAAAATATTTAATATGTCCACCAGATCACCTCAGAAATCAAGAGTCATAAGTATTCCTTTTCCGAAATTGAGAAATGGTTTAAAACCGTTCTTTTTATAGAATTTAACTGCATTTTTATTATCTGCACCTACAACAAGCATAACGGAATTTATGCCTTTTGAAGAAAGATTTTCTTTAAGAGTATTAATAAGCTGAGTGCCGTACCCTTTATGCTGATAATCGGGAAGAATATCTATGTGCATATGAGCTTTGCACTTTTTTGATGCAGGCAAGTGTGCGATTATTTCACCCCATGAATAAAGATACTGAAAAAATCCGAGCTTTTTTATTGATGCTCTGTAGGGTTTCATTGCTTTTATATATCTTTTCATGTTTTCACTGCAAAGAATATATCCCACAGCTTCATCGTTATCATCAGCAAGAGCAAAACAATTCTGCGGCTCCTGCTCAATGTAATAGTCGCAATAAAGTTTAGTAATGAAAATCTGTTCCTTTTCAGGTTTGTCCGATGCACTTGCTGTTTCAATACAGATTCGTCTGAAATTGTTTTTGTCAGTTTCTTTATATGGCCTGATCTGCATTTTTTTACCACACCTTTACAAGTGTAATTATATATAAAAACTTTATATATGTCTACTCTTTTTATAAAAAAAGTATTTAAAAAATAAATATATTATGTTATATTATACAAGAATGGAGTGGTTTTATGAATGTTGCAACAATCGGAACATCATGGATTACCGAAAGTTTTATTACTTCTTCAGAATATGCTGACGATATAAACATCTGTGCTGTATATTCAAGAAGTGAAGAAAAAGCAAAAGCCTTTGCAGAAAAGAACAATGTCAGGAAATATTACTTCTCTCTTGAAGAAATGCTAAGGGATGAAAACATTGATGCAGTCTATATTGCAAGTCCTAATTCAAAACACTTTGAACAGGCAAAAATGTGTCTTCTTCACGGAAAACACGTTATCTGCGAAAAACCTGCTGTTGTCACAAGTGATGAATTGAAGGAAATCTATGAAATCGCTGACAGCAGAAATCTCATTTTCCTTGAAGCAATGAAGTCAATGCACTCTGACGGACTTGATATAATAAAAAATTCCCTTGCTGACCTTGGTGAAATCAGAACGGCAAGTATTGATTTTTCTCAGCATTCATCAAAGTACGGAGCATATAAGAGGGGAGAGAATCCCAATATTTTCAATCCTGAGTTCTGTACGGGTGCTCTTATGGATCTGGGTGTTTACTGTGTTTACTTTGCACTTGAATTATTCGGTGGGCCCGTGAACGTGATCTCACATTCTGATTTTCTGGAATCTGGTGCAGACTGTACTGGCACACTAATATTTGTTTATGATGACAAAACTGTCACGATTACATATTCAAAAACGGCTAACGGATTTTTGGGAAGCAGAATCCTCGGTGAAAACGGAGCAATTACCGTAAAATCCGTTTCAAAGCTTACAGGGATAGACAGATATTACAATGACGGCAGAACAGAAGAACTTTATCCCGTTATTGATGAAAACATAGTCATGTCAAAGGAAATTGAAGCTTTCAGAGATTTCATAAACGGCAGAAACAAAGAATATTACGATTATTGTAAGCAGATGGCGTTTGCGTCATGCAGAATAATCGAAAATATAAGAAAAGAAAATAACTTCGGATTTTAAGGAGGTTAATTTATGATTTATAAGAAAAACAGTGAAAAAACTCTGTCAACGGAGCTTTTCAGGAATCCCACAAGTGAGTACAGAGGAACGCCTTTCTGGGCATGGAACTGTAAACTTGACAAAGAAGAGCTGAAATGGCAGATAGAAGTATTCAAGGAAATGGGTCTTGGTGGTTTTCACATGCATGTAAGAACAGGTATGGCAACACCATATCTTTCCGATGAATATATGGATATTGTCAAAGCTTGTGTTGAAAAGGCTAAAGATGAAAAAATGCTTGCCTGGCTTTATGATGAGGATAGATGGCCATCAGGTGCTGCAGGTGGTCTTGTGACAAAAGATAAGAAATACCGTGCAAGATATCTGCTTTTCACTCCCAGGTCATATGAAGAATGTGCAGATAATCTTCAGGTCAATGATTCAAGAAGTGAAGGCGGAAGAAACGGCGAAGGTGATTTTCTTGCGGCTTATGATGTCATACTTGATAATGACGGTTATCTTGAATCTTATAAAAGAATCGGCAAGGATGAAGAGCCACAGGGCTCAAAATGGTATGCCTATATGGAAATCTGTTCATCATCGAGCTGGTATAACAATCAGGCTTATCTTGATACTCTCAGTAAGGATGCCGTAAAACGCTTTGTTGAGGTTACTCACGAAAGATACAAAGAAACAGTAGGTGAGGACTTTGGCGATGCAGTACCTGCAATCTTTACCGATGAACCTCAGTTCTGCAGAAAGCAGACACTCAACAATTCAACCGACAAGCACGACATCAATCTGCCATGGACAGATGATATTCCCGAAACATACAAAAAGGCTTACGGTGATGATATTCTCGATTTTCTTCCCGAACTTTTCTGGGACAAGAAAAATGAAGTAAGTCTTGCACGTTACCGTTATCATGACCATATTTCAGAGCGTTTTTCAGAGGCTTTTGCTGATGTCTGCGGTTCATGGTGCCGTGAAAACGGACTGTATCTCACAGGTCATATGATGGAAGAACCCTCACTTCACAGCCAGACTGCAGCTCTGGGCGAGGCAATGCGTTCTTACCGTGGCTTTGACCTTCCCGGTATCGATATGCTCTGTAACAGCTTTGAGTTCACAACTGCAAAACAGGCTCAGTCAGCCTGTCATCAGTTCGGCAGAGAAGGTGTTCTTTCCGAGCTTTACGGTGTAACAGGCTGGGATTTCGATTTCCGAGGTCATAAACTTCAGGGCGACTGGCAGGCTGCACTCGGTGTAACTGTCAGAGTTCCGCATCTTTCGTGGGTTTCAATGGCAGGTGAAGCAAAGCGTGACTATCCTGCATCAATTCATTATCAGTCACCCTGGTGGAAAGAATATTCTTATGTTGAAGACCATTTTGCAAGAGTTTACTCTGCAATGACACGTGGTAAGCCCGTTGTAAAAGTCGGTGTTATTCATCCCGTTGAGTCATTCTGGCTTCATTGGGGCCCCAACGATAAATCAGAGCTTGCCCGTGATGCTCTTGATGAAAAATTCTTCAATGTCACAGACTGGCTTCTCAAAGGCAGTATAGACTTCAACTTCATCAGCGAATCACTTTTCCCGACTCTCTGCGAAAAGGGCACAAATCCCATTAAAGTCGGTGAAATGGAATACGATGCTATTGTTGTGCCTGATTGCGAAACACTTCGTTCTTCAACTCTTGAAAGACTTGAAGGGTTTGCGAAAAACGGCGGTAAACTCATATTTATGGGTTCTGCTCCCGTTTATGAAAATGCAGTGCCGAGTGAAAGAGGCAAAGCACTTTATGAAAACAGCACAGTGATTTCATTTGACCGTGAAAAACTTCTTTCAGCACTTGAAGAAAACAGAACTGTCACAATCCGTTATAAAAACGGCTCACTCGCAGACAATCTTATTTATCAGATGCGTAAAGATAACGATTGCGAGTGGCTTTTTGTGGCTCATGCACGCAATCCTTACAACAAGGATGTTTTCTCAAGCAGGGATGTAAGAATTTATCTTGACGGTGACAGAAAGGTTACTGTTTATGACACAATTTCGGGTGATATTTATCCTGCTGATGTTGATTATGCAAACGGCAAGACTGTTATAAAACAGGAAATGTATGACTATGATTCATTGCTTGTAAAAATCGAAGACGGCAGAAATGATGAGAACTGTGCTAAGAATGAAATCAAAGCCTGTGAAGATGTGAAAGTTCCTGTTTTTGTTGACTATACACTCGATGAAGAAAATGTTCTTCTTCTTGATATGTGCCGTTTTAAGACAGACGACGGTGATTGGCACGAAAAAGAAGAAATTCTTCTTGCTGACAATATCGCCAGAGCAGAAGCGGGTCTTGACGAAAGAGGCGGCTCTGTTCCTCAGCCCTGGGTTATTCCCGAAGAAGAAATAAAGCATTCAATCACACTCGAATTCACTATTGATTCCGAGATTGATGTTAAAAATCCCGTACTTGCACTTGAAGATGCTGAACTTGCAGAAATTACAATGAACGGTCAGAAAGTTGCTAATGAAATTCTCGGCTGGTATGTTGATAAATCAATAAAGAGAGTTGCTCTTCCCGACCTTAAGACAGGTGCAAACATCCTCACCGTAAAACTTCCTCTCGGCAACCGAACAAACACAGAGTGGTGCTATCTTCTTGGTGATTTCGGTGTCAGGGTTATCGGTTCAACATCTACAATCTGCAAAAAGGCAGAAAAGCTTGCTTTCGGTGATATTGTTCCGCAGGGACTTCCTTTCTACGGCGGAAACATCACATACCACCTTGAAGCAGAAACAGACAAGGGCGAACTTCTCATAACAGTACCCCGTTACAGAGGCGGTCTTGTTAAGGTTATCGTTGACGGCGAAGACAAGGGGAACATTGTTTATTCACCCAATGAACTTCTTGTTACAGGACTTTCAGACGGTAAACACAAGGTTGACATAAAACTCTTCACACATCGCTTCAATTCATTCGGCGCTGTTCATCTTACAGATGTCAGCCATTCATGGCATGGACCCGGAGCATGGCGTGAAGAAGATGAGAAATGGAGTTATGAATATAACCTTAAAACAGTCGGCATTCTCACAACTCCGTGGATTAAGAAGTAAAAAAAATAAGAGCTGATGACTTCAAAAATCATCAGCTCATTTTTATGTTTATATTATAGGAAAATCGCACTGGATAATCTGCATATCACCCTCGGCAAAGAGTCTGCCGTCGATAACAGCAGGTGCGAAGAAGTAATCGCCTTTTTTAACATCTCTCACGAAGTCATCACAGATAATTTTACCATTTCCGTCTGTCACAACATAAACACTCGGACAGGGAAGTGAAACGGATTCACCTTTTACATTGTATCTGTTTACTGCAAAACAGGGTGTTTTTTCGTGAGTGATAAGTCTTTCGATGTTGCCCTCTTTCACAGGCTCGCATTTTGCGGCTTTCAGAGTTTTTTCAAGAGAATCAAGCTCCATGTCGAAACAGTCAAAAGCAATATCAGGGTCAAGACCTAAATATTTTTCGTTATCGCTTAAAACATAGTCACCGCACTTATTTTCGGGCTGAATGGTGAAGTCTGTCGGCTCCTGAACTTCAAGAAGAAGACAGTTTTTGCCTATGGCGTGAATTGCCTTGCCGGGGATAAGAAAAACATCACCCACATTAACGGGGATTTTGTTCAGCATTGAAACGAGAACACTTTCATCCTTGTCAAAAGCGGCTCTGAATTCCTCTTTTGTGTATCTCTTGTTGAAACCGAAATAAATGCAGGCATCTTCACCCGTTCCGAGGATAATCCAGCTTTCTGTTTTGCCGTATTCGCTGTTGAAGTGCTTTCTTGAAAATTCTTTATCGGGATGACACTGAACGGGAAGTCTTATTGATGAATCAAGAATTTTAGTGAGGATTCCGAGTTCAGTTCTGCCTTTACCGAGCATTTCTTCGGTGTAATTTTTAAGAAGTTCGTCGAATTTTTCACCGTCTTCCGTAATGGAAATACCTTCATCGGGAATGTTACTGCCCTCATTGAGTGCTTTTACATAAGAACAGACCCATTCTTCGGGATAAAATCCCTCTGTACTGTCGTCACCGAAAAATGATGCAAACTGACTGCCGCCTGTGTATATTCTTCTTACTCTGTTTTTCTTGAAAAATAATGGTTTGTTAAGGTTCATTGTGTCACCTCATTGATAGTGTATCATCTTTTTTGCCGCGTCGAAGGTGTCTTTATAAATTCCGGATGCAACACTTGCAAAAATTGCGGCGCCGAAAGATGCTTCTTCCGTATGTGCAGGCACGTGAAGCTTCATGCCGAAAAGATTTTCGAGATAGTGTCTTAAAACACTGCTTTTTCTGACTGCATTACCCGAAGATACAAGCATATTACCTTTGTTATTGAAGCTGTTATAAAGAGTGTAAAGCTCATTTGCCATACCGTATAAAAATCCTCTTGTAAGCTCAGCAGGATTGAAATTGCTTTCTGTGATACCTGAAATGTTCCCCTTTATATCGGGATTTTTTCTTGTTCCGCAGAAACGTGTATCAACGGTGAGTGAATGTTCATCGGGATTGATTTCTGCAATTTTATCCATATTTTTATAGATATCATCTTTGTTTCCGCCGAAAATTTCCGCACATTCAGTGAAGAATTTATGAAGCAGAGCAAAACTTCTGCCACCGCAAAGTGGAGCACCCACAAGAATGAATTTTTTATTGTTCAGAGGTCTTGCTTCACCGTCTGAAAGTGCTTTCGGTGAGTCTGTAATAACCGAAACCTGACTGCCTGTGCCGATGTTTACGAGAATGCTGTTTTCGTCTGAAACAGAGCCTAAAACGGATGCCTGGTTATCACCGATTGCAACAGAAACGGGTACGCCGTTTTCGTCTTTACCGACAATAGTACAATCACTGCACACTTCAGGAAGAAAACTTCTGTCTATGGCGATTTTTCTGAGTGCATCATCGTCAAAATCAGCTTTTGCAAGGTCAAAACAGCCCAGACTTGCAGCATCACTCGAATGCATAAGGGGAGTTTTTCTGCCTGTCAGCTTCATTACAAGATAATCGTGAATTGTGCAGAGCGTAACGGCATTTTCGGGAACATTGTTTTCCCGGATATTCACAAAATGAGTAACAAGACCGAAGCCTGATGCCATAGTGTGACCTGTTATTTTTGTCAGATATGAAGCAAATGTTTCGCCATTAAAAGGCTTGTTACCGCTTTCATCCTGCCATGTGTAAAGAGGGCTTACAGCTTCACCGTCTTTGTCAAGATAAAGTATGCCGTGCATCTGTCCAGTTACACCGATTGCAGTCAGAGGTGAGTGCTTTTCAGCAAGTTCATCTTTGATTTTCAGCACCGTGTTAATTATAACTTCGGGCTTCTGAAGTTTTGTGCCGTCAATAACAGAATCGTTTTTAACTGTTCTGCTGTCGAGGATTTTTCCCGTTTCTGCATCAGCCACAACAGCACTGATGGTTGTTGTGCCGATGTCAAGTCCTAATATCTTTAACATTCTATTCCACCTGTTGAGTCCGGGTCAAGTCTTGTTATGATGTCCTGCTGAATAGCAGGTGAAAGATCAAGGAAATTAACGAATGTTCCGTGAATTCTCATGATGTAAACACCGCTCGGAGCATACTTCTTTGGATTGTCGAGAACTTTACGAAGCATTTCAGGCGTTGTGATGTTGAGATACATATAGAACGGAGCAATGCCCTGCTGTAAGGGATTGAAAAACAGGGGAGCGACAATTTTTGTTCTGAATTCAAGTCCCTTTGCTTCGTATGTTTCGCCCTTGAAGTATTTGGGGTCAACACCTAAGTGTGATGCACAGCCGCCGCACATTTTGTCGTAGGGAAGTTTCATCTGTGAAAGTGTACGGAAACCGAGTCCCTGATTTGCATCGCCGTGAAGAGGGTCAATGCCGTAGTTGAGCATTTCTCTTGACTTTCTGCCGTCGGGAAGTGCACCGACCCAGTAACCGTAAAGAAGGTGTGTTGAGGGTGTGCTGAAATCAGGACGGAAAGCATTGCCCAGATAGTTTTTCTTTGAAGCAACGATATCAGCAATTTTTGAAGTGACTTCAACTGCCTCTTTGTCTGCGATGTCATTATTGTTGCCGAATTTGGGGCAGGAGAGAAGATAATCGCGAAGTTCTTCGTAGCCTTCAAAGTTATTCTTTATTGCATCAATAAGCTTGTCTGCATCTTCGGGACGGTCTTTAAGAAGACAGTCAATTGCAACAAAGCTGTCTGCAACAACAGAAGTCCCGTGGATAAGACAACCGCTTCCGTTGTAGGGTGTGCCTTGGTTAACAATATCTCTTGCATCATAGCCTGATTCAATACCGCCCATAACAGCAGAGAGGAAAGGCACGGGAAGAAGTGAAAGCGCTTTTGATGCACCGTTTGCCGCATCAGTCATAAGAGTTGCATAAGTTTCTGCATTTGCATAGAACTTTTCTCTGATATTCTGAAGCTTTTCGATAGCTGATGAGTCATCGGTCTTGCCGATTTTCTTGCCTGTAATTTCAGAGTAACCGCCTGTGAGAGTAAGTTCGAGAATCTTTCCGAGATTGAACCAGCTGTTTGTTGTGTTGCCTGAATCCTTGCCCATGATAAGAGGTTCCTGACAACCTGCGATTGAGTAATCGGCAAGATGCTCTGTCTTTACACCGTGAGTTGAAAGCACTTCAAACATTGCATCGTCGTTGAAAAGTGACGGAGTAAGACAGCCGGGTGTGAAGAAGAATTTACCCATGGCTTCATAAACACTGTCTGGAGTATTCTTGTGAAGTTTAACTGAGAGAATTGGCTGAGGCATATTCATGTCATAATAAGCATCGAAAAGGGCAAATGATGTTTCGTTTGTCAGGTCATTTCCGTTTTCGTCCTTACCGCCGATGATAAGATTCTGTGATATTGCCCAGCTTCTGTCTGCAACATTATAGAAAACGAGAAGATGTTTAAGAAGTGCTGCTGTGTCTTCTCTTGAAAGGTTTTCCATTTTTCTGTAAGGCTCAAAAATTCTGTCTGCATTGCCAACTGAGAATGCAAAGGGGTTGGGAGCCTGTTCAAGGCACATAATCTGCCACAGGAGTATAAAACTCTGGATAGCTTCAAAGAGTGTTTCTGCTCCGTTTGCAGGGACTTTTTCGAGAGCTTCTGCAATGTTCAGCAGTCTGCATTTTTCGTCTGCATCATCTGTTTTTTCAGCATTTTCGAGAGCAAGATTTCTGTACCTTTCAGAAAGAATAAGAACTGCTTCAAGGGCATATCTCATACCCTTGCGATGTGAATTCTGCTTGTCATTGCCTTCTTTTTTGTCAAGTTCTCTGATAAGGTGCTTTACGCCATATTTTATTGCAGGACGCATATCGGGAATAACATGTCCCGTTACCTGCTCAATGAAGAATGCAACTTCGTCTGTATATTCGCTGTATTTGTCATAAACCTTTGAAAGCTCCTTGACAAATGGCGTTTCTTTATCGTATGCACGCATTTTTTCGATGCGTTCTTTTGTGAATTCATCGTCAACATCAATATCGTCATAGACTGCTGTGGGGTCACAGTAGCCGGAGAATGTTTCAACCCTGAATGCAGGATTGATGAGCGCATAGCTTCTTGCAAAAGCATCTCTCTGAGTGCCTGCAAAAACTGCGAACTTGCTGATTGAAATAGGCAGTCTTTCTGCAATGATTTTTAGCTGTTGACCGGCTTTTTCTACAGGAGGAAGGTCTTTGAACTGCTCGTCAGTTTCACGTCTGTATTCTTTGATTCTGAACCAGCCGTCAAGTTTTTTAAGTGAGCGTTCTTCCTTGAAAAGCTCCTTTGCAAGATAAGTGAGATGTTCGTGATTGCCTATGTTCATGCTATCCTCTCCTTATGTTTTAATAACTTTAATTGAGTTTAATCTGAATTTATCAACAAATTTTTTTATTGTTTCTTTATTTACATAACCGTCATTAACGGTATATTCTTTGCCGAGTTTCAGCCATTTTTCCCTGCCGTATTCATGGTAGGGAAGTATTTCAACATCGAAATTGCCATTGAGACTGTTAAAAAATTCAGTGAATCCCTCAAGTGATTCGTCATCATCATTGAATGAGTGAATAAGCGGAATTCTTATGTGGATATGTTTAATTTTTTCAATTTGTCTCAGATTATTTTCAATTGTTGCGAGATTTCCGCCTGTGACAAGCTTCAATCTGTCCTGTATCGGTGATTTATAATCAACAATAACAGTATCACATTTTTCTGCAACATATAAAAAATCAGGCGTATCTGCATTTGACTCAATGCAGAAAGAAATATCATTAAGAGAGTTTATTATTTCGCATATTGCCTCTGATTGAAGAGTGCATTCACCGCCTGTGAAAGTGACACCTCCGCCGTCAAAAAACATCGGTGCCGATGACTTTATTTCACGTATAATTTCATCGGTTTCATACTCTTTGCCGTTTTTATTCATTCCCTCGGGATTTGAACACCACGGACAGACCATATTACAGCCTGAAAGATGATAAACAAGTCTGTTCCCCGGACCGTCCTGAGAATAGTTGAATCCTTTTTCAAAAATATTTATCTTCATTTCTTTGCTTTTTTACCGATTTTTAAATCGGGGAGCTGAGCCATAATAATTGCAACAAACATAACTGCAAAGCCGATAAATTCTCTCTGAGTGGGGAGATTACCACGGATCACCCAGTCTGCAAGACCTGAGAAAACCGATTCAAGGCTCATGAGAAGGGGAGCGAGAATATGGTTGCAATGCTTCTGACCGATAATCTGAAGTGTGAAAGCAGCACCGCCTGAAAGAACACCTGAGTAGAGAAGAGGAATTGCATTTGCCTTGATGATCTCCATATCAGGCTTTTCAAAAATAAGCATAAAAATTGTTGCAATAACTGCTGTTATACCGAACTGTATACATGAAAGTTTTACGCCGTCAACTTTATCTGAAACTGAATCAACTGTGATTATCTGAGCACCGTAACCGACTGCACAGGCAATAAGCATTATGTCTGCTGTTGAAATTGTAAAACCTGCACCGGGAGTGATTGAAATAAAGTAAAGACCGACAGTACCGACGGCAACACTCAGCCATGCCATAAGTCCGACTTTCTTTTTGAAGAAAATGCCGAAAACAGGTACGAAAATTATGTAAAGAGCTGTAAGGAATGCGGCTCTGCCTGTTGAAACATCCTTACCCTGCATATCAATGCCGAACTGCTGGAAAATACATCCTGCCGCAAGTGTGATACCGCAGATAAGACCTGCACGGGTAAGAATTTTATTTTCATCAAACCAGTGCTTTAAGTTTTTGTATTTTTTCTTATTGAGCTTTGCCTTGCCTGTGTTATTCTGAACGAGAACAACCGCAAGAATTGAAAGGAATGCAAGAGTGCATCTGATACTCTGGAATGTAAAAGAGCCCACATCTCCGCCTTCGCTCTGTGCTACGAATGAAATACCCCATATGAGTGCCGCAAGCACGATAAGCAGGGGACTGATGATTTTTTGTGCCTTTAATTTTCTGTCCATTTTTTTACCTCAGATAATTAACAGTTTTTATGATTTTTCCGTCTTTTTTGTAGACTCTCGGTATTCTTCTTGAAACACCGCAGATAACTTCATAATTGAAGCTCATTGATTTGTCGCCGATTTCCTCCGCAGAAACGGTGAGATTGCCGTCTGAGCCGAAAAGTATGACTTCATCGGTCACTTCACAATCAATTTCAGTAACATCAATCATAAACATATCCATGCACACTCTGCCGACGATAGGCGCATATTTGCCATTTACGATAACTCTGCCACAGCCCGATAAAGCTCTCGGATAGCCGTCTGCATAGCCTGCGGAAACAGTTGCAATGCGTCGTTTTTCTTTTGTTTTATATGTGTGACCGTAGCTTATGCCAACATTCTCGTCTACATCTTTGATGCTGATGATATGACTCTTGAAAGTCAGTGCAGGAATAAGATTGATTTTTGATTGGTCAATTTCATCTGACGGATATAATCCGTATAGAGAAATACCCATTCTGACCATATCAAAGTGTTCATTGAACTCCGAAATACCTGCCGAGTTACACATATGCTGAATTTTGAATGTTACACCTGAATCAGCACATTTATTTACAAAATCCTTGTAAAGTGCTGTCTGATTATGAGAAACAGCTTTGTCTGTCATATCAGCACAGGCATAATGTGAGAAAATACCTTCAAGCTCAATATTTCTGAGATTGTTTATTTCACATACTGCTTTTACTGCTTCATCATCGGGAAAGAAACCGATTCGTGTCATTCCTGTGTCAACTGCAATATGCACTTTTGCGGTTTTGCCGAGCTTTTTTGCCGCTTCATTAACTTTTTTTGCTCTCTCTTTATTGTACACAGTCAGCCTGACATCATTTGAAATGAGTTCTTCATAATCATCGGAATGAGTGTACGAGAGAACAAGTATATTATTTTCAATTCCTGAACGACGAAGTTCCATTGCTTCGTCTGCCGATGCGACCGCAAAGAAATCAACCTTGTCTGAAAGTAATTCTGCAATCGTCACAGCACCGTGACCGTAGGCATCTGCCTTGACAACGGCACATTTCAGCGTGTCTTCTGATATGCAGTTTTTCAGTTCATTGAGATTTTGTTCAATTGCATCAACATCAATTTCAGCAAATGTTCTCAGATATCTGCTCAAATTTATCACCTTAATTATAAAATAAAAGATTTCCTTTAAATATTTTAAATATCTAAAAGAAATCATAATATATTTTTATTATTTTTGCAATAGAAATTATGCTAAAAGATGAGTTTTTATTTCATCAGCAGACTTAAAAATTGAAGTATCAACAGTTTCTGTTTCGCAAACGGGCATATTTTTAAGAAAAATTATTTTATCGCTGAGATAAAAAGCCTCATCCGGACTGTGGGTGATGATAATTGCCGTTTTGTTTTTTACCGTATTTTTTATCAGTTCAAGTATGCCCTGAGATGTTTTAACATCAAGTCCGTAAAGCGGTTCATCTATAAAAAATATGTCACCGTCAAAAGCAGTAGCTCGTGCGATTGCAACTCGTCTTGCCATACCTCCGCTGAGTTCATCAATCATTTTGTTTTTTTCAGACAAAAGCGAAGTGTCCTGCAATGCATTTGTTATTTTTTCTTCATCAGCTGTCACAAATTTTATGTTTTCATAAACACTGAGTCCGGGAAGAAGTCTGTTTTCCTGAAAAATAAATGATTTTTTAAGTTTTTCCGTGCCGAGGATTTCTCCTTTTTCCGGTTTCAGAAGTCCTGCAATCAGTTTCATAAGCGTAGTTTTGCCTACACCTGATTTTCCCATGATGCAGTATGTTTTTCCTTCTTCAATTTCAAGGTTTAAATCTGAAATGATTTTGTCTTTACCGAATGAGAAAGATATATTTTTGATTTCAATCATTTTTCTTACCTCTTTTCAGCAAAAGAATCATGATTTTTTCGAGAATTATACTGAGAATTACAACAACTGCAGTCCATGCAAACATTGCAGGCGGCTCGAAATAGACTTTTGATTCATAAATTCCGTTGCCGATTGATATTGTTGGATTACATATGACTTCTGCCGCAATTCCTGCTTTCCATGCGAGTCCCATTGCGGTAGTTGATGCTGAAATGAAGTACGGTTTTACAGACGGAATATAGAGTTTCAACAGCTTCTTTCCGAATGAAACACCGAAGGCATCAGACATTTCAATGAGATTTTTGTCCGTTTCGTCAAAGCCTGTTTTTATGTTTGAATAAACAAACGGGAAGACGATCAGTGCTGTCGCAAATGACGGAATATTGCCTGTTTTAAGCCATATTACGGCAAGAATTATGAATGATGCAACGGGCGTTGCTTTTATTATACTGACAGCAGGGGACAGGAACTCTGAAAAACCTTTGAAAAATGATGAAACAGCACCTGTCAGCACTCCGGCAAGAGTACCTGTAATAAAACCGACCGAGATTCTGATTACAGAAAACAAAACAGAAAGCCAGAATTCTCCCGTAACTGCAAGATTTTTAAGTTCTGTAAGAGTATCAGACGGTGACGGGAAAAGGACTGAAAGCCCGATAATGGCAGACAGAGCCTGCCATATACCGAGCCAGATAAGAATAATGATTAGCTTTTTACCGATTTTTTTAAGCGTTTGTGTCAACATAGAAATCATCATCGGGCATCTGTCCGCCGATTATTTTTGCGTTCTGTTCAAAAAGAACCTTGTAACAGCTTGAAAGAGCTGTTTTCATTTCTTCGCCTGTGTAGCAAACGATATTTGCGTTAGGGATAGCTTTTTTTGCTACTGCTGCAGGCATAATATCATGTGATTCAATAAGTGTAGCGGCATCTTCAATATTTGCGTTTACATAGCTTACAGACTCGCTGTAATCTGCAAGGAATTTTTTAACAGCATCTTTGTTCTCTTCATAAAACTTTGAATTTACGGCAATACAGCCCATTGTAAGAGTGCATTCACCTGTCTTTTCCCATTCTTCTGTAATATTGATTCCGACAGAGAATGAGGGGTCTTTTGTGCTGATCTGTGAAACAAAAGGCTCGGGAAGAAGGATTGCATCATAACCGCCTGCAAGAGCCTTTGTAACTGATTCAGCGTGTTCTGTTGCAAATTCAATTGTTACATCTTCGCCGATAACAAGATTGTTTGATTCAAGAACATAATTCAGAGCATATTCTGCAATCGTGCCCTGACCTGATGCAAGGATTGTTTTTCCTTTTAGATCGTCAACAGAATCAACAGCACCGTCTTTTGTAACGATATAAAGAACACCGAGAGTGTTTACTGCAATAACTTTTACTTTACCCTGTGATTTCTGATAGAGAGATGCAGCAAGATTTGTGGGAATAGCGGCAATGTCGTATTCGCCCTGCATGAGCTTGGGACCTACCACTGTTGCATCAGTATCAAGAGAAATGTTGTATTTGTTTGCAGTTTCACCCTTGTAAGATTTTGTCCACATATAAGCACCGCCCATACCTGTAGGTCCTTTTAGAAGAGCAACATTGACAGCATCTGTAACAGGTGCATTGTTTTCTGCTTCATCAGTCACGATTTCTGCATCTGTTGTAGGTTCTTCATTTGTTTTTGTGTCTGCACATGCTGTAAATGCAACGAGAATCATCATAACAGCCATAATGAGTGCAAGAATTTTTGTTTTTTTCATGATTGTTCACTCCTGTGTTTTTTTATATATTTTCGAGAGCAGTCAAATCAAGAATTTTAATTTTTTTGCCCTCTCTTTTTATAACCGAATCATTTTCAAGTGTGTCAAAAGCTCTGTAAACCGACGCTCTGCCTACATTCAATGCATCGGCAATGCTTGTTATGCTGTACGGTAAATCGGATACGGTTTTGTCCTCATTTACATATTGCAGAATAAATGATGCGACTTTCTGCAATGTTTCAGCTTTTGTATAAGTGCTGATTTTTTTATTCAGAAAATGAATTTTTTCGGAAAGAATCGTGATGTAATTTTCAGAAACGGCAGGGTAGAGAGAAAAAATCTTTTTCACATTTTCTTTAGAGAATACAGCCAATGTTACTTTTTCAAGAGCTGTTATCTGTGTAAGATAATTTTCTTCTTCATAGAACAGGGTAGCCATTCCGAAAATATCGCCTTTTTTCAGAATGTTCATCAGAATTTTTGAATTACCGCTTTGCTTGGTTACGGATGCAGAGCCTTTTATAATTATAACCAGACTTCTTGTATAATTGTTTTCCGAAAAAATAACTTCATTCTTTTCATAAACGGAAAAAGTTGCATATTCTTCGGCAATTGTACAAAGATCATTTTCTGGTATGTTCTTAAAAACAGGACATACAGAAAGTGAATCGAAAACAGATTTTTTCATAAAAACACTCCAAATTTGTATCACATGATACATTATACTGTATTTTTTTCAAATTGTCAAGCAAAAAAACAGTTGCCGTACAAGACGACAACTGTTGATGTAATACTGATTATAATTCAAACATATTGTGAAGATTTATAAAGAATGTGATAAGCTTTTTAAAGAAATCAATGAGCTTTTTAAAGAAACTGTTTTCATTTGCATTGTTCTTTTCATCTGCAGAAACATCTTCACAGTCACCTGCATATTCACCCTCGGAAGTATCTTTCTGAATTGCAAATGAGTCAACATTTACAGCATTGTCGCTGTCTACGGTGTAAGCATCGAAGTACAGTACACCACCGTCAATTTCAATTGCAGAGAACATCGAAGCATCAACATCGATTATTTTCTCAGCTCTGGGGAACAGCTCATCTGTAAGAGATGCATCTTTCTGGTTATAAACCTTGACACCGGATGTGCCGCAGATAACATATGATGTACCTGTGGGCTGAACATCGGTTACATAATTTTTACCGTTGTGTGAAAGCAGAACTCTTTCCGTGTCGGTTACAAGATTGCTGTCAAGAGCATAAGTTCTCATGTAAACATGGTCATGGCCCTGGAAAACAAGGTCAATGTCAAGCTGCGGCATAAGAACGGAAAGTTGTTCTCTTATTGCAATTACATCATCATCGTCATAGTGTGAACCGTTTGAATATACTGCCTTATGAATTGCGACGATTTTCCACTGTGCGTCACTTGCAGCAGCGTCAGCCTTGAGCCATTCAATCTGCGCATCTGAAAGACCTTCGTTTTCATTCAGACTGTTGGAGTTCAGAACCATGAAATGTGCATTGTTGTAATCGAATGAGTAGTAAACACCTGTTGAAGTATCCTGTTCGGGGTAATCTGAAATTGTAAATTTGCTGAGTGTTGCGTATTCTTCGAAATTCTCGTGATTACCTGTTACAGGCATGAGATATGTATTCATTATCTGTTCGCTTGCAGTGTTCAGAAGCCACTGATACTGATTTACATTTTTGGGATTATCAACCATATCACCCGTATGAAGAACAAGCTTTGTTTCAGGATAAAGCTCAAATGCCTTATCCATTACATTCTGCCAGCCACGTTCAAACTGAGAGAGTGTCTGTGACTGAGAATCTGTAACATTGATAAATGTGAAGTTATCGCCGTTATCCTGTGTTGTGATTGAGCCTGTTTCACTCCACCAGCCTCTTTGTGCATCACCGACCCTGTAGTAATATGTGCTGTCTGCTTCAAGTCCTGTGATAGTAGCTGTGTGTCTGTTAAGCTCAAAATCATAATAGAAGAAACCTATGATTCCAAGGTCAATACCGGGATAGCTGACAGTCACTTTTTCACTTGCTACACTGAAAGAGAAATCAACATCCTCTGCATCGGTGGGAACACCTGTGAATGCAGTAAATTCATCAGCTTTGTAAATTTCAATATCGGAGCCTGCAACAGATTCTTTTGTGAACCAATTGATGTTTGCACTTGTGCTGTCAGCACCGAGAGTAACATTTATCATTGCAGGAAGTCTGTAATTTTCAGCGGAAACTTCCGGCTCAACCTTGTGTGAAGAATATGTAACATTGTTATCACCGAGATGCTTGGGATTTGTGTCTGTCACAAAGTCTGAAATACAGTAAGCAAACTGATGACCGATAGATTCAAGCTGACTTTGAGTGATATATTCATCCATAAGGGAATTGATAATGTCATCAATGCTTGAATACGGAAGAATACCCAGTGAGAATACGGTGTTGATAAGATTCAGGTAAGAAATGTCACCTTTGAGAAGTGTGCTTACAAGATAGTTTATATTTAATCCGAGTAAAGATGCTGTCGGGAAATCAGGGTCGATAAGCTTTTCGAGTCTGATTTCAAGCTTTGAAAGGATTGAATCGTAGAGCAGATCGTTAAGAATAATATCTATGAGTGTGTTTACGATTTTTTCTGCAAGATCACCGTTTTCGAATTCATTGATTACATCAAGCACAAAAGCATCGTCAGAGCAATCCTCGTTACCTGTGTACCAGTAAACCATTGCACTCAGTATGAAATCACCGAGTGTACCGTTTTTTGAAGCATCACCGAAATGGTATGTGTCAATGAACTTTGTACAGGGAACGGAAGATACTTCAAAATCAATAACCTTGCTGACAATTGATTCAAGAAGGTTTATAAGATTTTCAGGATCATTTATATAAAGCTCTTCAATCTGTCCCATAAGGTCGTTGATAAACCACATGATATTGTCAACAGATAAAATGCTTGTATCGCCTAATTTTATACCGTCACCGATATATGGAGAAAGAAAACCGTCAAGAAGCTGTGCAAGGTCGAGATTCATTGTTTTAAGAAACTCATTAATTCCGCCTGCAGCATTTATATCATCCACATATGGCAGCAGATAATTCTTGATGATTCCCATAAAGAAAGCTTTAGCATCTGCATAGCCGTCTTCAGTGTATTTACCGCCGAAGTTAATTGCAAATGACGCTTCACTGAAAGGCTTTTCATAAGTTTTTCCGTTTACGGTTACTTCATTTGCAAAGTCAACATCATATGTGCTGTAAGTCATTTCACTTTCACCGTCACCGTATGTGGTGATAGTGCATTCTCTTATGAAATTGGGGAAACCTGTGAGTGCACCGACTTCGCAGTCATATATAACATTGCCGTTGTCGGAAGTCACACTTGAAATATCATTTGTGTGCTGATGACCTGTAAACGCAAAATGAATGCCTGCATCTGCAAAGGATTCTGCAACCCATGTGTAGTTATCAACACAGAATGCATATGTAACGGAAGGCTCTAATTTCATGTGAGGAGCAATGCTGTGATGCATCATCATGATGGGAGTTTTTCCATCTTTCCGGGCATCTTCAGACATTTCTTTTACCCATTCCATTGTGTTTTCGGAAACCATACCGTCTGTCTGTTGTTTTGCGGGAACATCAGCAGTGTATTTGTTTGAATCAACAACAATAAGTCTGTAATTATCATCAAGGTCAGCAACATATGAAAGTCCGCCCTGATGAGAACCGTCAGGAGCTGTGTATTCACTAATTGCGTGGTCATAACCGAGATTCTTGTAAATTTCTCTGAATTCAGCGGGAGTTGTGGCTTTAGCAAATTCCATTGAACCGTTTTCAAAAGTACAGGAATCGATAACATTTATATCATGGTTGCCGTTTATAACGAAAACTTCAATACCTGTGTCCTTTTCAAACTGTTCAAGAGTTGCTGCGAGCTGAACATGACCTTCGTATTCGCTGTCTTTTGTAAGATCACCGGGAATAAGAAGATATTTATAGCCCGTTTCTTCAGCTTTAAGAGCAATTGAATCAAGTGCTGCATGTACAAGAGCATCAGATTCCTCATATTCCTTTGCTTCGGTTGATGAAAACTCCTGCCATGCATCGCAGTTATTGCCTGTGTATGATGGCGGATAATAGTGAATGTCCGAAATTGCGGCAAAGGGGAGTGTTCCAACAATTTCTTCCGGATTCCCCGTCACAACAGCACCGCTGATAGCGGGACTGAACAGTGTCAACAGCATTATAACTGAAAGAATTACCGATAGAATTTTTTTTGTAAGTTTCATGTTATCATCCTTTCGGAAATTTGTTACAATCATTATAAAACATTATAAAGAAAATGTAAATAAATTCCGATAAAAAAAGTTGCCGCAAATTATGCAGCAACCTGATAGTATTATTCCAATTTAGCGGAAATTCTTAAAATTTTTCTTGCGTCAGAAGCTGTGACTTTGCCGTCTGAATCCATATCAGCCTTCTTGGTTTCTTTTTCTGTAAGGGTATGCAATTTTGCGGCAGTACGTAAAGCAATTCTTGCATCAGATGCTGTTACAAGCCCGTCGTTGTTGATGTCACCGGGGATAATCTTGGTGTTTTCATCAGGGATTTTGTTGTAGCCCTGATCAGCAATCAGTTTCGGATAATTTATGTAACACAAGTTCAGGTCAGTATAATTCGCATCAATACCGCTGACACTTCCGCGATCGGTATATTGCCACATACCGTAATCGCCTTCATAACCGCATTTGTCGTGCCAATCGGCAATCCAGAGTGAGTGACCGCTGAAGAGTGCGGGAGTATAATAATCCTGTGCCCATGTTGTGCTGCAATAAACACCTGTGTAGATGTTTTCTTCTTTCATGACATCAAGAAAAGCTTTTGTGGAATTAAAAATCTGTGTTCTGCCTGTTCTTCTGACAACTTCATCTTCCATATCCATATAAACAGGCATATCGAATTTCAGATTGTGTTTTCTTATCATGTCAACAACATAGTTTGCCTCTTCTCTGGCTTCTTCGTTGGTTGTTGCTGCCGAATAGAAATAACAGCCTACATGCAGTCCCGCATTGATTGCACCCTTGTAATATTCAAAGAATTTTTCATCGGTGAGAAGTTCCTTTGTCGCAGTACCGCGAAGACCGATACGGATAATTACACCGTTGATATTTGTTTCTGCTATTTTATCCCAATTGATGTTTCCCTGCCATTTTGAAATATCAATAACATTCCAGAGTACGCTGTATTCGGAAGTGTCGATGTGGGAATCATCATATGGAACAACATACTGTAAATTGATCCAGCCTTCAGTACCGTTGTATGTGATTTTACCCCATTCACCGTTTATACTTGTGATGGTTACGATTGTACCCAGAGGAATTGTGCATATTACAGAGGATGATGTTGTGGGCTCAGGTCTGAAGTTCAGTGCCGATGCAGTTGTCATGTGTTTGCCGGGTTTGTGGTCTGAATCCACATTATAGTCAGGAGTTGCATATGCGTAAATCTTGCTCAGAGTAACGGAATACATTTTTTTGTACACGGCATTATTTTCACCGCCGACAATGACTGTAATGTATTCATTATCTGAATCTGTAACAAATCCGCAAAGGTTTATCTTCCCGTTTTTTGAAAGAAATACAAGATCGCCTTCACCGGGAAAATGTTCATCGGGATTATATATTTTTCCGTCACTTTCATAAAACTCATAAAGCTTATTTATATCAGCAGTTCTGGGAATTACAGCTTCGGGTGCAGTTGCTTCGTTTGCACACCAACCGATAAATGCACCACTCCAGTTTTCGTATGTACCTGAAACGGCGCTGTCGTATTTTGAACCTGAATCATCGGATGTGTATCCGATCTGCGTGCCTGCAATCGCAAGAATATCCTGCTTTAAATCACCGGTATTTTTATGAGTATTTTCATAATCAGCGAAAGCTGTTACATATGCTGATGCAAATATCAGAATTGAGGTAACAATCGAAATAATTTTTTTCATGTTTTTTTTATCCTTTTGCTTTGTATACTGTATTTATTATGCAGTTTTGTAAATGAGATTACAAGACTGATTTTTTTGGAAAATCAGAAGAAAAATTTTCTGGAGAGCCATGCTCTGAGCTTATAATTTTTTTCAACAACGATGAAAAAAAGCAGTAAAATCAGGCATGAGATGCCGAAAATCATTGTAATATAAGTCACAATAACAGACGCAGCATAAAGATTTACTATAAGACATACGTAAATGTTTATTGCCGTAAGTGCGGAAAAAACTGCGATAAGGCTTTTTGTAAGAGTCCGCTTTTTTGAAAAATATGCTGTCAGAATGGCGATACAGACAAAAACTCCCACATCAAGAGGAACAGCAATATTCCAGAACCAGCCTGTCCGGGCTGAATTATAATAATAAAAAATGAATATATAGACTGCTGTGGCAATTGCATCAATGGTAATGGTCAGATATTTTCTCTTGCTTTTCATAAAAAACGGGAATATGAAAAGAAACCAGAACATTGCAGATGATGATACAACATAAATACTCCAGAGTATATCAGGAGTAAAAAGAAGATTGGTAATAATACAGACTATATTTGGAATCAATATCAGAAGCGATACGATAATCGCACTGAATTTGTTCTTTGTAGTTTTAGGTATTACGATTCTCTCAGGAAATGCAGGGGGTGTATTTCCCGCATTGACTATATTCGGATTGATAACAGGTGTGTCACAAAGGGGACATTTTTTTGAGCTTTCAACAAGCTCAACACCACAGTTTACACAGTAGGACATATATTTTCTCCTTTTTGGGTGAGGATGATAAACAATAATTTAGCGGAGCTAAATTATTGTAAGTGAGGAGTTAGGAGTTAGAAGTTAGGAGTGTCGGAAGTGCTACGCACTTGTTCCGCTACGCTCTGAAATAAATTCAAATTTCAGCCATATACTGCCATTTGCGAA
>JAFXLD010000083.1 GCA_017531385.1 Clostridia bacterium
AAAGAAATTTTTGCGATATACCGCCATTTGCAAACAAACTGCATTATAATGGGGTAAGGGGCAAAGCCCCTTCATAAACTCCTAACTTCTCACTCCTAACTCCTAACTATTGTCGGGCACAGCCCGATAAATTATTGTTTATTCTACAACAAATAAAACCACTTATAATTCTAAATCAGAATATTAAATATTTTTTATCCGATTTTGTAACCTTTTTCATGCTTTCATGTGTTATAATAGTGTAAGGAGGAATGAAATATGAAAAAAATCATTTCAGTTTTAATGTCAACCGTTCTTTTTTTGACAACAATTATTATTTTATCCGCAGGAAATATTGCAGGAGCCATACCGGCACCCGAAATTTATCTGACGGCACCGAATCAGTATTATATTGCAGGAGAGGAAATCACATTTGACATGAAAATCCCCGTCGACGTGATTAAAGATGTTGTTTATGTACAATTATTCATCGACTGCAATACGGATGTGCTGAAATTCAGAACTGCTGATCAATCAAAAGGAGAACTTGCAGTTACAGAAACAGAAAAAGGCTACACAATAGACTTTTATCCCTGGAGTATGGCAACAAATACGGAAACATACAGAGCCACACTCACATTCCGTGTTTCAAAGGGCGACATTGATGTAAATGCACATGCTTTGCTGCAATACAGAGACTCAGACACAACAAGAGAAGCAAGACTTGCCGATTCTTTACCCAACAACACTGTTTTTGATGCCGACGAAGTACCCCGTCTTACAATTACGGGCGACCTTGAAATTTACAGAAAAGAGGATACAATATACTTACCTTATCCTATTACAAAGTCTGAGCTCAGAAGCAAAATCAGCAGCACTCACAAAGAATATCCCGTTGAATACAAAGTTCTGAACCACAAAGAAACCGAGTACGCACTGACAGGCGATGAACTGTTCGTCAATTTTGACGGCAGACAGGGAGAAATCGTGAGAATATCTATCCTCGGCGATGCCGACAACAACGGTATCGTCACTGCAGCTGATGCAAGAAAAGTTTTAAGGTATTCAGCACAACTCGAGCCATTTCCCGAATTCTTCGACAGCGGCTGTGACCTTGACAATGTAAAAGGTGCTTCTGCGGGGGATGCCAGAAAAATTCTCCGTGTTGCGGCAAAAATCGACTCTTTTGATATCCCCGACTTCACAATAATAGAAGGCCGTTATCTCACAGTTGCAAAACTTCTGAATGCAGGAAGCGGTTTGTATAACTGGAGATGCACAGTGTCTGACGAAAATGCTTTTGAAATCACCGAAGAAATCACACCGCCTGCACCCGAAGATTTAAAACCGGGCACACCCTTTGAGCAGTCATTCACATTCAAAGGTCTGAAACCCGGCACATACGATGTTCACTTTGAACTCATCGCAAACCATGAGGATGAACCCATTGATGAATTTTACTTTACTGTTACCGTACATATCGATGTTCCGATCGGTAATATGTTCTGATTTTAACGAAATTGCAATTTTTGTGTAAGGATGAAAACATGAAAAAAATTATTTCAATTATTTTAAGCCTCATTATTATTTCAGGATTCAGTGTGGCTGTCAGTGCCGAAAAAGCTTCCTATCCCGAAATGAATGTATCTGCTCACGGTTATCAGGACGGAGTGTACCAAGACGGACTGTACTATATTTACGGTGAAGAAATAATAATCGAGCCGAAAGTATATGATATCGGACTTGACGAGATATATAAAGGGGTTGTTGTCTACCTTGATTGCAACAAGGAAGTATTTGAGTATGTTGGCACACCTCTCGGAACAATCGAAAATATGGTGAGATATTCCGAGACAGAAACGGGATATATGGCAGAAATCATCTGGACAAATCCGTCCGCAATTCCTCTATATGCAACATTTACGATGAAAGTTGCGGACAAAGATAATCCCAATGTCAGTGTAAGGGCTTTTAAAGTTACTCAGGACAACAAGTTAGAGGAAATGAATATCACCTTTGATCTGCCTGAAAATAAGGTGTATGAAAAAGAAGAAATTCCTCATATTCAATCTACTCTTACACCTCCTGTTTTTGCAAGCACAAAACAAGCATGGTTCAATACGGATTTAAACAACGAACTTTATATTTTTGAACCCATAACAGTAGCGGATATTTTCAGCATGCTTTCCGTTTCGGCTGACGGCGGAGAAATAAAATATATTCCGAAAAACGGCAAAGAGGAACAATATCCCCGCACGGATGATATTTTTGCTCTTGAATTTGCAGGTAAAATCTGTGAGGTACTGTATATACGTGTTGTAGGTGACGCAACCGACGACGGAAAAGTCACTGCGGCTGATGCAAGACTTGTTCTAAGGCAAAGTGCAAAGCTGGGCACGGAATCAATCACCTGCGATGTGACAAATGACGGAAAAACAACTGCCGCTGATGCAAGAATGATTCTGCGTGTTGCGGCAAAGCTTGATTATTTCAAGCTTAAGAGCATTACCGTCTGGCAAAATCAACCATGTAAGATCGGACCGCTTGTAAGTGCATCTGATGGCGGTTATATGTGGAGATGCACCGTGTCAGAGGAAGGTGCGATTGAAGTGACCGAAACAATTGAACCCTCCGTTGACAACACGGGTAAACCTCCTCTTGAAATAATAATGGGTGCTCCCGCACTTCAGACATTCATTCTGAAACCTCTGAAACAGGGTAAATTTGAAGTAAAATTCGAGCTTATCCGTCCGTGGGAAACAGAGCCCATAAAGGAATTCGGCTTCACAATCGTGGCTGATGATATACTTTGACCAATTTTTTTATATGATAATCCGCTTGTTTATGCGACATTCTAAAATTAACCCGCTACTATTGACAAATTTATTTTATTGGTTTTATAATAAAAGGCGTTGATGATAAATCAGCACCTTTTATTTTTTAAA
Organism: Clostridia bacterium; assembly: GCA_017531385.1. GTDB lineage: Bacteria > Bacillota > Clostridia > Oscillospirales > Acutalibacteraceae > UBA1081. Next base: position 2,925 of record JAFXLD010000083.1, read on the forward strand.
GGAGAAATCCGTATGGCTGTTAAAAATGTACCCGAAATGTTCGGTTCTCTCGTATTCAATGACGAAGTAATGAGAGAAACTCTCCCCAAGGAGATTTACAAATCTCTTCACAAGACTGTTGAAGAAGGCAAAGAACTTGATATCACTCTTGCAAACGCAGTTGCTCACGCTATGAAAGACTGGGCAATCAGCAAGGGCGCAACACATTATACTCATTGGTTCCAGCCTATGACGGGTATCACTGCCGAAAAGCACGACAGTTTCATCAGTCCTGCTCCCGGCGGAAAAGTCATTATGGAGTTCTCAGGTAAAGAGCTGATCAAGGGTGAACCCGATGCATCAAGCTTCCCTTCAGGTGGTATCCGTGCTACATTTGAAGCAAGAGGCTACACAGCATGGGACCCCACTTCATACGCATTCATAAAAGAAAATTCACTCTGCATCCCCACAGCTTTCTGCTCATATACAGGCGAAGTTCTCGACAAGAAAACTCCCCTGCTCCGTTCAATGGAAGAGCTGAGCAAACAGGCTGTCCGTGTTCTCAATCTTATCGGTGTTGATACAAAGAGAGTTATCTCCACAGTCGGTGCAGAGCAGGAATATTTCCTCATTGACAGAAAAATTTATGAGCAGAGAAAAGATATAGTTATCACGGGCAGAACACTTTTCGGTGCAAAACCTCCCAAGGGACAAGAAATGGACGACCATTACTTCGGCGCAATCAAGCCCAGAGTTATGGCATACATGGAAGACCTGAATGAAGAGCTCTGGAAATTGGGTATCCTTGCAAAAACAGAGCATAACGAAGCAGCTCCCGCACAGCACGAGCTGGCTCCCGTTTTCTCAACTACAAATATCGCAACCGACCATAACCAGCTGACAATGGAAATCATGAAAAAGGTAGCAAAGAAGCACGGTCTTGTGTGTCTTCTTCACGAAAAGCCCTTTGCAGGTGTCAACGGAAGCGGTAAGCACAACAACTGGTCAATTTCAACAGACAGCGGTAAGAATCTTCTTGATCCCGGCAAAAATCCTCAGTCAAACAAAACTTTCCTGCTCATTCTTGCAGCAGTTGTAAAGGCTGTTGACGATTATCAGGACCTTATGAGAATTTCCGTTGCAAGTGCAGGCAATGACCACCGTCTCGGTGCTCACGAAGCTCCTCCCGCAATTGTTTCCGTATTCCTCGGCGATGACCTTACAAAAATCATTCAGGCTCTTATCAACAAGGAAGACGATGTTGAAGGTCCTCAGAAAGTGGCAATGAAGACAGGTGTTGATGTTCTTCCCGACTTCACAAAGGACACAACCGACAGAAACAGAACATCTCCATTTGCTTTCACAGGTAACAAGTTTGAGTTCCGTATGCTCGGCTCAAACTATTCAATAGCAGACCCCAACATTATAATGAACACAATCGTTGCGGAGTCTTTCTCTCAGTTTGCCGATTATCTTGAAAATGCGGAAGATATTGACAAGGCAGTCAGCCACATCATCCGTCGTGAGTTCAGAAACCACGCAAGAATTATTTTCAACGGCAACGGCTATGATGATGCATGGGTAAAGGAAGCAGAAAAGAGAGGTCTTCTCAATCTCAAGACAACGGCAGATGCAATCCCTCATTACACAGCTCAGAAGAATATTGACCTTTTTGAAAAGCATCATATTTTTACTCCCCTTGAAGTTCATTCAAGACAGGAAATTCTTGCAGAGCTTTACACAAAGACAATCAATATCGAAGCTCTCACAATGCTCGAAATGGCAAAGAAACAGCTTCTTCCCGCCGCAATTTCATTCACAGGCTCACTTGCACAGACTCTTGCAGCAAAGAAAGCAATCGGTATGAATGTTGAGAATGATGCCGCATATCTTCTTGCGGACAAACTCACAAAACTTACAAATGCAATGTATGAGAAGATTGATTCTCTCGACAAAGCAGTTGCAGGTGCAAAAGATGTGTCAGAGGGTCAGGAGCTTGCTTTCTATACAAAGGATAACATCCTTTCCGCAATGAACGACCTGAGAGCAGTTGCAGACGAAATCGAAGTCGATATGTCAGAGGAATATATCCCCTATCCCACATACAGCGATTTGCTCTACAGTGTTTAATTAAATTTTGATAAAAATTATACAGCCATTGCAACCGGCAATGGCTGTATAATTTTTTATTTATCTAAAATCAAAAAGTTCTTTTTCCGTAATTTCAAGCTTTTCACAAATTTTAAAAACTAAGTCCATTGAAACTCCGTTTGCACCAATTTCTATACCACTCATATGACTTCTGTCAATACTCAGAACTTCGGCAAGTTCCATTTGTGTAAAACCTCTGTCTTTTCTGTAATATGCAATATTCTGACCAAGTTTTCTGTATTTATCTGAATATTCAAAATTCATTACTATTCCTCCTTAAAACAATCACAATATTATTGTATGCATTGTTTTATAAGTCATAAACCTCATATCAATAGATATTTAACTATTGACATTAGTCACAGAAAGGTATAAAATTAAATTAGAGATAATTATATTTATAAAGGAAACAACTTTAAAAATTTTGATTGATTATTTAGATTTATTTCGCATGTATTTAAATAAGTTGTTTTTTCAAAAAATGTGTTACACTTTTGTGCTTATTGTATTTATATTTATAAGAAGGTGAGTCCAATGGTTTAATATCTGCTGTAAAACTGTTTATTTAACATTAATCTTATATTTAGAAAATCAATAGTGATTCATTGTTCCAATGAATACCATATCGTCTACTGATTGACAGTAAAAAGATATAATATGTCAATGTAATCATCTATGAAAACAATGAATAATTGAGCAATAAGCAAAGGAGTAAGAAAGGTATGAAAAAAATTATTTCTGTTTTATTAAGTATTATTATTATTTTCTCTTTTTCTATTTTTGGTAAAAGTGAGGAATTAACGGATGTTGAATTTGATAATTCATCTGTAATAGTAACAATGAAACATGAATATTCTATTATTGATAAAGTTTACACATTAGAAGATTTTAACTGTGACAAAATTGCTTATATTGAAGATTTGACACCAATAAGTAGTGAATCAATCGAGACATCAAAGTATGATCTTGATGCATGGAAAAAAATATTGCAACTTTATCTTATTGATGCCTCGAATGTTAATGTAGAAGCTGTAATAAGCGAATTATCAACAAATGAAAAAATTGAAACTGTTGAAAAAAACTATGTTTTTTCAATGAATCAAAAGGATGAAATTGAATCTTTACAGTTGAATACAAACAATCAGGCATCGGTAGCATCAACCAGGAGTTCAGTGGCAGCTTTTATAAGCACTAATGATGTAAAATTTTCTGAACAATACGCATTGGGAAATACTTCCGCAATAAAGGCTTGGGGAATAACTACCGGTAGCTCCAATGTAAAAGTTGGCATTATTGATACTGGAATAAATGCACATTCAGATTTTTCCGGCAACTTATCCACCACGTTAAGTAGAAATTTTACAAATGAAGATAGCTTATTGGATACAGGAAATCACGGAACAAAGGTTGCCGGAATAATTGGAGCTAAAGCTAATAATAATTTTGGCATAGCAGGTGTCTGTTGGAATGTAACATTGGTAAATTTAAAAGCATATGAAGATGATGCATTTACTCTTTCTGGTGGTAGAACTAAAGCAGCATGGATAGCAGAAGCAATTAACTATGCGGCATCTATTGGTATTGATGTATTAAATATGAGTGGACGTGCTACTGACTTATTAGGTAGATTTAGTATGCTTAATGCTATTGACAATTATGACGGAATCATTGTAATTTCAAGCGGAGATGACGGTATCTCGAACATTCCATATCCAGCATGCTATGATTCAAACAAAATAATCTGTGTCGCATCAATAGATTTTTTTAACAACTTAGTTGAGGACTCTAATTATAGTTACACAGATGTGGATTTGGGTGCCCCCGGCAAAGATATTTGTACTATTAGTGAAACAAATATCACTTCTATTGTAAACGGATCATCATATGCCGCTCCATATGTAACGGGGGCAATAGCTCTCCTTCTTAGTGTAAATCCGAATTTAACAACTTCACAAATAAGGAGTTTGATTACAGAAAATGTTGATGTTAATTCTTCCTTATTGGGAATGGTTAGAACTGGAGGATATTTAAATATTTTCAATGCAATTCTTGATGCTTCAGGCTATATTCTTGGAGATACCAACGCAGATGGAACTATAACTGCTGCTGATGCGAGATTGGCATTAAGGTTTTCATCACAACTTGAAACTCCTTCAAATCTTCAAAGAGTATTATGTGATATGAATAATGATTTCTATATTACAGCCGCTGATTCCCGAACGATTCTTCAGATGGCTGCATCATAAAAAGGAGGAAAAATCATGAAAAAATCATTATCTTTAATTCTTTCATTTTTTATTATCTTATCTTTGTGTATTACATCTTCCGCATATTATTTCTTTGATGATGCAAAAAATGACTTTATCTGCACAGACAAAGCTCTGTATCTGACAGCTGAAAAAAAGGCGGGAGAAATCGATTATTTCGGAGAAAGATTTACAATTACCGATAAAGACGGCAATAAGCTTTCTGCCGAGGATTATATATCCTCTGGTTGTACATTAAACTATTTTGAGAAATTCGATATATTTAAAATCATTCTTGTAGGAGATATTAACTGTGATGGTCACATTACTGCTGCTGATGCACGTATTGCTCTGAGAATGTCTGCAAGACTTTATTCGCCTGGTGAAGATCCTGACAAATACGGAGCATTTGATGCAAATTATTCCGGTACGATTGAAGCAGCTGATGCAAGAGAGATTTTGCGTGCGGCTGCACAAATCAGTGAATACAATTTATTTAAAGAAAAAATAGCTGATAAGATATATTCGGAAGAAAGCATTGTTCCTTCAAATCGTAACCACTACAGTGTTGGCGTTATTCTTCATCCCGATTTTCTTGGCAATCCGGATTGTCTGAATGCGGATTTTTTCGGCAAACATGTTAAAAATGTTGAATCAATATCAGAAATGGAGCTTGAGCTTATACTTACTGAACCTACTTACGATAACGCAATTAAGCTGTATCAGGAGTTAAAAAACAATGATGCCGTAATACTCAGCACAATATGTTTTTAAAGATTCAATATAGCTAAAAATAATTGAAAAAATGTGGTTTTAATTCTGCATTTGACTGTTAAAAACTAAAACCTAACGGCATTTTCTTCACAGAAAGTGCCGTTGATTTTTTTGAGGAAACGGCTATATACAGCCGTGCAACAAATTGTTGACAAAGATTTTTAATTAAAAATATTGCAATTATTCCTAAAATATGTTTTTATGGAGAGGGGAACACCCCGAAACCATATCAGGAGGAATAACCATGCAGAAAATTTTACCGAAAATCAAAAGATTCATATTCATAATTCTTATGCTATATATGATTTCAGGACTTTCATTTTTCTTTCTTTATACCTGTTCCGAAATTTCATTTGTTACAAAATTTATTTATGCAATGAATTGGGATCTGACTTTCTTTAACGACGGACTGATTCTGCCGCTTTTTCTTTTCATTTCCAGTGCCTTCGTTATTGCGGCAATTGTGTGGATTTTCTACAGAAAAGAAACTTCCATCCTTCTGAGAAGTATAATAACGGCAGTTCCGTTCTGGCAGTTGATCACTTTTTACGGTGCAGTATTTATCAACATGTATTACTCATTAAGTGAATTGAAATTTCTTCTCATTCTTCCCATCGCAGGATTTGTAGCGATATATTATTTCCTTTTCAGGGAATTAATCACATTATTCAGGAATACATAACATTTTTCCACTTGACTTTTTGTGCAAAGTGTTTATAATTAAATGTAATAGTGATAAAACTATGACGGAGAAGGCATTGCACCGTCACTTTTTCAGAGAGTTCTGTATTAGCTGTGAGCAGAATAAAGTGTAAGCAATCGTTACCGCTCCCGAGTGCCGCCGGAAAGTTTTTCAAAAAGCGTTAAGGTGTGCCGTATGACTGCGTTAAAGTCTCTTGAGTGACGGATATACTGTATCCGTAATCCGGGTGGAACCGTGGAGTTTATGCTTCATCCCTGTTTTTGGGATGGAGCTTTTTTATTTGTAAAATTGGAGGTAATATATATGATTAAAGTTTCTCTTAAAGACGGCGTTGTCAAGGAGTTTGACAGCGGCATCACAGCAATGGAAGTTGCAAAAAACCTCGGCATGGGTCTTTACAAGGCTGCTTGCGTGTGCAGAATTGACGGCGAAGTTGCAGACCTGAGAACTGTTCTCGACAAGGACTGTGCTCTCGAAATTCTCACATTTGATGACGAAGAAGGTAAAAAGGCTTTCCGTCACACAGCATCACACATACTTGCTCAGGCAGTTAAAAGACTTTTCCCCACAGCAAAGCTTGCTATAGGTCCTGCAATCGACAACGGTTTTTACTATGATTTTGATGTGGATGTTCCTTTCACTCCCGAAGTGCTTGAAAAAATCGAGGGTGAAATGAAGAAGATTGTTAAAGAAGGACTCCAGCTTGAAAAGTTTGAGCTGACTCCCGACGAAGCAATTGCAATGATGAAAGAAAAAGACGAACCCTACAAGGTTGAGCTTATCGAAGAACATGCAGGCAAAGGCGAAAATATTTCATTCTTCAAGCAGGGTGATTTTGTAGAGCTTTGTGCAGGTCCTCACATTCCCGACACTTCAAGAGTAAAGGCATTCAAGCTCACAAGTGCAACGGGTGCTTACTGGAGAGGTGATTCAACAAAGAAAATGCTTCAGCGTGTATACGGCACAGCTTACACAAAGGCAGCAGACCTTGAAGAACATCTTCTCAGAATGGAAGAAGCAAAGAAGCGTGACCACAACAAGCTCGGAAGAGAGCTCGAGCTCTTCACAACAGTTGACTGCATCGGTCAGGGACTTCCCATTCTTCTTCCCAAGGGTACATTCATCGTTCAGACACTTCAGAGATTCGTTGAAGACGAAGAAGCAAGACGTGGCTGGGTGCGTACAAAGACTCCCCTTATGGCAAAGAGTGACCTCTATAAGATTTCAGGTCACTGGGATCACTATAAAGACGGCATGTTCGTTTTAGGTGACGAAGAAAAGGACGATGAAGTTTTCGCACTTCGTCCCATGACTTGTCCTTTCCAGTATCAGGCATACCTCAACAGAGCACGTTCATACCGTGACCTGCCCATGAGACTGGCTGAAACATCAACTCTTTTCAGAAACGAATCATCAGGCGAAATGCACGGTCTTATCCGTGTCCGTCAGTTCACAATTTCAGAAGGACATCTTATGTGTCTTCCCGAACAGCTTGCTGACGAATTCAAGAACTGTCTTGACCTTTGCATCTTCATGCTCAAGACTCTCGGTCTTTACGAAGATGTTTCTTACCGTTTCTCACAGTGGGATCCCACAAACACAGAGAAATATATCGGCACACAGGAACAGTGGGATGAAGCACAGGGTATCATGAAAGAAATTCTTGATGATATCGGTCTTGAATACAAAGTCGGTATCGGCGAAGCTGCTTTCTACGGTCCCAAGCTCGATATTCAGATTAAGAACGTTTACGGCAAGGAAGATACTCTTATCACAATCCAGATCGACCAGATGCTCGCTGAAAAGTTCGGCATGGAATATGTTGACCGTGACGGCACAAAGAAGAATCCCTATATCATTCACAGAACATCAATCGGTTGTTACGAAAGAACTCTTGCACTTCTTATTGAAAAATATGCAGGTGCATTCCCCATGTGGCTTGCTCCCGAACAGATCAGATTCCTTCCCATCGCTGACAGACACCTTGACTATTGCTATGAAGTCAAGGCAAAACTTGAAGCACTCGGCATGAGAGTGACTGTTGACGACAGAAGCGAAAAGACAGGATACAAAATCCGTTCAGCACAGATGGAAAAAATTCCTTATATGCTCGTTGTCGGTGACAAGGAAGCAGAAGAAGGCACTCTTTCAGTCAGAAAGAGAGGCTTTGGTGACCAGGGCGCAATGACAGTTGAAGACTTCATGGCAATGGCACAGAAAGATGTAGACAACAAAGTAATCTGGTAAAAAATAAATTTATCAATTAATAATGCACAATGTATGTATCATCATGCATTGTGCATTAAATTGTTGTTCATTTTCCCACTTTGCAATGTCTGCACTTCCCTGTTATTCGACAGTTTAACCAAAAAGAAAAAAGTGCTTGACATGTTGACACTAATGTGTTATATTAACTATACCTCTTTTTGAGGGCTGTTTTTTTGTGTGCATTTTTTCAATGTGACAAATGCCCTGTAAATAAAGAGGGAGGCTACATTAATTATGGAGGTGCCGTTATGAGAGTTAAGGTTACTCTTGCTTGTACAGAATGCAAGCAGCGCAATTACAACACAATGAAGAACAAGAAGAACACACCCGACAGATTAGAGATGAACAAGTATTGCAGATTCTGCAAGAAGCATACTCTCCACAGAGAAACAAAGTAATTTGTTGCTTAAGTGTATTCTTGAATCCGATTATGAAAGGAGATTCTTCAAGTGGCTGATGAAAACAAGCAGGTCGATAAAGAAGCTTTGAAAGCTCAGAAACAGGCCGAAAAGGAAGCTCTTAAAGCAAAAAAAGAGCGTATCAAACAGAGCAAGCCCAAAAAAGAAGGTAACGTGTTCTTACGTGCAGGCGCAAAGGTTAAAAAGTTCTGCAAAGACTTCAAGGGTACTTGCAAAAAAGTTATCTGGCCCGACAGAAAGACAGTTCTTAAAAACACACTTATTGTTTTTCTTGTAACTATCGTTGTCGGTATAGGTATCTGGATTGCTGATTTTGCTTTCGTAGAAGGCATAAAAGGCATTCAGTCGGTTATTGAAAATAATGTTGAGGATGTAAGTAATGTTGATGATGCAGCAGAAGGTACATCTGATCACGATCACGACCACGATCATTAATTTTCCGACTTGATTATTTAACTAATTTCGCAGATTACGGAGGTTATGCGTAAAATGGAAGATGCAAAATGGTATGTCGTCCATACTTACAGCGGCTACGAAAACAAAGTTGCCGATAATATAGTAAAAGTCGTTGAGAACCGTAAGATGCACGAGCAGATTCTCGAAGTCAGAGTCCCCACAGAGCTTGTAACAGAGATCAGAGAGGACGGAAAGACAAGAGAAGTGGAAAGAAAGCTTTTCCCCGGTTATGTTCTCGTTAAGATGGGTGTTTTTTATGATACCAAGTCCGGCGAAATGAAAATGACGGACGAAGCATGGTATGTTGTAAGAAACACAAGAGGTGTTACCGGCTTTGTCGGTCCCGAAAGCAAACCCCGTCCGCTTTCCGAAAAGGAAGTTATCGCAATGGGTGTTGAAAAGCACACAGTTGAGGTAAGTTATGAGGTCGGCGATCTCGTTTCCGTTATAGGCGGTCCGTTTGACAGCTTCCAGGGTACCGTTGACATGATTGACATTGATAACGATGTTGTCCGTGTAATCATTTCCATGATGGGCAGAGAAACTCCCATCGAACTCGGTCTTGATCAGGTTGAGCCTGCTCTTGACTAAAAAAACAATATTTTTTTGGTAATGTGCGGCTATGCCCGCTTATTATAGGGTAATCCCCCGGATTGTCCTGTGGGAGGAGAGAGAAACTCACTCCGCCACTACCACATTTTTTTTGGAGGTGCAGTTATGGCACAGAAAGTTACAGGCTTTATTAAGCTTCAGATCCCTGCCGGCAAAGCAACACCGGCTCCCCCCGTTGGCCCTGCTCTCGGTCAGCACGGTGTCAACATCATGGCATTCACAAAGGAATTCAATGAGCGTACAAAGAATGACATGGGTCTTATCATTCCCGTTGTTATCACTGTTTACGCAGACCGTTCCTTCTCATTCATCACAAAGACTCCCCCTGCAGCTGTTCTTATCAAGAAAGCTTGCGGTCTTGAGAGTGGCTCCGGTGTTCCCAACAAGACAAAGGTTGCTACAATCACAAGTGAGCAGATCAGAAAAATTGCAGAACAGAAAATGCCCGACCTTAACGCAGCAAGTGTAGAAGCAGCAATGAGCATGATTGCCGGTACAGCTCGCAGCATGGGCGTTGTCGTTGCAGACTAAGCCGGAGGTAAGTGAATAATGAAACATGGTAAGAAATATGTTGACAGCGTAAAAGCTGTTGATTTAACAAAAGTTTATGATCCCAGCGAAGCACTTGCTCTCGCTTGCCAGACCGCTAAGGCAAAGTTCGACGAAACTGTTGAAGTTCATGTTCGTCTCGGTGTTGACTCACGTCACGCAGACCAGCAGGTTCGTGGTGCTGTTGTTCTTCCCAACGGTACAGGTAAGAAGGTAAGAGTTGCTGTATTCGCAAAGGGTGCAGAAGCAGATGCTGCTGTTGCAGCAGGTGCTGAAGTTGTAGGTGCTGAAGATCTCGTTGCAAGAATCCAGGGCGAAGGTTTCATGGATTTCGACGTATGTATCGCAGCTCCCAACATGATGGGTCTTGTTGGTCGTCTCGGTAAAGTCCTCGGTCCCCGTGGTCTTATGCCCAGCCCCAAGGCAGGTACTGTTACTCCTGACGTAGCTAAGGCTGTTGAAGAAGCTAAGGCTGGTAAGATTGAGTACCGTCTTGATAAGACAAACATCATCCACTGCCCCATCGGCAAGGCATCTTTCGGCGCAGAGAAGCTCGGCGAAAACTTCGCTACTCTTCTTGAAGCTATCATCAAGGCTAAGCCCGCAGCTGCAAAGGGTCAGTACATCCGTTCTTGTGTAGTTGCTTCAACAATGGGCCCCGGCGTTCGCGTTAACCCCAACAAAGTTGTTGTTACTGCAACAGAAGAATAATTAATTAAGGTATTGACATAAAAGTAATTTTGTGTTAATATATATAAGCTGTTCTAAAGACAGCAGGTTCGGTTCAACCGATTAAGCATCGACGCCTGCCGAGGAATGGAATACGATTTTACTAATTGTATGCCTTTCTGTCTTTGTACAGGAAGGCATTTTTTCCATATTGAACAGCACTTAAAATATTTATGGGCAGGTGAAACCAAGCATGCCAAGTGCAAAAGTTTTAGAGCAGAAGAAACAGCAGGTTGCTGAACTTTCTGAGAAGCTGAACAACGCTGTAGCAGGTGTTCTTGTTGATTACAAGGGTATCACTGTTGCAGACGACACAGTTCTTCGTGCAAACCTCAGAAAAGCAGGCGTTGACTACGCTGTTGTAAAGAACACTCTTCTTACTCTTGCTGTTAAGGGCACAGCTCTCGAAGGACTTACATCAGTTCTCGAAGGCACAACAGCTCTCGCAGTAAGTAAGGACGATGCAGTAGCTTCTGCAAAAATTCTCTCAGAATTTGCTGAAAAGCATGAGAATTTCTCAGTTAAGGGCGGTTTCCTCGATGGTGAGGTTATCTCTCTTGAAAAGATTGACAGTCTTGCAAAGCTTCCCTCAAAAGAAGTTCTTCTCGCAACTGTCGCAGCTGCATTCCAGGCTCCCATGGCATCCTTCGCAAGAGCAGTCAATGCTATTGTTGAAAAGGACGGCGAAGGCGCAACAGAAGCAGCTCCCGCTGAAGAAGCTGCACCCGCAGCTGAAGAAGCACCCGCAGCAGAATAATTTTGTTGCAAACTAAAAAAAGAAATTAATCGAAATTTATCGGAGGTAAATTAAAATGGCATCAGAGAAAATCACTAAGATTGTTGATGAAGTTGCTGAGCTTTCAGTTCTTGAACTCTCAGAGCTTGTTAAAGAAGTAGAAGAAAGATTCGGCGTTAGCGCTGCTGCTCCCGTAGCTGTAGCTGTTGCTGCAGGCCCTGCAGAAGCTGCTGAAGAAAAGACAGAATTTGACGTTGTTCTTGCAGGTTTCGACGCTGCTGCAAAGATCAAGGTTATCAAGGTTGTTCGTGAAATCACAGGTCTTGGCCTTGGCGAAGCAAAAGCTGCTGTTGAAGAAGCTCCCAAGACACTCAAGGAAGCTGTTTCTAAGGAAGAAGCTGAAGAACTCAAGGCTAAGCTTGAAGAAGCAGGCGCAAAGGTTGAACTTAAGTAATTCTTACTTAACACCATTTATCCCATCTGTTAATTCAGATGGGATTTTTTATTAAATAACAAAAAAAAGACTGCAAATCTGCTACTACGGCAAATCTGCAGTCTTTTTGTTTTGGAGCTTGTGATCCGGCTCGAACGGACGACCTGCGCATTACGAATGCGCTGCACTACCGACTGTGCTACACAAGCAATTTTATCGACTGAATTATTATAATAAATTTTCATAGGATTTTCAAGACTTTTATTATAATTTTTTTATCAGCCGATTCTGAATGTTTATATTTTTAATTAATTCCCACTTCACCGAATTTTCCGAACATCTTTTCCGTTGCTTTACGAAGATTTCTGTGTTCAGGAAGAGAAAGCTCGGGGTCTGCAAGAAGTATATCTTCTGCCTGTTTCTGTGCGGCATAGAGGATTTTTGTGTCACTGACAATATTTGCAAGACGAAGTTCGGGCAGACCGTGCTGTCTTGAACCGAGAAAATCACCTGGCCCCCGCTGTTTCAGATCTTCTTCCGCAATCACAAAACCGTCCGTGGTTTTGCACATAACATCAAGTCTTTTTACGCTCTCTTCATTCTGTGCATCGGAAACAAGCACACATGTGGACTTGAACTCTCCCCTGCCGATTCTGCCTCTGAGCTGATGAAGCTGTGAAAGACCGAAACGCTCCGCATTTTCAATCATCATAACAGCGGCATTGGGCACATCTATACCGACTTCCACAACAACTGTGGAAACCAGCAACTGAATTTTTCCGTCAGCAAAGTCGCGCATAACCTCGTCTTTCTGTTTCGGCTTCATTTTGCCGTGAAGAAGTCCGACACTATATGATGTAAACACCTTTTTCTGCAAAAATTCGGCATATTCCTGCGCAGGGATAAGATCGGTTTCACCCTCTTCAACAAGAGGACAGATAACATACCCTTGTCGGCCTTCGTCAAGGTGTTTTTTTATAAATTTATACAGTCTTTCATGGTAATCACTGCCCACACAATATGTTTCAATAGGCTGTCTGCCCTTTGGCAGTTCATCTATCACAGAAATATCAAGGTCACCGTAAATAATAAGTCCCAACGTTCTCGGAATAGGAGTTGCAGACATAACGAGAGTATGGGGATTAATGCCTTTTTTTGCAAGGGCTGTTCTCTGATTTACGCCGAAACGGTGCTGTTCGTCCGTTATAACAAAGCCGAGCTTTTTGAACTGCACATCCTCGCTGATAATGGCATGAGTACCAACCACAAGGTCAATACTGCCATCAGCAAGTCCCGATTTTATGAGTTTTTTCTGCGATGCTTTGACAGAGCCTGTGAGAAGTGCAATATTTATACGCCCTGCAAAAATTTTCGCAAGGGATTTGCAGTGCTGCTCCGCAAGAACTTCCGTTGGCACCATCAATGCACACTGATATCCGTTTGCAACGGCATTATGTATAAGTGCCGCCGCAACCGTTGTTTTTCCCGAACCCACATCGCCCTGTAAAAGCCTGTTCATCGGTATTGAATCTTTCATGTCTTCAACACATTCAGAAATACATCTTTTCTGTGCATTTGTGGGATCATAAGGCAGCCATGAATAAAACTGATCTGTTTTATCATTCAGGATTCTTACTGATGTCTTGCTTCTGCTTCTCTGACGAAGAAACATAAGTCCAAGCTGCATACCCAGAAGCTCTTCAAAAATCAGTCTTCTTCTGGCAAGACGGAGCATCTCGTCATTTTCGGGAAAATGCATATTGCGTATTGCATCTTCAAGCCCCATAAGACGATATTTTTCAATTAAATATTCGGGCAAAGTTTCCTCAAACGAGCCACTGAATGCAGACAGTGCGTTAGCAACGACTGATTCGATTTTTCTTGTTGTAAGCTTTTCCGTCTGACGGTAAATGGGATGAATTTTTTCATTATCACTGCATTTTATAAATCTGGGTGAAAGCATTTCTCTTCCACCCATTACACTCTGATTTATTTTACCGAAAAACAAATATTCCTTATCCTCAAAAAGCTGATTGACAACATATTTATTGTTAAAAAATGTAAGCATCAGTATACCTTCGCCGTCCGTTGCAACAGCCTTGAAAAGCATACCGCCGTTTCTCGTTTTCATTCCCTCAGGAGCATTGGTTATCCTGGCTTTTATGCAGCAATTCTGACCGAAAGGAGCCTGAGTAATAGGAGTAATTTTGCTCCAATCCTCATAATCACGGGGAAAATTCCACAAAAGATCTCCGACGGTGAAAATGCCGAGCTTCTTAAAAAGCCCGGCAACAACATCGCCTACACCTTTTACATATTTAATGTCGGTTGAATAATCCATAATCAAATATCAAATAAATCGGTTGAAAGGTATCTTTCTCCCGTATCGGGAAGAAGAACAACAATATTTTTATCTCTGTTTTCGGGACGGTTGGCAATTACAGTTGCCGCAAAAAGTGCCGCACCCGATGAAATGCCAACAAGAAGTCCCTCTGTCTGTGCCGCTGTACGAACCGCATTATAAGCCTGCTGAGTTGTGACATCAATAATTTCATCAATGATGTCGGTATTAAGTACGGGAGGTACAAAATTTGCACCTATTCCCTGCAGACCGTGAGGAGCAGCTTCTCCGCCTTTAAGTACGGGAGAATCTGCAGGCTCAACGGCAACAATCTTTATTCTGTCATTGAAAGCTTTGAGCGTTTCGCCCACACCCGTAAGCGTACCGCCTGTTCCGACTCCTGCAACAAAATAATCAATTCTGCCGTAGGTATCGTGAAGAATTTCCTGTGCCGTTGTAATTTTGTGAATATCGGCATTTGCCTTATTTTCAAACTGCATGGGAATCCATGCTTTTTCATACTGTGATGCAAGCTCCTTTGCCTTATCAACAGCCCCCTGCATACCCTGTTCTTTCGGTGTCAGTACAAGTTCTGCACCAAGAGCCTTGAGCATTTTCATTCTTTCCTGACTCATATTCTCAGGCATTGTAAGAATGAGCTTATAGCCCTTTATAACAGAAGCATAAGCAAGAGCGATACCCGTATTGCCGCTTGTGGGTTCAATTATAACACTACCCTCTGTCAGAAGCTCTTTTCTTTCAGCATCTTCAATCATAGCAATGCCGATTCTGTCTTTCGCTGAACCTAAGGGATTGAAGCACTCGAGCTTTGCGAGGATAGTTCCTTTGACACCTGCAGCCGCAGCATAACGGCTCATTTTAAGCATGGGCGTCTTGCCGATAAGGTCAAGAAGACTTTCTGCAATATATTCTTTCGGTCTGAAACCGAATCCGTAAGTAAATTCTGCCATACTACTACCGCCACCTTACATTCCGATATAATCCTTTGCGTTGTTGAACGCAATATCCTGTACCATAGCCGTGAGAACTTCTTCATCCCACGGATATTCGCCGTTTTCTACCCATGTACCCACAAGCTCGCAGAGTATTCTTCTGAAATACTCATGTCTGGGATAAGACAGGAATGAACGGGAGTCTGTAACCATGCCCACAAATTTACCGAGCATACCGAGGTTTGCAAGTGCTTTCATCTGAGTCTGCATACCGTCGATATTGTCATTGAACCACCATGCAGAGCCAAACTGAATCTTTGAAGGAGCATCGGAATTCTGGAAGTTGCCGAGCATTGTGCCCAGAACATAATTGTCTTTCGGATTGAGTGTGAAAAGAATGGTTTTCGGGAGCATTCCCTCTTCTGCAAGAGAGTCAAGACAACGTGAAAGTCCCTCTGCAATATTCCAGTCACCGATTGAGTCATAACCTGTATCAGGACCGAGTTTATTGAACATCAGAGTATTGTTATTTCTCATTGCACCGATGTGAACTTCCATCGCCCAGCCTTTTTTGTAATACTCCTTTGCAAGGAAACGGAAAAGCTCTGTCTTATACTTATCAATTTCTGTCTGTGTAAGCTTTTCGCCGTTTTTACCCTTTGCGAAAATCTCTTCAAGATCTTCTTCAGTTGCTCTTACGCAGGGTACATAAGAAAATGCGTGGTCTGTTGCTTTGCAACCCATTTCTTCAAAGAAATTGATTCTGTCAATGAGCACTTCCTTAAGCTTTGCATAGGAATCGATTTTTGTATCTGCAGTTTTTTCCATAGCATTGAGCCAGGGAATAAATGTGGGATTTTCAATATATAATGTCTTGTCGGGACGGAATGCGGGAAGAACTTTGAAGCTGACTGTTTCGTCTTCCGCAATCAGTTTATGATACTCAAGTGTGTCAGCAGGGTCATCTGTTGTACAGACTGCGGCGACATTTGACTTTGCAATAAGGTCACGGGGTCTGAAACCGCCCTCTTTGATTTTTGCGTTTGCCTTTTCCCAGATTTCGTCTGCTGTCTTCGGTGAAAGAGGAGTATCAATGCCAAAATATCTCTGAAGCTCAAGGTGCGTCCAGTGATAAAGAGGATTTCCGATACAGTAATTCATAACGCTTGCCCATTTTACGAACTTTTCGTAATTTGAAGCATCGCCTGTTATATATTTTTCATCAATACCGCAGCTTCTCATTCCGCGCCATTTATAATGGTCGCCCGAGAGCCAGAGCTGAGTGATATCCTCGGGTTCTTTGTTTTCATATATTTCTTTCGGAGAAAGATGGCAGTGCCAGTCATAAATCGGCATCGCATTGCAAGCTTTAAAAAGTGTTTTTGCAGTTTCGGTAGAAAGAAGAAAATCTTCGGACATAAATTTTTTCATCAAGCAACAGTCCTTACATTTAATTTGATTTAAAAATATTATATCACATAAAAAAATAATATACAAGAAAAATATAAATGAACATTTGTTCTAAGAACAGTATACATCATTTTATTTTTCTTGTCAAGCATTTCTTAGTGCATTTTACATCAATTTCAACTCGTTAAAAAATTAACTTTTGTTAAATCTCTTTACTAAATTCGTGTTATGTGATATTATTTTGTTGTTAAAAGGACATGATATATTATGAAACAACAAATTAAAACAAAAAAATCTAAAGCAGTAATAACTGTCGTTATTGTAATTATATTGACGGCGGCTGTGATTTTTTTTATATCTGATGCTTTTTACAAGACCGATGAACATTTCGGTTATGCAATGGGTTCTGAAATTGTTGTTGTTTTTGACAGCGGAAACAATAAAGAAATTGCAGACACTCTCTTTTCACGGATTAATAACCTTGACACAAAAGGAATTTCAAGAAAGTCTGCTGATTCAGAAATCTTTGCTCTTAATAAAAACGGTTCGTACGAATTATCGGAAGAAATATTAGGATATATGAAACAGGCAGCGGATATTTGTGATACGTCGGGTGGTGCACTTGATGTTACAATCGGCGGATTGTCATCTTTGTGGGATTTTGATTCATCAAATAGTATACTACCCGATATTACACAGATTGAAACGGAAAAATCATTCTGCGGTTATGAAAAAATGACTTTTAACGGGTATACGGTAACTCTCGGTAAAAATCAGACCGTTGATATGGGGGCACTCGGCAAAGGCATTGCCTGTGATGTTGCAAAAAATGTATTTAAAGAAAATAATGTTAAAAAAGCCCTTCTCTCTGTCGGCGGAACAGTTATGACATACGCTGATGAAAACTACTCTTGGGGAAATCACACTTGGGGGATTGCCGTAAGAACTCCGGAAACAGGGGATTCATCACCTCTTCTGAGAATCAATATGACTGAGAATAAGGTTATTTCCACCTCGGGAAACTACGAAAAATTCTTTGAAGAAAACGGTATACTTTATCATCACATACTTGACCCGAAAACCGGTTATCCTGTGGAAAATAACCTGAAAAGCGTAACTGTTATTTCAGAAAACGGACTTGTTTCCGATGCTCTTTCAACAGCATGTTTCGTTCTTGGTAAAGAGTATTCTTCCGAACTGTTGAAAAAATACAACGCACAGGCAATTTTTGTTGATAAACAGAATAATGTTTATATAACTGATGATATTATCAACTCCTGCACAATTCTGAATGATAATTACAGGATTTCAAGCTATGAATAAAATTCCTTTTTTCAAAAAATCAGATTTACTGATAATCGGCATTTTTCTTCTGCTTGCACTTATTGTTTTCCTGCCGACACTGTTTGGCAAAGAAAAAGCACTTACGGCAGTTATTACGGCAGATGGCGAAACCGTCACCGAAATCAGACTGACAGACAACGCAGAAGAAGAAATAAAGATAAATGACACTGTTATAAAAATAAACGAAAAAAGCGTTTTTTTTGCAGAAAGCAACTGTCCCGATAAAGTCTGCATAAGAACAGGAAAACTCGATTCACATGGAGATTCATCAGCTTGTGTGCCGAACAGGGTTTCGGTTTACATAAAAGGTGAAAAAACAGAAGATGACATTGACATAATGGCGTATTAGGGAGTATTTATGAAAAAGATAACACTCAGAACAGCACTTGACGGCATTCTTGCCGCACTTGCCCTTACGCTTTCATTTCTTGAGGGAATGCTTCCCGATGTGGCATTTCTTCCACCGGGAGCAAAACTCGGTCTTGCAAATATTGCGATAATGTTTGCGGTAATCTCCGTAGGATTTCTTGACGGTTTTATAATTATGATTATAAAATCGGGGTTTGTGTTTTTAACAAGAGGTACAGCCGCGTTTTTCATGAGTATTTCGGGAGGCACACTCAGTTGTATCGCGCTGATTCTAATAATCGCAATTTCAAAAAGGTTCAATAAAGATTTTTCATATACAGGTATTTCGGTTATCTGTGCCGTTATACACAATATCGGTCAGACAGCGGCGGCAAGTATTTATATGAGCACAAACCTGATAACGTCTTATCTTCCGCTTCTGATCGTTACGGGTATAATATCGGGACTTATTACGGGTGTGATACTTAAAACCGTGATGCCTGCACTTCTGAAAATAACTCACAAGGGGTTGAAAGAATGAGTAAAATTGCCGATGGTATTTTAAAAGCCGTCAAACAGGTAAAAGGCGGCGTTCTCGTTGACCATCATAAGGACACAAAAGATATGGCAACCGTCAGAATAACTCCGCCCGAAAGGGTTATTCTTCCCATGCAGCAGCATATCGGTGCACCGTGCTCTCCTATCGTCAAGGTCGGTGACCATGTTGATGTGGGACAGAAAATCGCAGACAGCGACCAGTATGTTTCCGCACCTATTCATGCTTCTGTTTCGGGTAAGGTCACTGCTGTTTCCGAGGTAAAGGTTGCAAACGGAAGATTGCTCCCTGCAATTACCATTGAAAATGACGGTGAAATGACACTGAGTGAAGACATAAAACCGCCGAAAGTAGAAAACAAAGCAGATCTGATAAAAGCTATCAGAAATTCAGGACTTGTCGGTCTTGGCGGTGCAGGTTTTCCGTCACACGTCAAGTTCAACATTCCCGACGACAAAAATATCGACACGCTCATTATCAATGCGGCAGAATGTGAACCTTTCATCACCGTTGACTACCGTGAGTGTATTGAAAACACAAGAAATATTGTTGACGGCGTTTACCTTCTCAAAGATATTCTCGGATTCAAGAACATTATTATTGCCGTTGAAGATAACAAGCCCGATGCAATAAAAATCCTCAAAGACATTGCCGATATGGATAATCATAAAGATAATGCCGTTAAGGTTATGACACTCAAGTCAAAATATCCTCAGGGTGCGGAAAAAATGATGGTTCAGTCGGCAACGGGCAGAATTGTTCCCGCAGGAAAACTTCCTGCCGATGTTGGCTGTGTTGTTGCGAATGTGGGCTCTGTTGCATTCATTGCAAGACATGTCAGAACAGGCAGACCTATCATCAGCCGTACACTTACAGTCAGCGGTTCTGCAATTGCAAACCCCATGAATGTCCGTGTTCCCGTAGGTATTGAAGCATCAAAGGTTATTGATTTCTGCGGCGGATTCAAAAAAGACCCCGTAAAAATCATTGCAGGCGGTCCAATGATGGGTACAGCCCTTATTGATACTGATGTGCCGATTCTCAAAAGCAATAATGCTCTTCTCGCTTTTGCTGATGAAACAAGAACAAACAAGAAAGAGAGAGCCTGTATACGTTGCGGAAGATGTGTTGCGGCTTGCCCGATGAACCTTATCCCGACAGATATTGAAGCTCTTGCACTGAGCAAAGATGCAGATGCACTCGGCAAAGCAGGCATTATGGTTTGTATGGAATGCGGCAGCTGTGCATATTCATGTCCCGCAGGCAAACCCCTCGTTCAATATATGCGATTGGGTAAAGATGTTATCAGACAGGCAGGTGCTAATAAATGAAAAAGTTAACAGTCAGCGCATCTCCTCATGTGCGTTCATCGTATACAGTACCCGACATCATGCTTGATGTTATAATTGCGCTTGTTCCGGCACTTATAGCATCAATCGTACTCTTCGGATTCCGCAGTCTGCTGATAACCGTTGTCTGCGTTGCATCCTGTATCGTATTTGAATACATATCAAGAAAAATCATGAAGCGTGACACAACCATCGGGGATCTGAGTGCGATAGTAACAGGTATGCTCCTTGCATTCAATCTTCCCGTGACGATTCCACTATGGATGTGCGTTGTGGGCTGTTTCTTCGCAATAGTTGTTATAAAGCAATTCTTCGGCGGTATCGGTCAGAATTTTGTAAACCCTGCAATCGGCGGAAGAATCGTTATGCTCGTTTCATTCTCGTCAGCTATGACAAACTGGACCGAACCTCTTAAATGGAAAGACGGTCTTGACGCAGTTTCAACAGCAACTCCCCTTGCATCGCTTGAAATCGGTGGTAATATAACCTCACTTCCTTCCCTGCTTGACATGTTCCTTGGAGTCAGAGGTGGTTGTATCGGCGAAACCTGTGCTGCTGCTCTTCTTATCGGCTTCGTTTATCTTCTTATAAGAAGAGTTATAAAACCCACAATTCCTCTTTGCTTCGTGGGTACGGTTGCAGTTATCATGCTTATCGCAGGAAAAGGCAACTTTGAATTTATGCTTTATGAAATTCTTGCAGGTGGTCTTCTTCTCGGTGCTATCTTCATGGCAACAGACTACGCAACAACACCCATCACAACAAAAGGCAAGGTTATTTTTGCAATCGGTTGCGGCATTATTACTGCCGTTATCAGACTTTTTGCAAATCTCCCCGAGGGTGTTTCATATTCAATCATCATCATGAACATTCTCGTTCCTCATATCGAATCAATCACAAAGCCCCGTCCTTTCGGTGCTGAAAAAGAGAAAAAGAGCAAAAAGGAGGAAGCTGCATCATGAAAAAGTTTTCTCCCAAAGAAATTTTAATTCCGACAATCGTGCTCCTTGTTATATGCGTTGTTTCAGCGGCACTTTTAGGCGGAACAAATATGCTCACAAAAGACAAAATCGCATCAATTGAAGCCGAAGCAAAGGCAACAGCAATGCAGACTGTTATGCCCGATGCCGTTTCATTCTCAGATGCTGTAATTGCAGATGAAGGACTTGAATATTCCGAGGCTCTTGATGCTGACAGCAACACTTTAGGCTATGCTTTCACCGTTTCCGAAAACGGTTACGGCGGTGAAATCAAAGTTATGGTCGGCATAAAGCCTGACGGTGCAGTTTCAAAGGTTGCAATTCTTTCTGCTGATAACGAGACTCCCGGTCTTGGTCAGAATGTAAAAAAAGACAGCTTCCTTGACCAGTTCATAGACA
This sequence comes from Clostridia bacterium, assembly GCA_017531385.1. Taxonomy (GTDB): domain Bacteria; phylum Bacillota; class Clostridia; order Oscillospirales; family Acutalibacteraceae; genus UBA1081. Next base: position 24,660 of record JAFXLD010000083.1, read on the forward strand.
AAATCGGTGCTCTTACCGTTACAAAAAATGCTCCGTCATCCGATACGGAAATTCAGGCTGTTACAAGTGCAACGATTTCATCAAGTGCAGTTACAAGAGCAGTAAATGCGGCACTTGCATACTATGCCGAAAATCTTACGGGAGGTGGTACGAATGGCTGAGAAAAAATCTCTTGGCAAAGAATTTACCAAAGGTCTTATAAAAGAAAACCCTGTTCTTCGTCTTGTTCTGGGAACCTGTCCCACACTGGCTGTTACGACCTCCGTTACAAATGCAATCGGTATGGGTATCGCCGCAACGATAGTTCTTGTGTGTTCAAATATCGTTATTTCGGCACTTCGCAAAATTATCCCCTCAAAGGTGCGTATTCCCGCTTACATAGTTGTTATCGCATCTTTCGTTACAATAGTCCAGATGCTTGTCAAGGCTTTCGTTCCCGCTCTTGATACAGCTCTCGGTGCATTCCTTCCCCTTATCGTTGTTAACTGCATAATCCTCGGCAGAGCTGAAGCTTTCGCAAGCAAGAACACGGTTCTTTATTCAGCAGTTGACGGTTTAGGTATGGGTGTAGGTTTCACAGCAGCACTTTGCATGATGGGTACTTGCCGTGAGGTTCTCGGTGCAGGCACATTCCTTGCAGGTATTCAGGACTTACTTGTTCTCTTCGGCGACAATGTTCTCGGAGGCTGGAACGGTTTTGATTTTAATGGTGCGCTTGAGTTTGTGGGACTTCAGCCCATAACACTCTTCATTCTTCCTGCAGGCGGTTTCTTTGTTTTCGGCATTCTTATGGCTGTTGCAAACAAAATTGCCACAAGCAACGGTAAGCAAAAAGCTGTTCTCGGCTGTGCAAACTGTCCCATGGCAGGCACCTGCACAAGCAAAAAAGAACATGAAAATTGTGAAAATAAGGAGGCAGCAACAGTATGAAATACATGATAGCTCTCCTTGTAATGGGACTTCTTACAAACAACTTCGTTCTTTCAAAATTCTACGGTATATGTCCGTTTCTCGGTGTTTCCAAAAAGCTGAACACAGCAGTGGGTATGAGTGCTGCCGTTATCTTCGTTATGCTTATGGCAACGGCCGCGACATACCCAATAAATGTACTTCTTGAGAAAAACGACCTGGCATTTTTGCAGACGGTAATTTTCATTCTAGTTATTGCTGCACTCGTTCAGATGGTGGAAATCGTCCTCAAGAAATTCATGAAACCTCTCTACAACTCATTGGGAATTTATCTTCCTCTTATCACAACAAACTGTGCCGTTCTCGGTGTTGTAATTCTCAACATTGATGAAGGCTACACATTCCTTCAGGCAATGGTAAATTCACTCGGTGCAGGTCTTGGTTTCATGCTTGCAATGGTACTCTTTGCTGGCGTAAGAAAGAAAATGGAAAACTGCGATGTTCCCGAATTTCTTAAGGGTCTGCCCATAACACTTGTAGCAGCATCACTCGTTTCCCTCTCATTCCTCGGTTTCGGCGGAATCGTTGAGGGCATGGGACTTATATAAGGAGGGGTTACGATGAGCAGTATTTTAACAGCGGTTCTCATAGTCGGCATCATCGGCCTTGTCTGCGGTATTGCACTTGCAATCGCATCAATAGTCCTTGCTGTTCCCGTGGACGAAAAAGCTGAAGCCATAACAGAAATGCTCCCCGGTGCAAACTGTGGTGCCTGCGGATATTCGGGCTGTGCAGGCTATGCAGCAGCTCTCTCAAGTGGTGAAACAACAGATACAGCACTTTGCAATCCCGGCGGTAATGAGGTTTCAGCGCAGATAGCAAAATACCTCGGACTTTCTGCAGGCTCAATCGAGCCCATGACAGCAGTTGTGCTGTGTCAGGGTACTTACGCAAATGCAACCACAAAAATGAATTATAAAGGCGTTCAGAGCTGTAAAATGGCTTCTCAGCTTTTCGGCGGACCGAAAGACTGTGTTCATGGTTGTTTGGGTCTCGGTGACTGCGTAAGAGAATGTCCCTACCATGCAATCAATATCTGTGACGGCGTTGCAAGAGTAAATCCCGCAATCTGTAAAGCCTGTAAAAAATGTGTTGCAGCCTGTCCCAAAGGTCTTATCGAACTGCTTCCTCTTAACAAATCAAAGGCTGCTGTTCTCTGCAAAAATAAAGATAAGGGTGCCATTGCCAGAAAAGAATGTAAAATGGCTTGTATCGGCTGTATGAAGTGTGTAAAGGTCTGTGAAGCTGAGGCTGTAACAGTCAAAAACTTCAATGCACATGTTGATACCGAGAAATGTACCGGCTGCGGCAAATGCCACGAAGTATGTCCTGTCGGATGCATAGATATCCTTAATCTTTAACAGGAGAATTTCTATGAATATAATCACAATCAGCCGTGAATTCGGCAGCGGAGGCAGAGAACTCGGCAAGAGAATAGCTGATATTCTCGGATATTCATACTATGACCGTGAAATCATAACCGCAATCGCAGAGAAACATGATTACGATGAAAATTATGTTGAAAATATGCTTGAAAGCAAATTCCCGTTCACTATGCCCATAACTTACGGCAGAACTTTTTCGTATACCGATGCAACAGGTCAACAGGCAATTCAACTGATGTCAACACAATATAAACTTCTTCGTGAATTTGCGTCAAAAGGCAATTGCGTAATTGTCGGCAGAAGCGCAAACATCATTCTTGAAGAATTTGACCCGCTGAACATTTTTGTTTATGCGGATATGGAATCAAAAATGAAGCGTTGCCGTGAAAGAGCTCCCGAAAATGAAAATCTCAAAGATTCTGAATTAAAACGCAGAATCAGGCAGATTGACTCAGGCAGAGCAAAACACCAGAAATTCCTGACGGATCAAAAATGGGGAGCAAAAGAGGGTTATCACCTCTGCATCAACACATCAGGTCTTGATATAAAAGCTATGTCCCCTGTTATTGCAGACTATGCAAAGGGATATTTTGAAAAAAGATAAAAATATACAAAAAATCAGAACCCCGACTTTCGTCGGGGTTCTTTGTGTATGCGATTTAATTATTAAAGAGTTTCCAACTGCGCACTGACACGAAGAATTTTTCTCGCATCAGAAGCATTGATTTTACCGTCTTTGTTTATATCTGCCGCTAAAAGATAGTCACCTTCGAGATTTTCAAGCTGTGCACTTACCCGAAGAACTATACGGGCATCAGCAGCATTCACTTTATTGTCACCGTTTACATCACCGAGGGTATATTCAGGGACATCAGGTTTCGGATTTTCCTCAGGTAAAGCAGGAATCACCCGTTCATCAACCTTTTCATCACAAACAGAACACTTCTGAATTTCAAGACCGTCAACTCCAACGTTTGCCGGAGTTACAACTTCCCATTCACCGGGAGTATGACCTGTTGCATTTATATAATCCGCAATATATGTATTTCCACATTCTGTACAGGTGTATGTTGTGTAACCCTGTTCTGTACAAGAAGGTGTTGTTACAACAGCAACATGGTCATGTTCCGTTTCAGGTATTATTGTCTGCGCAACAATGATTTCGTTACATACAGAACATTTTATGCCTTGTGTAAAACCAGGCGACGTGCATGTAGGAGATATTGCTTTGATTATTTTTTCTGTATGTCCGTTCTTTTCACATTCTGTTATACTTCCTTCTTCTTCCCAGACAGCATAAAGAGTTATTTCTTCGGGAAGAGGTACACCCACGATAATATACAGAAATGATGGGTAAATGCCATTACCGATTGTCAACAATTCGTCATACTCACGTGCTGACCATCTGACAAATTTATATCCTTGACGAACAGGCGTCTGAATATCGGATAAACTTAACTTTCCTTCAAAAGGAACCGTAACACTTTCCCATCCAAGTTCCACTCCATTGCCGTCAAAATGAACAGTTATTGGTGTTTTCTGTTTCTCGGCTTTCCATACAGCATAAAGAACTATTGTTTCATCATCGGTTGATGTAAGATTTCTTACATTCTGAATATTTGTATATGTTGCATTTGTTGCATTTTTATCTGTTGACCAACCGAGGAACGAATATCCCGTTCTGCTGAATTGATTTATATTAAGAGTTCTCCAGACATCGTAAGTATGAACCGAATCATCCATAGTTCCCGTTCCGCCGTTGGCATCATATTTTATTGTATATGTATTCTGTTTCCAGACTGCGTATACAGAAGTATCCGCCAAAATTATAATTCCGTCTCCCGGGTTGAATTGAACATTCGTTGCCGACTCCAGAGCATCCCAACCAAGGAATGTATATCCGGTTTTTTCCGGAATTTGTGTACTTATCCATCCATAACCGTTAATCTGCTGTTTATCGGGAATTTTTTCTCCTCCGTTTGATTCATAAGTTAATGTATAAGTATTTGTTCCCCATACGGCATATAAGGTAACAGTTGCATCTTTCGATGTTGTAAGATTTTTTACAGACTGTTTATCCGTATATGTGGCAGTAGTGGCTGTTTTGTTTATTGACCAACCAAGGAATGTATAACCTGTTCTGCTGAACTGATTTACACTCAGATTCTTTGAAGCATCGTATGTATGAGATGAACTGTTCATACTTCCGCTTCCACCATTTGCATCATATTTAACGGTATATGTATTTGGTTTCCAAACTGCATAGAGTGTTACTGTTGCTCCGTTTGTTGAAGTGAGGTTTTGGACAGATTGTTTGTCTGTGTAAGTTGCAGTTGTTGCATTTTTGTCTGCAGACCAGCCAAGAAATGTATATCCGACACGTGTAAACTGGTTTGAATTAAGATTTTTGGCAACATCATAAGTATAGGCTGAATTGCTCATACTTCCGTTACCACCGTTGGTATGATATTTTATTGTATATGTGTTCGGTTTCCAGACAGCATACAAATTAACAACTGCTCCATATGAAGATGCAAGATTTTTGACAGACTGTTTGTCAGTATATGTTGCAGTTATTGCGTTTTTATTTGTCGACCAACCGAGGAATGTATATCCGGCACGTGTAAACTGGTTTGCATTAAGATTTTTTGCAACGTCATAAGTATGTGCTGATTTGCCAATTTCACCTTTTCCACCATTGGGATCATATCCTACACTATAGGAGTTCGCTTTCCATACTGCATAAAGCGTTACAGTAGTTCCATTAGTTGATGTAAGATTTTTAACAGATTGCTTATCTGTATATGTAGCAGTTATTGCAGTTTTATTTGTTGACCAACCGAGGAATGTATATCCTGTTCTGCTGAATTGATTTGCATTCAGATTTTTTGACACATCGTAAGTATGATATGAATTACTCATACTTCCACTGCCGCCATTTGCATCGTATTTTACTGTATACGTTTTCGCTTTTACTTCAACTTTAACAGTAGCTGAAGCCAGATGTTTCACATTGGAGGATGTCTTTAAATCTGAATAAATATTTATAGTAAAGTTGGTTGAACCTGCTTTTAACCCTGTTATTTTCAGTTCACCTTTATTCATTGTATAGCTGACGACAGAACTATCGTAATCATAATATACCTTCCCTGTATCAGGATAAACTCCAGAAATAGAGGCAAGCATAGTTGCTGTTTCTCCGATATTCAATGTAACAGAAGATTTAGAAATAGATAAATCTACATCCCAACATTGCGGACAACTTTTATCTTTATAATTTTCTCCAGTCCAATAAAAACCTCCGCAAGAATCAAAATCAACACATCTTTGAGATATTTCATGCGGATGTTCAGGCTGATAAAGTCTGGCACCGGAATAATCATGTGTATGGTCATCAGATGGGCCAGGAACAATGGGAGATGTCACTTTCCAGTATGCTGTGACATTATTTATCCTAACTTTATATGCCGATGTTAGTGGTATTCTTCCTGATGCAATACTTCCTAGTGGATCTGCACAATAATATGTTCCATTTGTATAATCTGTAAGCAAAACAGCATGTGGAACTGATTCATTGTATATAACTATTCCTTCCGGACATTTTTTTAATTCTGCCTGAATAAGTGCATCATTCGCAGATCCCCCTGGCAATGTATAGTGTCCAACAGAAATTTTACTAACCGACGAATTTGAATAAGAGAATGACCATCGAAGCCCCGCACCATTAATCCATGCAGTAGATTTCACAGCAGATTCCGTTATGGTATTCCACTTTGAATCTCCTCTTAGCATAGAATACCTACGCATCATCATTGTTGTTGCACACAAAGTACATGTTGTAGCACCTTCTTGTTTTAAAAAAACATTATTTGCATTTAACTGATTAAATGTAACCGCATTTGACATTATTGGCATTGAACTTACAAGCATTACAATAACCAAAAATACAGAAATAAACCTTTTTTTCATACAATTACCTCCCTTTCAGTACTAATAAGTACTATATAATATTATCAGCATTTTATGTTATTGTCAATAGTACATAATAGTACTATTGGAGTGATTTTATGTATTTGCGTAGGCTTCGGGATTTGCGTGAAGACAATGACCTGACACAATCTCAGATTGCTGAAATTCTTAACACAAAACAGACTATTTATTCAAGATATGAGCGGGGACATCAGAACATTCCGCTTGAATTTCTTCTCACACTTGCAGATTATTATAATGTTTCAATCGACTATATTTTTGGCAGGACAGATAATCCCGACATAAACAAATAAACTTAACCCCTCGGTTTTCACCGAGGGGTCTGTTATTGCAACTGAATATTTAATTATTCGTCGATGCTGTAGAGTGCCTTAAGTTTTGCAAGGTGAGCATATCTGTCAGCTGCAAGTCTTTCTGACTGGCTGAAGAGTTCTTCTGCTCTTTCGGGGAAGGAACGAGTAAGTGATGCATAACGAGCTTCGTTGAGAAGGAATGCACGGTAAGCGTCTGTTGCGGGTTCCTTGCTGTCAAGAGTGAAGGGATTCTTGCCCTGTGCCTTGAGATCGGGATTGTATCTGAACATATTCCAGTAACCGCAGTCAACAGCCTTCTTCATTTCAGCCTGGCAGTTAACCATACCACCCTTGATTGAATGCATTTCACAGGGTGAGTAGCCGATGATAAGTGAAGGTCCGTTGTAAGCTTCTGCTTCTGCAATTGCCTTGATTGTCTGGTTCATGTCAGCACCCATAGCAATCTGAGCAACGTAAACATAACCGTAAGACATTGCGATTTCTGCAAGGCTCTTCTTTGAAACGCCCTTACCTGCTGCTGCGAACTGAGCAACCTGACCTACCTGAGAAGCCTTTGAAGCCTGTCCGCCTGTGTTTGAGTAAACTTCTGTATCGAATACCATAACGTTTACGTCTCTGCCCTGAGCAAGAACATGGTCAAGACCGCCGAAACCGATATCGTAAGCCCAGCCGTCACCACCGAAGATCCATACTGACTTCTTAGCAAGGAATTCCTTGTTCTTGAGAACTGATGCGCACTTGTCGCAACCGTTTGCTGCACCTGCTTCGAGAGCTGCAACGAGTTCCTTTGTAGCTGCTGCGTTTGCCTTACCGTCGTTCTTTGTAGCAAGGTACTTTTCAGCTGCTGCCTTGAATTCTGCGGGAGCATTTTCGTCTGCTGCCATAGCTTCAACTTCTGCCATAAGGCTTTCACGGACTGCTTCCTGACCGAGGTACATACCAAAGCCGTGTTCAGCATTGTCTTCAAAGAGTGAGTTTGCCCATGCGGGACCGTGACCGTTAGCATCTGTTGTATAGGGAGATGTTGCTGCGGGACCGCCCCAGATTGATGAACAGCCTGTTGCATTTGAAATGTACATTCTGTCACCGAAGAGCTGTGTGATAAGTCTTGCGTATGCTGTTTCAGCACAGCCTGCACATGAGCCTGAGAACTCAAGGAGAGGCTTCTTGTACTGAGAAGCAATTACGTTGACTGCTGAAGAAACTTCTTCTTTCTCAGTAACGTTAGCAACACAGTAATCAAATACGGGCTGCATGTTGTCCTGAGTTTCTCTTGCAACCATCTTGAGTGAGTTTGTGGGACATACGCCGATACAAACGCCGCAACCCATACAATCCATGGGAGATACTGCAAGAGTATACTTATATTCTGTCTTGGGAATTGCCTTGGGAGCAACCTTGATGTTTGCGGGAGCTGCTGCAACTTCTTCATCTGTCATAGCGAAGGGACGGATTGTTGCATGAGGACAAACGAATGAACACTTGTTACACTTTGCACAAGTTGCTTCGTTCCATTCGGGAACCATAACAGCAACACCGCGCTTCTCGAATGCTGATGCACCCTGCTCGAAAGTACCGTCTGCATGATCCATGAATGCTGAAACGGGAAGTGAGTCACCGTCCATCTTGCCAACGGGATTCATGATGTTGTTAACCATCTTAACGAGCTTTGAATCGCCTGCAACTGTAGCTGCATCTGCGTCAGCTGCGTTTGCCCAGTCAGCGGGAACATCAATCTTAACATAAGCTGAAGCACCCATGTCGATTGCCTTTTCGTTCATTTCAACGATTTCTTTACCCTTCTTCATGAACTTCTGAGCTTTTTCCTTCATGTAGCCGATTGCTTCCTCAGCGGGAAGAACCTTAGCAAGTGAGAAGAAAGCAGACTGAAGAACTGTATTTGTACGCTTGCCGAGACCGATCTGAGCAGCGATGTCGATAGCATTAACTGTGTAAAGCTGAATGTTGTTCTGAGCGATGTAACGCTTTGAAGCAGCATCGAGCTTTTCAGCAAGCTCTTCAGGAGTCCACTGGCAGTTGATGAGGTATACACCGCCGGGCTTAACGTCCTGAACCATCTTGAAGCCTTTTTCTACATAAGAGGGGTTGTGACATGCAACGAAGTCTGCCTTGTTGATGTAGTATGGGCTCTTGATGGGCTGATCACCGAAACGAAGGTGAGAAATTGTGATACCGCCTGTTTTCTTTGAGTCATACTGGAAGTATGCCTGAACATATTTATCTGTGTGATCACCGATGATCTTGATTGAGTCTTTGTTAGCACCAACAGTACCGTCACCGCCGAGACCCCAGAACTTGCACTCGATTGTGCCTGCTGCTGCAGTGTTGGGTGCGGGCTTCTCTTCGAGAGAGAGCATTGTAACGTCGTCGTTGATACCGAGTGTGAACTGAGCCTTGGGAGCATCCTTAGCAAGTTCATCATATACAGCAAAGATGCTTGAGGGAGGAGTATCCTTTGAACCGAGACCGTATCTGCCGCCTACAACTGTCTTTACGATACCCTTTGATGCAAGAGCTGTAACAACGTCCATGTAGAGAGGTTCACCGATTGAGCCGGGTTCCTTTGTTCTGTCAAGAACAGCGATCTTTGTTGCTGTTGCGGGGATAGCTTCGATGAGCTTTTCTGTTGAGAAAGGTCTGTAAAGTCTTACCTTGACAAGACCAACCTTTTCGCCCTGAGCTGTAAGATAATCAATAACTTCTTCTGCAACGTCACAGATTGAACCCATTGCGATGATAACTCTTTCTGCATCGGGAGCACCGTAATAGTTGAAGAGTTTGTAATCTGTGCCAAGCTTTGCGTTAACCTTGTCCATGTATTCTTCAACGATTGCGGGCATTGCATCGTAGTACTGGTTACAAGCTTCACGGTGCTGGAAGAAGATGTCGCCGTTTTCGTGTGAACCACGCATTACGGGTCTTTCGGGGTTGAGTGCTCTCTTACGGAATGCATCAACAGCATCCATATCGCACATTTCTTTAAGATCGTCGAAATCCCAGATTTCGATCTTCTGGAGTTCGTGTGATGTTCTGAAACCGTCGAAGAAGTTGATGAAGGGAACTCTGCCCTTGATTGATGCAAGGTGAGCAACAGCACCAAGGTCCATAACTTCCTGAGTGTTTGTTTCTGCGAGCATAGCGAAACCTGTCTGACGGCAAGCATAAACGTCTGAATGATCGCCGAAAATGTTAAGCGCATGAGAAGCTACGCAACGAGCTGATACGTGGAATACGCAAGGAAGAAGTTCACCTGCGATTTTGTACATGTTGGGGATCATAAGAAGAAGACCCTGAGAAGCTGTGTATGTTGTGGTAAGAGCACCTGCGTTAAGTGAGCCGTGAACTGTACCTGCAGCACCTGCTTCTGATTCCATTTCGGAAACCTTTACGGTTGTGCCGAAAATGTTCTTGAGACCCTGAGCTGACCACTGGTCAACATAGTCTGCCATAGGGCTTGAGGGTGTGATGGGATAAATGCCTGCTACTTCGGTAAACGCATAGGAAACGTGAGCCGCAGCGTTGTTACCGTCCATAGTTTTCATTTTTCTTGCCATGGATATATGCCTCCTTGAATTATATATACATATTAGTAATGCGGTATACACCAAATAATATAATACTACTTTACAGACAGAATGTAAAGTAGTATTTAATGCAAAAAGTTATAAAATTTTATGTTTTTTTAATACAGATTGACAAAATTTTCACAAAGACCATAAATAAACAATAATTTATCAGCAACGCTGATAAATTATTGTAATGATGGTTGCCTGACGGCAAATGATGGATTGCTACGCAAAATGATGGATGACCTACGGTCAAATGATGTATTTGCCTACGGCAAACATTTCGGAAGGGCTTCGCCCTTACCCATTTATATAGCAGAATCTGCCTTATTGGCAGCATCTGCATAATTGTGCATTATGCATTTTAGATTTACAATATAAGTGCAACAGAAAAAAAATAATGACTCATTTTAAGAAATCTTGTATAATGGAGATTGAAGAAAGAAACCAAAATACAGGAGATTAGGTAAAATGAATCATTACAAACATCTTACCATAGA
>JAFXLD010000005.1 GCA_017531385.1 Clostridia bacterium
AATAAACAATAATTTAGCTCAGCTAAATTATTGTTAGTGAGGAGTGAGGAATGAGAAGTGAGGAGTTTATGAAGGGGCTTTGCCCCTTACCCCATTATAATGCAGATGAAGTAAAAATGGCGGTATATAGCAAAAACTTCAATTTCTTTAATAGAGCGTAGCGGAACAAGCACGAAGTGCTTCCGACACTCCTAACTCCTAACTTCTAACTCCTAACTCTTCGATAAATTATTGTTTAAAAGAAAACCGCATCGCCTGCGCGATGCGGTAATTTTTTTTGCTTTTATCTCATACCGAAGTTTTCAATAACGTAGTCCATATCCTTATCACCTCTGCCTGAGAGGTTGATAAGTACAGAGCCGTTGTCCATTCTCTGAGCAAGCTTCATGCCGTATGCAACTGCGTGTGAGCTTTCGATTGCGGGAATGATACCCTCAAGACGGCTGAGCTTGTAGAATGCGTCGATTGTTTCTTCGTCGTCGATAACGTCATATTTGACTCTGCCGATTTCCTGCAGAAATGCGTGTTCGGGGCCTGATGAGGGGTAGTCAAGACCTGATGCAACTGAGTAAACGGGAGCAGGCTCGCCGTTTTCGTCCTTGAGCATGATTGAGTTGAAGCCGTGCATGATACCCTCTGTGCCGTATTTGAGGCTTGCTGCGTGGTCGCCCAGCTTGGGACCTCTGCCGAGAGGTTCGATGCCGTAGATGTCAACGGGATCATTGAGGAATCCTGCAAAAAGACCTGCCGCATTTGAACCGCCGCCCACACAGGCAACGATTGCGTTGGGGAGATGACCTGTCATTTCGATGAATTGGTCACGGGCTTCAATACCCACAACACTCTGGAAGTCACGGACCATCATGGGGAAAGGATGGGGACCGAGAACTGAGCCGATGCAGTAGATTGAATCGTTATATTCCTTGCTGTATGCGTCAAAAGCAGCGTCAACAGCTTCTTTGAGTGTCTGCAGACCGTGTGTTACTTCAACAACATTTGCGCCCAGGATTTTCATTCTTGCAACATTGGGCGCCTGTTTTTTGATGTCAACAGTGCCCATGTAAATGTCACATTCAAGACCGAAATATGCAGCTGCCGTTGCGAGTGCAACACCGTGCTGACCTGCACCTGTTTCTGCGATAACCTTTTTCTTGCCCATGTATTTTGCAAGAAGAGCTTCACCCATGCAGTGGTTGAGCTTGTGAGCACCTGAATGGTTGAGGTCTTCACGCTTTGCGTAAAGCTGAACTTTACCGCCGAGAGCATCTGAAAGTCTTTCAAGATGTGTCACGGGAGTGGGTCTGCCCTGAAACTCTTTTCTGATTCTGCGAAGCTCTGCGATGAACTTTCTTGACTGACAGATTGAGTAATATGCCTCTGTGATTTCAGCCATTGCAGCCTTTAATTTGTCGTCAATGTAAACTCCGCCGTACTTGCCGAAGTAACCGTTTTTATCGGGATAATTGTTGAAATAAGTATCAAAATCAACGCCATTGAAATTCATATAAAAACCTCCTGATATAAAATCAAAATAAAAAATCCCCGACAGAAAAGCTTTCTGTCAAGGACGAATAAACTTATCCGCGGTGCCACCCTGATTTACGGCAATGCCGTACACTTAAAGAGATACCATCATATCTCCCGCAACTAACGTATGCCTCACGTTGCAGCATTTGACTGCACCCTCAGCGGTCCATTTGACAAATGTTTCTTACCCTTTCTCAGCAACAGGGCTCTCTGTGAAGGCTTATCTGCCTTTATCTCCGCGTCAACGGTTTGGAATATTGAATTGACACAATTATAGCACCATAATATTGACTTGTCAAGAGGAAGGTCATAACAATAATTTAGCTGAGCTAAATTATTGTTAGTGAGGAGTGAGGAATGAGGAGTGAGGAGTTTATGAAGGGGCTTTGCCCCTTACCCCATTTGTATAATATAGAGCGTAGCGGAACAAGCACGAAGTGCTTCCGACACTCCTAACTCCTAACTTCTAACTCCTAACTTTTCAATAAATCATTATAAAAAACAGGGACTGTATTTTATACAGCCCCCTGAAACTATATCAGATTGAATTAAAGAGATTCTTCATATTCTTAAGAGCATTGCCGATGCCTGAAAGTATTTTGCCGATACCCTTGAGAGTACCCTTGTCGTTGAGAATATCAAGAAGACCGTTTGCCATTTTCTCTGAGAAAACGCCCATACTCATAGACATCATACATCTGATGGGAATCTGAAGAGCCATAGCTTCCATCATATCCTTGTTGCCGTCATCGGGCATCATAGCCATGATTTTCTTTATGAGCTTACAGATTTTTGCACCTGCTTTGCCTGTTATGGAGTCTTCAAGAGTGTTGTTGATGCCCAGAGGAACAGAGGGATCTCTCTGACTCATGGGAATATCTCTGCCGAGAACTGCTCTGAACTGCTCGTCGGGAACATTCACGATGTCTGCACCGTAATATGTGGGAGCAGATGCTCTGTAATCGGGAACAGCCACGTCTGTTGTTGACTCAACATTTACTGTTGCTGTGAGTCTGATGTCACGGCTTGATGCACCCACAAGAATGTCAAATGCACCTGTTTCAACCTGCCAGTCATGGATGTTGACATTGTAGAATGCAAATGAACGCTTGTCGAGAGTTACTGCAACTTCCTTTTCTTCGCCTGCTTCAAGGAATACCTTTGTGAAGCCCTTGAGTTCCTTTTCGGGACGGAAGATAGTTGAATCTGTGTCCTTTACATAAACTTCGGCAACTTCTGCACCTGCGACAGTGCCTGTGTTCTTGACTTTGAATGATACTGTTACCGTGTCTGTATCCTTGATGTTTTCTGCAGAAAGTTTTACATTTGAATATTCAAAAGTTGTGTAAGACATACCGTAGCCAAAGGGGAACAGAACATCTTTCTTTGCTGTGTCATAATATCTGTAGCCCACATAGATGCCTTCACGGTATTCAACTGTGATGGGTGAGCCGGGGAAATTGCTGTTTGAGGGGTTATCTTCAAGTGCAAGGGGATATGTTTCTGCAAGTTTACCTGAGGGGTTGACTTTGCCCAGAAGAATATCAACAATTGCGCTTCCTGCTGCCTGACCGCCGAGGTAACCGTTGAGAACTGCGTCAACCTTGTCAAGCCAGGGCATTGTAACGGGACAACCGCCTGAAAGAACAACAACAACCTTTTCGCAGGCTGCACATACTGCATCAACAAGTGCATTGTGGCTTTCGGGAAGACTGATATGGCTTCTGTCGTTGCCTTCTGTTTCGTATGATTCTGTAAGACCGATGAAGAGAACGGCAATATCTGCATTCTTTGCAGTTGCAACAGCTTCTGCGATAAGAGAATCATTGGGTTTGTCGGACTTTCTTTCGTAACCTGCTGCATAATCAAAAGTTACGCCCTCATTTGAAAGTTCATCATATGAATTGTCAAGCTGAGTGGGATTGATGAGTGAGCTGCCTGCACCCTGATATCTGGGATTCTTGGCCATTTCACCGATAAGTGCAATCTTCTTTGACTTGTCAAGAGGAAGAATACCGTTGTTGTTCTTGAGAAGTACCATTGATTCGCCTGCAATTTTTCTTGCAAGTGCATGATGCTCCTCTTTGTCTGCAACATAGTCACGGAGATTTTCTTTTGCCTTGAGAATAAGATCAAGAATTCTGTCAACACAGGTGTCAAGAACTGCTTCGTCAAGTTCGCCGTTGTTTACTGCTTCAACAACCTTTGCAGCGGCAATGCCGAATGATGTGGGCATTTCGAGATCCTGACCTGCTTTAAGACCTTCTACCTTGTCGTTGTTTGCACCCCAGTCTGTGACTACGATGCCTTCAAAGCCCCAGTCATCACGGAGCACATCGTTAAGGAGCCATTTGTGTTCTGCACAGTATGTACCGTTAAGACGGTTGTAAGCGTTCATGACTGTCCAGGGCTGAGCTTCTCTGACAATGGGTTCAAATGCTGCAAGGTAAATCTCACGGAGAGTTCTTTCGTCAACAACAGAGTCAACTGTCATTCTGCGTGTTTCCTGGTTGTTTGCGGCAAAGTGCTTGAGAGATGTGCCGATGCCTCTTGACTGAACGCCCTTTACAAAAGCAGTACCGATTCTGCCTGCAAGGAAGGGGTCTTCTGAAAAATATTCAAAGTTTCTTCCGCAAAGAGGAGAACGCTTGATGTTTGCACCGGGTCCGAGAAGAACGGATACCTTTTCTTCAAGACATTCTTCACCGAGAGCCTGACCCATTTTTTCAATAAGCTCGGGGTTCCATGAGCTTGCAGTTGTGACTGCTGTGGGGAAACATACAGCAGGCTTGGAGCTCATGAGCTCGCCCTTTTCTTTTTTATCCTTTTTCTTTCTGAGTCCGTGAGGACCGTCGCATACCATGATTGACGGAAGACCGAGTTCTTCATTATCCTGAAGATGCCAGAAATCTTTGCCTGAGCAAAGTTCAGCCTTCTGCTGAAGGGACAATTTTGCAATAATATCGCCGTGTTTCATGTGTTACCTCCCAAAATTATTATATAACGGATAAATTATAACATAAATTTTTACATTTTGCACTATGTTTTTGTTAATTTTTTTAAGATTCTCCGGTAATTCCGAGAATTTCATCAGCAGCAAGGCTTTCTGCCGCATCAATTCCCTTGAGTTTTTTCTGAATAAGACTGTTACGCTTTGCAGCTTCGTCAATTGAAGCGTCTGCTTCCGTGATTTTTTTCTTGATTTTTGTAAGAACTGTGTCGAACATATCGTACTGCTTTTTGACAGCGGAAAGCAGTTCTTTTATCTCATTTGCCTTTTCGTTGACAGCCATTGTGCGAAGTCCCATTGCAACGGAATTGAGAAGTGCAGTAATTGTTGTGGGACCTGCAATCATGACGCTGTATTCATTCTGGATTTTTTCAAAAAGTCCCGATTTTGAGGATGCGATTTCCGCATAAAGTCCCTCTGTTGCAAGATACATGATAGCAAAAGGAGTCGTTTCGGGCACGGAAATGTACTTTGCCACGGCTTTTGCTTCTTCAAGCACTCTTTTTTCAAGGGCTTTGCGTGCAAGAGCGATTGCTTCGCTGTCGGCACTGTCTGCAGCGGCACACAGCCTTGCGTAGTCTTCCATGGGGAATTTTGAGTCAATGGGCAGATATGTAATTTTCTTGCTGTCATCGCCTGAGGGAAGTTTTACCGCAAACTCAACAAAATCCCTGTGCCCTGCGGGCTGAAAGTTTTTGACATACATATTCGGCACAGTCTGGTCAAGGATTCCCTCAAGCAGATATTCAGCCCATGTGCCTCTTGCTTTGACATTTGTAAGCACTCTGTTGAGCGATGTGACATTCTGTGTGATACCGCCCGAAAGCTCTTTCATTTCACCAAGTGAAGTATAAAGCTTTTCAAGCTGTCCCGAAACGGTCTTGAATGAAGAATCAAGCCTTGTTGTGAGGGTTGATGTGAGTTTTTCGTCAACAGTTGCACGCATTTCTTCAAGCTTCTTTTCGTTCTTTTCTGTCATTTTTTCAATGGAAGAAGTCAGAGTAGCGATAACTTTCTCATTCTGCTGTGCATTTGCGTTACGGATTTCCGAAAGAGATTCGTTGACCGATGATATAATCTTATGCTGAACGGTCAGATTTTTTTCGGACATATCTGTGATTTTGCCGCCTACGGAGTCCATCATCTGCACGTTTTCACGTCTGTTGTTTGACATTTCGGTTGAAACTGTGGTTGCAAGTGTGTCAATTTTCGATTCAAGCACACCTGAGTCGTTTTTTATTTCTTTTTTTGAAGCTTTGAGTGCAAAAATCAACGCAAAAAGAGAAAACAAAGCCGAAAAAAGAATAAGTGTTAAAATGATTATAAATTTGATATCCATAAAAATTCCCTCCGATAAATTTAGTGAGGAGTGAGGAGTGAGAAGTGAGGAGTTTATGAAGGGGTTTCACCCCTTATCCCCATTGTAATGCAGATTAAGCACTAATGGCGGTTTGTTTGAGATTTTGATTTTTACTAATAGAGCGAAGCGGAATAAGTGCGACAGCACTTCCGACACTCCTAACTCCTAACTTCTAACTCCTAACTCTTGATAAATTATTATTTCATAGCATTATGTAAATTCTCAACCACCCTCGTCGGTGTGGCTGAAAGAGAGCCGAATTTTTCTGTCACATAATCTGCCGTGGCACCGTGGATGTAACATGCTGTACTGACGGCTGTGAATAAATCTTCCGTCTGGGGAACAAGACCTGCGATAAGTCCTGTCAGCACATCACCGCTGCCGCCTCTTGCCATTGACGGATTGCCTGTTGTATTTATGAAAAGTCTGCCGTTTTTATCGGCAATCACAGTGTTTGCACATTTCAGAAGCACCGTAACGCCGTATTCTTTTGCGAAATTCATTGCCGTTTCTGTGCGGTTGTTCTGAAGTTCACCGATGCTCATTCCCGTCAGCCGTGACATTTCACCGGGATGCGGTGTTATGATGATATCACACTGAGCTTCTTTCAGAATTTCCGTATCTTTTGCAATGCAGTTCAGAGCATCTGCATCAAGAATGAGTGTGCTTGTGCAGTTTCTGATGATGAATTTGACAAGCTCTTTTGTATCATTGTCGGCACCGATACCGCAACCGATTGCCACAATATCGCTTTTTTCAAGTTTTTCGTAAAGTGTACGGGCATCAGTCATTATTCTGCCGTTTTCGTTGCTTGGTAAAGGCAGCATCAACGGCTCTGTGAGCTTTGCAGTAACCGTATCATAAATACATTCGGGAAAAGCCGCAGTAATAAGTCCTGCTCCGATTTCCACGGCTGCCTGATTGCAGAGGTAAACGCAGCCTGTCATATTTCTGCTGCCGCAGATTGTAAGGATTTTTCCGAAATCGCCCTTGTTGCTGTCAAATGCTCTTTTTCTGATATTTGAAAGGGCTTCTTCCTTAGTCAGAGTCGCATATTCTTCGGCAAAAAGTGACAGAATTTCGTCACTCACACCGATATCCATAACAAGTGTTTCACCGCAGAAATCAGCTGTGGGTTTGAGCACCTGTACCGGTTTTAATGCAATCATTGTGAGCGTTTTGTCCGCATTGAAATAAAGATTTTCTGTATATTCACCGTCTGCCGTAAGTCCTGACGGGATATCGACAGCATATTTTTTTGCAGACTTATTTTCGTTTGAAAATCTGACAGCAGTTTCCGCATTGTCCGAAAGATTGCCTTTGAAACCTATGCCGAAAACAGAATCCACAATCACATCTGCAGTTTTTATGTGATGAATACAGGTGTCTGCTTCTGTCGTGAAATCGGCTGTGACAACGGGATAGCGTATCATTGCGTCATACATCTGTGAACAAAGCTCATCGGTGGGTTTTCCGTAAACAAGAATCACAAAAATCTTTCTGAAACCGCATTGCCACAGTTTTCTTGCGATAACAAAACCGTCACCGCCGTTTTTGCCCTTACCGCAAAGAATTGTGATTTTTTTTCCTTTGTCTTCCTTTGCGATAATATCGGCACATCTTGTGCCTGCAGTTTCCATGAGAGTATAGAAATCACTGCCGTTTTTTACGGCAAGGTCTTCTGCTTTTCTCATATTTTCTGCTGTAAGTACATACATAAAATCACTCCTTCACAGATTATAACATATAACTTACAAAAACGGAATAAAAAATTTAAAAAGCAGTTGTATTTTTTTTATCTTTGTTGTATAATAAACCATGTATTATTATTTATGCCTTATTTCAGGTGTAAGAGGAAGAGGTGACCTTTATGGCAGACAAAACAATTCAGTTTAAATTGCAGGGTGAGAAGGATTCGCAGATAAAAACCATGCTTGCACAGGTTTATTCAGCTCTCGAGGAGAAAGGCTATAATCCGGTAAGTCAGATAGTGGGCTATATTTTGTCCGAAGACCCCACATACATCACAACTCATAACGATGCAAGACGTATTATTATGAAAATTGACCGCTTTGAGCTTTTGCAGGCACTCATTAAGGATTACCTCGATATAAAGTAATTTCTGATTAAATGAGTACCGACGGAATTTCCGTCATCATCGAGAAAGGATTGAATTAAATGGCAGAAAAGAAGGGAACAAAATTCCTTACTTATAAGGGCAAACCCCTTGTACGCTGCGGAAAAACGATTTATTACGGCAATATGTGTGATCCGTTTGTTGTAATGCTTCAGATCTGTTCAACAAAAAAGGTAGGGGAGCTTGATGTTGCAAGCAGAGTGACAGTTCAGCTTCTTAACACAGATCCCGATGTAAGACCCAGGGACAGAATCGTTAAAAAGAGCGAAAAACAGGGACTTTATCAGGCAATGGATATCGCATCCATCTGGCTTGAAAGAGCATTGGCACAGTAAAATATAAAACCGATGATCGGGAGTAGTAAACGGTGTAAAATCCTCAAGAGAGTTGCAGATGGTGTGATTGCAGCGGAAAAATAAACCGATGAATGGACCCGTGAGGGCAAACTGAAAACGATAGCTTTTCTATATTGTGAGTAGGGGAGACGGTTGCCGACCGTGAAACGGCAGGTATATGAATGTATACCGTGAGTGCGTCTTATGACGAATAAGGGTGGTACCGCAGAAGCACAGCTTTTGTCCCTTTGAATTGGGGCAAAGGCTGTTTTTTTATACATATTTATAAGGAGAGTTTACATATGGAAAATACAGAGAGAAAACAGGTTGTTCTGAGTCTTATTCAGCCCACGGGCACTCCCACACTGGGTAATTATCTCGGAGCATTCAAAAACTGGAAAAATATGGCGCAGGACTATGATTGTCTTTTCGGCGCTGCTGATCTTCATTCAATCACAGTCAGAACAGAACCTGCAGACCTGAGAAAAAGAACAACAGATCTTTTTGCAATTCTTCTTGCAATGGGACTTGATCCCGAAAAAAATATCATTTTCTGCCAGAGCCATGTTCCTGCACACGCACAGCTCGGCTGGATTCTTGATTGCTATACACAGTTCGGTGAAGCTTCAAGAATGACACAGTTCAAGGACAAGTCTGCAAAACACGCCGATAATATCAATCTCGGTCTGTTCACATACCCCACACTTATGGCAGCTGATATTCTTCTTTACAATGCCGATTTTGTGCCCATCGGTGCAGACCAGAAACAGCATCTTGAGCTGACACGTGACATCGCAAACAGATTCAACGGACTTTACGGCGATTTCTTCAAAGTACCTGAGCCTTTCATCGGTAAAGCAGGTGCAAGAGTCATGTCGCTTCAGGAGCCCGACAAGAAAATGAGCAAATCCGACACAAATCAGAAGTCCTTTATTCTCGTTACAGATGCTCCCGATGTTATCGTTAAGAAGATAAAGTCTGCAGTTACAGACTCGGAAGCAAAGGTTTATTACAGCGAGGATAAACCGGGCGTATCGAATCTTATGGAGATTTATGCAGCCTGTACAGGCAAGACAAATCAGGAGATCGAAGATGAATTCGCAGGCAAAGGCTACGGCGATTTCAAGGCAGCAGTTGCAGAGGCTGTTGTTGAGGAGCTCCGTCCTCTCCAGACAGAATATGCAAAGCTCATCACAGATAAAAAATATCTTACTGAATGTGCTGCAATGGGTGCTGAAAAAGCAAGCCGTATCGCAGACAGAACCGTTAAAAAGTGCATGAAGAAAGTCGGCTTCTGGCAGTACTAAACAATAATTTAGCAACGGAGTTGCTAAATTATTGTAATGAAAAACGCACTTACAGTGCGTATGAAATATTGCAATGCAATATTTCATATACCCTGTCGGGCATATGAAATATTTGCGGTGGCAAATATTTAGGAAGGGCTTCGCCCTTACCCATCATAAATCAAGCCGCATGGCGGCTTCCGACACTTTTGCCGAAGGCAAAAATTTCATATTTGTAAAACAAATA
>JAFXLD010000084.1 GCA_017531385.1 Clostridia bacterium
ATTACTGCTTGCCGCCGTTTCACTTACAGATAATTTGAGCGTAAACCAACGATCTGTATTCGTTGTCGCTTCATAATCAACGTGGATAGAGCCATAGCCATTATTCCCAGTAATTTCAAGGTCTTTATAAAACTGATTTACAAGAGCAGTTGTAAGCTCGCTGACATCTTTGTTTATATAATCAACAGCTTCGCTATCCTCACCCTCTATTTGCGGTACATCAATACCCATTTCGTGTTTATCGTCAGCATAGAAATAATTACGGATAGTTACTACCTGAACAATATCACCGATTACGGGAATTTGCTCCAGAGCCTGTGCGTATGCTACGCTCACATTAGGCAATAAGAAAAGTGTTATAAAAATAAAGCATGCTGCTGCCGCCGCAATACGGGGTAATATGCGAATTTGTTTTATAACGGGTTTCTTTTCGGGCAAGTCGGCAAGCGTTTGTTCTATACGGTTTTTCACAGAATCAGGAATTTCTGTCTGTTCTTGTGCCGCTTTGCTTTTTATATACTTATCAAAATCATTCATCCGTTAAAATCCTCCTTCAAAATTTCTCGCAGCATCTTTCGGGCACGAGAAAGCTGCTTTTTTACAGCAACCACATTCGTGTTTGTAATTTGTGCGATTTTTGATACCGAAAGATTTTCATAGTAAAACAGCACAACAACTGTACGGTAGGGTTGTTTAAGGCTATTCACAGCCTCACGAACTGTAAGACTTGTAGTTATGTCGTTTTCGGGACTGTCATCGGGAATGTCCGGTGTTTCTTCCATAGGTATAATTTTTGAATTTTTGCGGATCATTTCAACTGCTGTATTATGAACAATACGCAATATCCACGGCTTAAAAGAATTTTCGTTTTTTAGTGTGTCTAAATTTTTATAGGCTCGGTATATGGATTCGCTGATGATTTCGCCCGCATCTGAACCGTTCCTGACAATAGAAAAAGCCAAAGAATACATTGCGTTTTCACAAAGCCGTATATGTTCGCAAAATGCGTCTTTGTCGGTCAAAATCATCCCTCCCCGATTAGTGAAGCCGTTTGTCTTATGATCCATTTGCCCCACTCACTGTAATATTTAGCATAAAGATGTGTGCTGTCCTCCGATTTGTCGGAAGATAGTCCGCCTGTTTTATCATCGAACAGAATATTGGCATCAAGATAAAATTTGCTTTTTCCGTCAGCGAGTTTTGCCAATTCTGCATTTAACCCGTTAATAGCAGTATTGTTTACCACCTTATCGCTATCCGAACGACTTTTCGTAACGTGCAGATTTGCTTGTATGAAAATAACAGCATCGGATTGTTTGCTTTTAACAAATTCAATCAACTCACTGTATTTTTCGATGGTGTTGCTAAATTTGTATCCCACTTCATTGATGCCGAGCATTATATATATTTTACCATACTTTTTGCTATTCAGCAACTCCGTCAAAGTCACCTTGCCGACATTGGGAACAGAAACAGGCTTTTTATGAATGTTGTAAACACTCATTCCCACCGTGCAAAAATAGTCTGCTCCGTCGATACCTGCATACTCCATAAGTCCCACTGTCCTTGAATCACCGATGAACAGAGCATCATCCATAGAAATATCGCTGTTTGGTTGCGTTGTTATATTTTCCGTCGTTGATGTTTCTGTTATAGATGTACTCGCTTCGTAACCACCCTCTGTTTGCGTAGAGTTTGTATCTTCTAAGGTGTCTTTGGGAGTCAATATAATATCGTTTTGCGTTACCGAATTGTTGTCGGTTTCTGTGCCGGAGCTTGAAGATGGGGTTTTCCAAAGAAACATAAACAGTATAACAGCAACAACTAAAAAACATAAGGACAAAAGAGTAACTAAATTTGACTTTTTCATTTTCTTTACCTCTCAAAATCTAAAATATAAAAACGGATCATCAAAGCCACGGTACATACAATATACACTTGCACAGAAAATCACCGATAACAGCAGGCATATAACAACACGGCTTTTAATTCGTTTCAAAATACGAAACGGCAATCTTGTCGAGAACAATATACCTGCGATAAAAAACGGATAAAATAAGTTTAAGTATTTTAGGTAGTCATACCTAAATATCGACCATACGCCTTGACCGAAAAACGGGAACAACCGAGTAAAAAACACCCAAAGCTGCCCTATATCATCAATAGCGAATATTGCCCAAGTAATCGGGATCAATATGAACATATAAAGGTGGGCAATGACAGGCATTTTATTAAGATATTTTCCTATAAAGAATTTTTCAAGCATTATGATAATGAACAGAACTGTTCCCCATAAAACGAAATTATATCCTGCACCGTGCCACAACCCCGTAAGCAACCATACGATAAGCAGATTTCTGACAGTAGCAATTTTGCCGTTGCGATTTCCGCCAAGAGGGATATATACATACTCTCTAAACCAAGCCCCAAGTGTTATATGCCACCGCCGCCAAAATTCTGTCATTGTAAGGCTTGTATATGGGTGGTCAAAGTTTTTCGGTAGCTTGAATCCGAGCATTTTTCCAAGACCTATAGCCATCAGGGAGTAACCGAAAAAATCAAAATATATTTGAAGAGAAAATGCTATTATCGCCATCCACGCAAGCGGTGTAGATATGCTTTCAAACCCAATCGCACAAGTCTGCGACCACAGTTTTCCGATAGGATTAGCAAGTAGCACTTTTAATCCTAATCCGAAAATAAATATGCCGATACCTCTCAGCACAGATGATGTTTTGATTTGCCGCTTATACAGTTCTTTTTCCACTTGACCGTAAGTAACAATCGGACCGGCAATGAGCTGTTCGAACATTGAAATATATATCGTATATTTAAGCAAACTTTGTTGTGCCTTTGTAGTTCCTCGGTAAACATCAACAATATATGAAATTCCTTGAAAGGTGTAAAAAGAAATGCCAATAGGCAATACAATATCTGCCGTAAAGTTAAAACTCGGATTGAGCCGACCAATTTCGTTTATTACAAAACCGGAATACTTAAATGCGGCCAGACTGATTAAGTGTAAACTTATGCCTATGGTCAATAATATCTTCTTGTGTGCCGAAAATTTTTCAATCCATACACCAACCACAAAATCCGCAATAATACTTAGTATAAACACTATAAAATGTTCGGGGTTATGGATCGTGCCCACAAAGTAAAAACACAAACTTCCAATAAATAATATAGAATTCTTTAATTTATCAGGTACAATATAGTAGCACCCGAAGAATATCGGCATAAATATAAAGATAAATTGTAAACTACTGAATACCATAACCATACCATCATTTCGCTGTTCTGATATATAGATGCACGGGCAATATAAAAGGTGACACACAAATTTATTTTTTCAAAAAAATTAGCGGCAAGGATTTCTCCCTGCCGCCGTGCTTCTGTTAGTTGTAAATTATATCGTGATTTACGATTTCGGTAGCTCTGCTACGGATATTATTCATACGAGCAACCCATTCCATTTGATTGTCTGCTTTGAGCTGTTCGGTCACACCCTCACGCTCTGCCATCTGTTTTACGAGCCGAAAAAACATATCTTCAGCCTGCTTGTTTACATCGGCAAGGTGTCTGTTCAGTTCGCATTTTGTGAGCAAAGTCGTATAAAAACCTTTGCGGTGCACCTTTATATACTGCAAGTGCCGCTGTCCCCAAATGCCGACTTCGACTTGTTCTTCGGCAGGTAATGCAAGGTCGGGCAGATAATAATCGCCCTGCAAAGTGTATCTGATACCTGTTTGCTCATTGTAAATACGCTTTTCCATAATTAAGCCTCCTTGTAGATCACTTTGATTTTCTTTTGTTTTGCGTTAAGGATTTTGAGCAACACTTCATCAACCGCATCGGTGTATTTGCCGTCTGCTATAAGTTTATTTCGCTTTTCGTTAAGACAGTTGATAATCGTTCCTCGCTCGTAATCATCAAGAGCTATATAATATTTCTTTGACATATCTTTCACTCCTTCAGTAAATCCTTAAACGGCGCTTCGGTTGATACAAAGGTATCGTATGTAAAGTTTGCTCCTAATCGAAACCCCATAATAAAACTATCGAGATTAGACTCTCCGTTTACAATGCTCCAAG
>JAFXLD010000085.1 GCA_017531385.1 Clostridia bacterium
AGTATCAGTCACTCTTCTGATACCTTCAATACACACCTCACCATCCTCTGACACCGCATAATACAGATTGTCACCGTCAAAAAGACAGCTGCCTTCCTCACCAAATTCATATGCGTTAGGTGTATGCAGGTCAAGATAACCGTTCTGCCAAAGGGCAGATAGACCGACGGCAATAATACCGACCGGCAAAAGAAAAATTATAAGTATTTTCTTCTTCATTTTAATTCTCCTGTTTTACTGCTCAACGGGAGCATATTCAGCTTTGTTTGTATAGAACATACTTAAAGCCTTATAGCTGATGATAAATCCTATAACAGCAGAGATAACGGTTCCTGCTATTGCAATAACGGACATGGCAGTTGAATTGTTTGCCATCATTGCAAGCGTCTGGTCATCTTTGGCAGCCTCGGCAATTTTTAACTGGTTGGAATATCTTAAAAAACTGACTATAATTGATGAAATACCGCTGATGATACCGGTTACGGGAACTGAAAGTGCACTTGCAGGAATATAAAAGCTGATTGCACCGTAGTGGGATTTTGCCATTCTGTAGCCTGCAATATACACAACTGCAAAGACGATAACATTAGCAAGCCATTTTGCAAGATAACCCGAGAAAATTAATGCATCTGAAACAAATGTGCCGAGCTCGGGATTGATAAATGTCCTCAGATAAGAAGGAAGTGAGCCGACTACACCGCTGACAACAGCCGAGATAATAAAGGTAATAATAAATGTGATTCTTGCCTTAGAAAGAGCTACATTCAAGGGATGTGCAGGGATTCTGTCATTTAACCCCTCAAAGGCTGTGAATGCCATAGATGCGGCAAGGATTGCAGGCACAAGGCAGAGAAAGCCGCTTACGATTATTATTGTCGAACCGGTTGACGCGGGAATAAAGAAGGCCATAAGATACTGAAACACATTACTTATAAGTGAAGAAAAGAGTGTTCCCACAGCTGCACCGAAGTAGTAGCAGCCGAGAAATCGGATTGTTCCTGTTTTGCTTCCCGTAAGCTTTTTGCCGGCAATAATAATAGAGGCAATTGTAATGATGTTGACAATAAAGCTTCCGACGCTCGTAAATGCAGAGCTGTAATAAGAGGCAAGAGCATAGTCGGTCATATTTTCATAGAAGCCGTCAAAGCGGGAAATTGCAATAACATCGCTGATAGCTGAAAGAATTTTGTTTAGCAGAAATATCGCAGCAAAGCATATTGCTACGGTCTTTTTTGTGAGTGTTCTGTTTTCCATTTTTATTTCTCCTTTTTATCGGAAACTTGCGTTCCCTTTATTGTGATTTAATTCTACAATAAAAATATAGATTTTGCAACAATATATATTTTTTTAAAATTATATAATTGTTAAAAAATCAGGCAGCCGCTTTATTGCAGCCGCCTGATTAAAGATGCTATTTTAATTTTTTATCCTGATTGCAGATAAGAAATGTGTAAATTCAATTATTAATAGTGGTACATACCGCAGGAGCATTCCTTGTTTATTTTGAACAGCTTCCAGAAGAAGAGACAGAATTTGTGTAAGAAGCCGCCCTTGTGGCATAAGTGATTACAGTTTTTGGTTGCATCTTCATTACATCTGTCACATATTCCGTCGTGGTTATCGTCCTTGTGACCTAATGCAGGTGAGATAACTGTCTTTTCTTCATATTCGCAGTAAGTACAGCTTTTAACTTTGACCTTTTCTGTTGTGCAGGTTGCTTCAACAGTTTCATAGCTGAAATAATGTGGCTTCATCGGTATATCCCTGTAGACGTCATAATTTCCGCAGGTACATGTATAACGTTCCTGACCCTTTGCTGTGCAGGTAGACTCCTTAACTGTTGTCCATCTGCCGTAAACGTGGTTATCGGGGTCAATATCCATTGTCTGTACAAGTCTGTATGCACAGTTTTTACATTTATTATACTTTTCGCCTTCTTTTGAACATGTCGGTGTTAATGACACAACAGTCTTGCTGTCAATCACATGCTCTTCGCCCGTTGCGGTGCATACACGATAATTGATTGTGACGTTTTCATTGAATTCGAGCCCAAGAGCTTCAAAAGCTTCAGGTGAACCGGCAAAATTAACTGTTTTTGAGGCGTAAAGCTCTCTGGGTTTTTTAACCTCTGTAAGAGTTGAAGGCAAGTATATCTCATCAACGGTCCCAAGGTAGAAAGCATTGTACTCTATCTTTGTTACACCTTCGTAGATTTTAAGGGTTTCAAGGTGGCATAGTGAAAAAAGGTAAGAACCAATGGTTTTAATATTTTTTGGAAGATTTACGTTTTTAAGGCTGGAGCAACCGCTGAAAACGCTGCCGTCCAGTTCTGTAACGCTGTCCGGTATAACTACACTTTCCAATGCTGTACAATCTTCGAATACTGAATGCTCTATCTTTTTGACAGATGAAGGAAGTGTAACAGATCTGATTGCTGAGCATTTTGAAAAAGCATTGTCTTTAATTGTTTTTAAATTTCCGGGTAATGAAAGATCTTCAATAGCTGAACAGCCGGAAAAAGCATGATCACCGATTTCTGTGAGTGCAGATGAAAAAGTAATGTTTTTAAGAGAAGTACAGTTATAAAACGCATATGAACCTATTGTTTTAACATTTGCCATGGTAAGTGTTTTCAATGATGTGCAGCCTTTGAATGTATTGGCTTCAATCACAGTAACACCTGCAGGAATAGCTGCGTTTTCAATTAAAGCACAATCCTGGAATGCACCCATACCGAGTGTTGTGAGTGATGCGGGGATTGTGATATTCTTAAGAGAAGTACAGCCGCTGAATGCACCTGATTCAATTGTTGTAACTGTTGAAGGCAAAACAACTGTTTCAAGAGCTGTACAGCCCTTGAAAGTATTAGCCTTGATTACCTTTACACCTGAGGGAATGGTGATACTCTTAAGGCTGGAGCAGCCCTCAAATGCTGATTCGCCAAGGTATGTAAGCTTGGTTGAAAGAGTAGCTGTTGCAAGGCTTGTGCAACCCTTGAATGCTCTGTCGCCGATGCTGAAAAGGTAAGAGTTGGACATGCTCAGAGACTTAATCTGTGTAAAATCAACAAACGAGTCATCTGCAATTGCAACCACTTTGGTTCCCACATATTTCTCAGGTATTACATATTCGGTTTCACTTTTACCAAGGTCGGTTATTCCGTAAACCTCATATCCGTCAAAAATGGTACCGCCGTTATAGTATTGCCATTTGAAATCCAGAGTGTTTGTTGCCGCACTTGCTGCCATCGGAACAACCGATACAAGCATAAGTACTGCTAAAAATAAGCTTATAACTTTTTTCATTATATTTTTCTCCTTTTAAAATTTATTTATCTCAATACGGCAAGCCGTTTAAGATCAATTATTATTTTACAAACAAAGCCTTGATGTAATAATCGAACCATTCTCTGATAAGCTCGAGAAGGTGTTTGAAAAATTCAATACGGAAAGAGAAAATGTTGGAGTTTTCTATATCCGGGTCAAAGCTTC
Source organism: Clostridia bacterium (assembly GCA_017531385.1). Classification (GTDB taxonomy): domain Bacteria; phylum Bacillota; class Clostridia; order Oscillospirales; family Acutalibacteraceae; genus UBA1081. The sequence continues at coordinate 3,492 of JAFXLD010000085.1, forward strand.
TGAATTCCTCAAAGCTGTCTGTCCAGAAAATCATAAGGTTGCTGTATTCACCGTAAATCTGGCTGTAGTCGGCAGGAACATAAAGGTAGTTACATTCACCGTCTCTTGCATAGCTGCCGTCATTTTCATCATAGTAAAGAAGCACATAACCGCCGTCGGGATGCTCATATGCACCTGTGATTACAATGCCGTGATAAACAGTAAACATATTTGAAAGCTCTTCTTCAATGGGGAAGAATTCGAAAAGAATAAGATTTCCGTCAAGAGCGCTCTTTACAAGCTTTTTAAGCTGTCTTGTGTATTCGGCACTGCCGGGCTTGAATGCCTTATCCTTGGGAACGATTGTAGCAGCCGAATGAGCATTGTAATAATTGAGAAGACTGATAAGTTCGGGAGTAGGTTTAAGGTCACGGACACAAGTGGCACCGGGCTGAGTGGAAACTACATCAAGAATGCCCTTTTTCTGCAGACATACGGTGTTTGCAAAGCCGATGCATGCTCCGTTCCAATCCCAGGTGGAATATGTAGAAAGCACTGTTGCCAATATTCCTGCCGGAAGAGCAAGAGGGATTGTACCGCCTGCAAGGCAGGTGCTTGAAACGAGTCTTAACTGATGC
>JAFXLD010000086.1 GCA_017531385.1 Clostridia bacterium
ACCATTTACTATTATACTCGGAGGTTTTTCTTCTCTTCAAGTCTTTTCGGCTTGCTTTTAGCTCGCCGTTTTTATTTTTGCTCCGCTCGTTTCTCACCCCCAGTAGAACTGGGGGTTTATTTTCACCCCTAAAGGGACCAATTATAGCAGGTACTGAAAAAAGTACCTGCTTGATTTTTTATATAGGAAGTTTTAGTGCAAATCCTGTCACTATGCCTACAACAGCTGATATAACAATTATCAGTATCGGATGTACTTTCTTGAATGCAAGAACACTCATAACTGCGAATAGCACAAGAGAAATGTAAAACTCATAACTTGTGAAAATTGCTGTGGAGAAACCGTTCGGCACAAAAACAATCAGAGCCATTGAAACTACTGCCGATGCAATAAGACCGACTGCGGCAGGTTTAAGTCCTGACATAGCACCTTTAACAATTTTGTTCTTTTTGAATTGTTCAAACAGTTTTGCAACAATCAGAATAATGATAAAGGAGGGGAGAACAACACCAAGAGTTGAACAAACACCACCAAGAAGTCCGCCCATTTGTGTGCCTACGTAAGTCGCCATGTTGATTGCAAAAGGTCCGGGGGTACTTTCACTGACAGCAATGAAGTTAATAAGGTCTTCCATCGGAATCCAACCATGTGCAAGAACTTCTTCCTGAATCAGAGGAAGCATTGCATATCCTCCGCCGAATGTGAAAAGTCCTATTTTAAAGAAAGTATAAAACAGTTCCCAGTAAATCATCCCTGTTTCTCCTTTCTTTCGGTGATAAGAGAAGTCACAATTCCGAATATGGCACTTCCTGCGATGATGAACAGCACATTAATGTCCGTAAATGCGGCAAGAATGAATGAAAGTGCCATAATAATATAAGGAATAACAGCCTTGTTGATTTTTCTGAACATTGTCCACAGTGACTTGAGAATAAGAGCAAGAACACCTGCACGGATACCGAAAAATGCATACTGAACAGCTTGAATATCGTTAAACTGTTGCAGAAGAAGTGAAATGACTGAAATGATAATGTAAGAGGGGAGCACAACGCCGAAAGTTGAACAGAATGATCCCCAGAAACCTGCAACTTTATATCCTACAAAAGTTGCAGAATTGATTGCGATGGGACCGGGTGTTGACTCAGCAATTGCGATGATTTCAAGTATATCATCATCAGAAATCCATTTGTGTTTTTCAACAGTTTCTCTCTGAATCAGCGGAATCATAGCATATCCGCCGCCGAATGTGAATGCACCGATTCTCAGGAATGTGAGAAAAAGTGTCAGACATCTTTTAGTTCTTTCCATTGGAATTATCTCCTTGAAATTTATCTTTAATTAGTATATCAAAGGGTTGTTTATAAATCAACATAAATTACATAAAATAGTTAACAAACAATGTATAAATAAATATCATATTGCTTGACAAAATGATGAATTTATCGTAAAATTTATGATGTAGAAATTTGAAATAAGGACTGATTTTATGAAGCTTTCTTTCCGTTGGTACGGCAAAGACGATAAAATTACATTACAGCATATCAGACAGATTCCGGGCATGGATTCCATCGTAACAGCAGTTTATGATGTTCCCGTCGGTGAAGTATGGAGTCGTGAAAGTATTGCAGAGCTCAAGAAAATGACTGAGGATGCAGGACTTAAATTTGATGTTATCGAAAGTGTTCCCGTTCACGAAGACATCAAGCTCGGCAAACCTACCCGTGAAAAATATATCGAAAATTACTGTGAAAATATCAGAAGACTCGGTGAAGCAGGCGTTAAATGTATCTGTTACAATTTTATGCCTGTTTTTGACTGGACAAGAACTCAGCTTGACCATGTTCTTCCCGACGGCTCGACTTCACTTGTTTATTATCAGGAGCAGGTTGACAAGGTTGATCCTCTCAAGAGTGATTCTGACCTCACACTTCCCGGTTGGGATGCAAGCTATACAAGAGATGAACTCGCAAGTGTTGTTGCAGAATATAACGCAATGACAGAGGACGATTTATGGGATAATATTAAGTATTTCCTCGAAAAAGTCATTCCCGTTGCTGCTGAATGTGACATTAACATGGCAATCCATGAGGATGACCCCTGTTGGAGTATATTCGGTCTTCCCAGAATTATAACGGACGAAAAGAATCTTGATAAATTCCTGTCGCTCGTTGATGATCCTCACAATGGCCTTACATTCTGTGTCGGTTCACTCGGTTGTTCAAATAAGAACGATATTGTTTCAATGGCAGCAAAGTATGCAAAAATGGGCAGAATTCACTTTGTTCATATGCGTAATGTCGCTGTTCTTGATAACGGCTTTGAAGAAAGAGCACATCTTTCATCATGCGGCAGTATTGATATGTACGCAGTTATGAAAGCTCTCCACGATAACGGTTTTACAGGCTATGTAAGACCCGATCACGGCAGAATGATATGGGGTGAAACAGGCAGACCCGGTTACGGTCTTTTTGACAGAGCACTCGGCGCAACATACCTTAACGGTCTGTGGGAAGCAATTGAAAAGGGAAGTAAGGAGTAATAAAAATGAATGCAATTCTAAAAGAAATAAGCAAAATCGGTATCGTTCCCGTTGTCAAAATTGATAATGCAAAAGATGCCATACCTCTTGCAAAAGCCCTTATAAACGGAGGTCTTCCTTGTGCTGAGGTTACATTTAGAACTGCAGCCGCAGAAGAAGCTATCGCACTCATGACAAAGGAATTCCCCGAAATGCTCATAGGTGCAGGTACAGTTCTTACAATCGAACAGGTTGATAAAGCCGTAAATGCCGGTGCAAAGTTTATTGTTACTCCCGGTTTTAATGAAAAAGTTGTAAAATACTGTGTGGATAAAAATATTCCCATAACGCCCGGTTGTCCCTCAACTTCTGATATTGAATCAGCTCTTGCTCTTGGTCTTGATGTTGTAAAATTCTTTCCTGCAGAGAATCTCGGCGGTATCAATATGATAAAAGCTCTTGCTGCTCCTTATGTCGGTGTTAAATTCATGCCCACGGGTGGAATCAATGCAAAGAATATCAACAGTTATCTCGATTGTGATAAAATCCTTGCATGTGGTGGTAGCTGGATGGTTAAAGACACACTCATCAATGAGGGTAAGTTTGATGAAATCGAAGCTCTCACAAAAGAAGCTGTTGCAAATATGCTTGGCTTCAAGCTTGCTCACCTTGCAATTAATTGTGAGGATGAAACAAAGGCAAAAGCGGTGGCCGACATGTTCACTCTCGCATTCAATTTCTCACAGAGAGAGATTCCCGTCAGCTATTTCTGTACAGAGGAAATCGAAGTTATGAAATTTGACGGCAGAGGCACAATGGGTCACATCGCTGTTAAAACAAATTATATGGATAAAGCTGTCGCTTACCTTGAAAGAAAAGGTATTGCCCTTGATTATGAATCTGCACAGTATGATGCAAAGGGTAATATGACATTTATTTATATCAAAGAGGAATTCGGAGGTTTTGCAGTTCATCTTTGTCTGTAATCAGAAAAATCATAAAGTCTGTCTTCGGGCAGACTTTTTTTTGTTGTTTTTTTATAAAATATAGCAAATATTAGCATCTGAATATATTGAAAATGTTTATTATGTATGTTATAATATTTAAAATAATTATAAAAGGAGATGATTGCAATGAGTGAAAAAATGGACAAAGTTGTCGATACCGTGAAAAACTTTGCCACGGAAATAAAGACTCATTGGAACACTCCGGCAGAAGGTAAATATGTTCCTTATAAGGAGTATAAGGATGTAGTTATCGGTGTCGGCGCAAACTATACGGGCACAAAAACGCTTGAATATATCGGTTTCTTTTCAAGCTGTTTCCTTATTATGCATCATTATAAGTTGCCTTATCTCACATTCTCGGTTATCGGACTTCTGAATATGCCTCTTGGCTATATTACAGCATTGATCTGGTGGTATGTATGTGATAACCTCGGTTTCCTGCCTAAAAAACAGGAGAGAAAAGTTTATTTCGTTTACGGTCTTATGATGCTGTTCGGTATTTCAACCATTCTCTTTGACTATTCGCGATTATTTGACCAATCGGGAGCATTTATAACGATGCTGAACAGTTTTGAGGGTATGAATGCCACGGCGTGTTTCAAAACGTTCGGTACGCATTTCCTGTATTCAGGCTGGGTCGGTGCAAGAAATATTTTCTGGCGTAAGAAACTGCTTCCCAAATACGGCAGATACAAATATTCGCTTTACTGCGATGTTATACCTAAGTGCGTAATGGTTTTCCTTATCGGCTGGCTTCCTGTATACAATATTCCTGATGTTGCCACACGTGTATGGGTTGCAAATCTCCTTTTTGCTACATATAATGTATTCGGCTTCGGCAATGTTCTTGAAGAATGCACAAAACGAATCAGTCCAAATCTTCAGGAAAGAATTCTTGTCCGTAGCTATCCTGTCAAGATTTCTCACATCTTCAATTCAATCCTTGCAATCATTCTTCCCGCAATTGTCGGTATGCTTCGTCATGAATGGGCAGATATCAACTTCTACCGTTTTGTAATTCCTATTACATTTACAATTTCTGCTGCATTTACAATGTTCCTTGCAGGCAGAATCAAAGAAAGAATTCCGCAGCCGCCCATTGAGAAAAAAGTCCAGATCAAGTTCTGGGATGGCATGCTTGGTGTTCTAAAGAATAAATATTTGCTTATCAATACCATCGTCGGTCTTATTGATGCACTCGGTAACGGTATGCTTCCTTTTGCAACAATTCTTTATTTCTACACATTCCGTCTCAGCGGTCTGCCTTATTCACTTATTGTTGCACTCATTTCCTTTGCAGGTACTCCGCCTGACCTGTTATCTCCCTATTTCCTCAAGAGATTCTCATATAAACAGATTATGATTTTCTATCAGCTCAGCCGTGCAATCGGTAATGCAATCATTGCTGTTGCAATGTGGACACTCGGTGACAATCTTGCTCTCTGCGGCACAATCTGTATTATTGTTCTCTTCTTTATGGAAATGACAAAGACTGTTCCCACAACTGCAGGTCACGATATGGGTGTCCGTATCAATGACTATCAGATGTATCTTTCAGGTGAGCGTCTTGAGAGCTTCGGCGGTATATTCGGATGGTTTACAGGACCTATCACAACCTTCATTGGTCTTATTATTCCTATTTTCCTTCTCAAGTACGGTTTTAACAGTAACTGGGAAATCCTTTTCTTTGACGGTTCAAGAAGAAATATCGTAGTTATTCCCATTATCGTTGATACAATCGGATTCTTCCTTATGACAATTCCGTATCTGTTCTGGGATTACGATAATAAGAAACAGAATCTTGTTATGGAAGTTCTCAAACGTCGAGCAGAAGTCACCGAAAAGAAGGCAGAAGAAGAAGGTAAATCAACTGCAGGCAGTTATAAAGGTTAATGGAGGTGAGTTTTTATGAGTAAAAAAGAAAAAAATGCAAATAAAGGCACTGTTTTACAAGACGATATAAAGCTTGACATTCCTGAAGACGAAATATGGACTTATCAGATCGAAGGTCTTGCAGCACCTCATATAAACAAGCCTTACAAATACTATAATCTCAAAAAAGCTATATTTGTAATCGTGATTATCATTGCTGTTTCACTTTCAATTTATTTCAGTATTCTTGCTCTGCAGAATGAAACATTTGAATATGAACAGGTTGATGGTGGTTACAAATTTACAAAATTCAGCAATACGGGTTATCTTTATGAACTTGATATTGATTATGTATCCGATATTGAATATATCCCGGGAAATAATAACCCTGCAACAAACTTTAAGGTTGTAAAGGATGAATCAAAACCAATCACGGCTGTAAGACAGTTCACTCTTAACTGTGACGATAAAATCAAAACAATCACAATCGGTGCTCATGTTGAGAATGTTGATCCTAAAGCATTCTATTCATGCTGGGCATTACAGAATATTGAGGTTGACGAAAATAATCCTAATTACTGCGATGTTGATGGTGTTCTTTATAATAAGGATAAAACAGAAATTCTTTGTTACCCTTGTGACCATGATGAATATCTCAGACAGAAATACGGTTACGAAGCAGAACTCTACACCAATGATATTACACCCGAATATGAAAGAGACATCCAGACTTATGTAGTGCCTTCAACAGTAACAAAGCTCGGTGAAATGTGCTTCAACTATGCAAACTTAAGAGCAATTTATCTTCCCGAAGGTCTTAAAACAGTTGAAACACTTGCTGTTTTCAAACTGCACGAAAAGTTAGATCAGTGGGGAACAACCCCATCACTTCACAACATATTTACATACAAAGCAAAAGACGTTGCGGATACTCATTTTACATCAGAAGATGCACTTGGTGAAGTTTATCTTTCTCTTCCCGAAGGACTTGAATTCATTGGCTCAGACGCTTTCAGCTTCAATCAGAATCTTCAGTATGTGTTTATTCCTGAAAATGTCAAGGACATCGGACACCACGCATTCTGGGATACATGCTATAAAGAGGGTGGCGACCTCAAAGGCGTAACTGTGATGAATGTAGCTGTAAGTGAAGAAAAGTTCGAAGAACTCACAGTTGGTGATAACTGGCTTCCTCAGTATGACTATCTTCTCTTTAAAAAGAATATTGATGTCAATTATTCTGCGGAAAGATCTGAAAAATAAGCAGGGGAGGGATAAATATGCCAACCTGGAAAAAAATCTTATTTATTCTGGTTCTCACATCATTTATAGGACTTTCTTTGTTTTTCACATTCTATTCAATAGCAAGAGATACATTTGAATTTGAAGAACAGACAAATGTCGGAGAAATTGAGGGACTGAACGGTTGGGTTTTCTATGGTTTTAACGGCAATTCATCCGTTAAAGAAGTTCATGTGGATTATGCCAGAGATGAAAACGGAGAAAATCCTGATACTTCAAAGCCTGTTGTCGGTGTTGATTCATTTACAATTGTAAGTGACGAATTTGTTGAATATATTTATATAGGTAAAGATGTTCAGTATATCAGTGAGCAGGCATTTTATTACTGTAAGATGCTCAAAGCTGTTTTTGTTGATGATGAAAACCCGTATTTCTGCGATGTGGACGGTGTTCTGTTTACAAAGGATATGAAGACACTTATTCTTCATCCTATCTGCAACGGAAATTGGAAAGTTGAGCAAGGTATTGCTGAAACAAATGATACATTTGTGATTCCCGAAGGTGTTGAAAATGTAGGCGGTTACAGCTTTTATAAAAATGCAGACCTTGTGCATCTGACTTTCCCAAGCACTCTTAAAACAATCGGTGATATGGCGTTCTTTAGTTGCGGCAGTATGTGGAGTGTCTGGTTCCCGGAAGGTCTTGAATCGATCGGTGCAGATGCATTCAGTTATTGCGGAAGTATCAGCCCTGTAATGTATATTCCGTCAACCATAAAATCTATTGATGACTATGCTTTTTTCTCCTGTGGCGGTATCAGGGTAATGTATATGGGTGCTGAAAGTGAAGACGGAATTGAATTCGGCGAAAGTTGGCTTCCCAAAAATGATTCAAAAGTTCTTTTCAATGTTGCCATAACACCTGAATACGGAAAGACTCTTGATGAAGCTAAAGCTGAAAAAGAAAGAATTGATAATCTTGATACACAGGAGGTTGAGTAATTATGAGTAAGAATACTGCTGCTGAAAAAGTGCCTCTTAAACAGAGAGCAGGTAATCTTGTTTCAGAATTCAGAACTCATTGGAACACTCCTGCAGAGGGTAAATATGTGCCGTACAAAGAATACATTTCAATCTTTCTTGCTGTTGGCGGTAACTATTCAGCACAACATCTTTTGGGCTTTTTGTCTTTCGGTACAGGTTGTTATCTTGTAGCTTATTATTATGAAATCCCGATCCTGACTTTTTCTGCAATAAACGCATTTTTCCTTGTGTCGGGCTACATATGGAGTATGCTCAACATGGGTGTTGATGCAAACTTAGGTTTTCTGCCAAAAAAGACTGAGAAAAAATATTTTGCCGTATACTTATCTGTCGCTGCAGTAGGTCTGTTGCTGCTGATATTTGATATGTCGGCAATTCTTCCGATTCCTGAAGCAGTTGCGACATATGCTAATACAAAATGGCAGGGTCTTAATCTGTTCAGTATATTTAAAATTTTCGGAGCTCATTTCTTTGTTTCGGGTTGGGGGGGGTTCAGAGCCATCATCATCAGAAAGAAACTTGTTCCGAAGCTCGGAAGATATAAGATTTTTGCATATTCAAACATCGTGCAGTGTCTTATAATGGTTATTCTTATCTGTGAACTTCCGTTGTTTGAAGAGCCACTGATTGACAGAGTATGGAAATTATATGTCCTTTTCCAGCTTTTCGGAATGTTCAATTTTACAGGATCACCTCAGCAGATTGCAGATAATATCAGTCCCAACGGACATGAACGAATGATCATCAGATGCTGGCCTGTGAAACTCAGCCATCTTCTCCGTTCAATAATGACAATGGTTATTCCTACCGTATCAGGTATGTTCTTTGTAAACGGTATCAGAGACAGAGGCACTTTCCAGTATATTATTCCTATCGCACTTGGTGTAAGTGTTCTTATGATGTATTCCGGTCTTGGTAAAGTCAAGGAAAGAATCCCTGCACCTCCTGTTGAAAAGAAAAAATATTATTCATTCTGGGATTGTATTGACGGTATTTCCAAAAATAAATATTTATGGATAAAACAGGCATCTGCCCTTCTTGATTCACTCGGAAACGGTATGATAGGAATTGGTCAGATTCTTCTTATCTATACATGGCGTGAAACAGGATTCTTCTTTGCAGTTGCAGAAAATGCAATCGCATTTGTCGGAAATCCCGGAGCATTCCTTGCACCGTGGATCAGAAAACGATTCCAGTTCAAAACTTTATATGTCTTTAAACAGCTTATAATGTTTTTCTCAAGCGGTGTATTTATCCTGGCATTCCTTTTCCTCGGTGATTCTCCGATGCTTTGCGGTATAGTTCTGTTTATCGGAATATGTCTTCGTGACTGCCTCAAATCAGCAATTGAAGAGGCATCGCACGATATGGATATCCGTATCAGTGATTATCAGATGTATATTTCAGGTGAACGTTTTGAAGCATATCAGGGGGTTGTAGGTTGGTTTACAGGTCCTATCTCTGCACTTATCAGTCTTATTATTCCTCTAATGTTCTACCGTGTCGGTTTTACATCCGATTGGGATGTGCTGTTTATCGGTGATGTCAGAGTTAAATGTATGCTCATAGGCCTTGCCTTTGATATGGCAGGATATATCCTGATGTGTCTGCCGTACATATTCTTCTGGGACTTCACGGATGAAAAACATGCTGAAATTATGAAAGTTCTGCAGGAACGTGCAGATGCTGCTGAAAAAGAAGAAGTGTCTGAACCGGTTTTGCAGGAAAAAGCATAAAAATTAGAGCCGTTACAAAAGTAACGGCTTAAAATTTTACTATTTTGCTGCAATTTCCATTATTTTTTTCAGTCTGTGATTTACACCTGAACGGGAAATAGGAGTTGACAGATTTGCTCCCAATTCTGAAAGTGGCATTTCCGGATTATCAAGTCGAAGTTTTGCCAGTTCTTTCAGTTCAGGCTGCAGTTCTTCAAATTTTCCGGAATCGATAAGCTTTTCTATTGCTCGGATCTGTTCTGATGCTGCTTCACAGGTTTTTTTGATATTTGCCTTATCGCAGTTGACTTTTCTGTTGACTTTGTTTCTTACATCCTTATAGATTTTTTCATTTATCAATGCAAGAACAGATTGATGAGCTCTCATTACTGTCAGAATGTCTTCAATATGTGAGCTGTCTTTGAAATAAACAATATTTACACCATTTCTGTCTGAAAGCTTTGGTATAACGGGGAAGCCTTCGAATATTTCTGTAAGATCACGACTTTTGCTTTTAAATGTTACATCAAACTCAAGATGATATTCTTTTTTAGGATCTGTAACAATTCCGCAAGCCAGGAATACACCTCGGAGAAAAGCTCCGAAGCAACATTCATCCTCGATGTTTGTAGTAAGCAGTCTCATTGTTTGTTCATTACCTGAATATCCGAGTTCGTTAAGAATATCCATTCTTTCATCGCGGCTGTTTACGGAAACAGTAATCTTGCCCGATTTCGAGACGATCTCTTCAGGCTCAGATGGCACAAGATATTTAATTGCGTTTTTGTATTTCTGTGCAACAAAATCATAGTCAGTCATGATACTGATGTCATCCTTGCCGAAAGCTCTTCCGAAATATAATATTCCGTAAGCTTCAGCCCGTTGACAGCAATCCTTTTCACACTCAATTGCACATAATTCTTTTTTTACATCTGATGAAAATGACATATTACGGTATAATCTTCACTTCAGGCTCAAGAGTGATGCCTGTATTTTCTTTTACTGTTTTTCTGACATACTCAATAAGATCAATTATATCTGCAGCAGTTCCCGAATAACGGTTAATGATAAAACCTGCATGTTTTTCACTGACTTCAGCTCCGCCAATGCGATATCCTTTCAGTCCGCACTGTTCGATAAGAGCACCTGCAAAATAACCTTCAGGGCGTTTGAAAGTGCTTCCTGCACTGGGATATTCAAGAGGTTGTTTATCTTTTCTTCTTCCGATAAGATCATCCATCTTTGCTTTTATCTCATTTTTGTCGCCATTCTGAAGCCTGAATTCAGCAGTTGCTATAATGTGTCCGGGATTCTCAGAATAGAAACTTTTTCTGTATGCAAGATTCAGCTCTGTTGCATTGACATTCTCGATTATAAAATCGGGCGAAATATGCTGAACTGAAGTCAGAACATCCTTTATTTCTCCACCGTAAGCACCTGCATTCATAAATACTGCTCCGCCAACGGTTCCGGGGATGCCGTAAGCAAATTCAAGACCTGTCAGACTATTTTCAAGTGCAACAGTACAAAGCTTTGAAAGGGAAGTTCCTGCTGAACAGCGAATTGTATCACCGTCAACTTCAATTTCAGGATTCATTCCTGTTGTTTTTACAACAATACCACGGATTCCGCAATCTTTTACAAGCATATTGCTACCGTTGCCCATAACTGTAAAAGGAATATTGTTTTCACTTGCTGTTTTTAAAACATTGACAAGAGAATCGACAGTTTTGGGAAATGCAATCACATCAGCATTGCCGCCAACTTTGAATGAAGTCTGGCGGCTCATGGGCGAATCAATGAGTATTTCGCAATTCTCAGATTTTAAACTTTCTGCAAAAGTATATAAATCTATCATAAAATGTTCTTTCTTTAAAAGGTTTATTTATTCGGTAAGTAATGCCGCACCGATAATGCCTGCATCATTACCCAATTCAGCAGCACATATCTTAGTCTGCTTCTGTGCATGAATGCTGTATACCTGAGACTTGATAAGCTTTCTTACAGGACCGAGAAGGTTTTCTTTTTCATTTCCGACACCACCGCCTACACAGAGAATTTCAGGCTGGAATGTATTGATAATGTTTGACATACCGCAAGCAAGATAACCCATGTATTTTTCAACAACCTGCTTTGCTTTGTCATCGCCGTCTCTCATAGCATCAAATGCAGTTCTGCCGTCTACTTTTCTGATGTCACCATCAACTATATCCCACATTTTTGTAAAGGGATCTTTAGTCATGGCATCCTTTGTCTGCTGAATAAGGGCTGTAGCTGAAGAATATCGCTCCCAGCAGCCTTTTCTGCCGCAGTTGCACTGTTCACCATCATATACAATAACAATGTGACCCATTTCACCGGCTGCGTAGTTTGTACCTGTTACGAGTTTGCCGTTAACAACAATACCGCTTCCTACACCTGTGCCGAGTGTGATTGCAATGAAATCCTTTGCACCTTTGCCGACACCTGCAACAGCTTCACCAAGTGCAGCACAGTTTGCATCGTTATCAAAGAAAATGTTTTTACAGCCTGTTCTTTCATTAAGAAGAGCATAAGCAGGTACATTGTCAAAGCCAAGATTGTTGGCGAATTCAATAATTCCCTTTTCTTTGTTTACAGAGCCGGGAGTACCAACACCGATTGACTCGATGTCTTTCATTGTAAGGCCTGCTGAATAAACTGCATCATGAATTGTTTTTGCAATGTCGTCAAAGATTTCTTCCGCAGGTCTGGGAGAATTTGTTTTTTCCTTTGCTCTTGCGATAATTTTGTTGTTTTCGTCTACTACGGCTGATACGATATTTGTACCGCCGAGGTCAACACCGATTCTGTACATTTGTTTTTCCTCCGATATAAATAATTATAAATAACTTTCTGAATTATGGTGACTGTCCCATATTTCGATTTCCTGCTGGATGGGTTCAAAACCGTCCATGCCGAGGCTTTGCATAAGTTCCTGAGCTGCAACGTACCCCATTTTTTTCTGTCGGTTGGCGATTGCTGCCGTTTCAATAATTACCGAAAGATTTCTGCCGGGGGTTACAGGAACAACCGTTGCGGGAACTTTTATGCCCATAATATTGATATAGTTTTCTTCAAGTCCCATTCTGTCATAAACTTTTGCAGAATCCCATGGTTCAAGTCTTATGACCATGTCGATTTTTTCAGAAAGCTTGACAGATTCAAGACCGAATAATCTCTGTGCATTGATAATGCCGACACCTCTGACTTCAATGAAGTGACGGATGTTGTCAGGTGCCTGACCAACGACGGTTTTTGATGAAACTTTTCTGATTTCAACAGCATCGTCAGCAATAAGACGATGTCCTCTTTTTATAAGTTCAACAGCAGTTTCACTTTTTCCCACACCGCTGTCACCGACAATAAGAACACCTTCACCCAATACTTCAACAAGAACACCGTGACGTGTTATTCTGTCTGCAAGCTCAATGCCGAGGTATGCAATAAGTGAAGCCATATTTGCAGATGTATCATCAGATGTTCTGAGTATCGGAATATTGTATTTTTCTGCTTTTTGCAGAAGTCCTTCAACCGGTTCAAGATTTCTTGTGATGATGATTGCAGCAGGATGTGTTGACATATATTTGTCAAGACATTGCTGACGTTTTCTTACTGAAAGACTGTTCAGATAACCGATTTCCGCAAAACCTAACAACTGAATTCTTTCCGGGTCAAAATAATCTTCATAACCGGCAAGAATCAATCCCGGACGGTTTATATCTTTTGAGGAAATGTATATATCCGCAGGAGATTTCGGGGAATACAGCACCTCATAGCCGTTATTGTTGATTATTTTTTCGAGTGAAACCGAATACTTCGTTGCCATATTGCACCTCCCTGTGCTTACATATAATCAATATATATTATACTTAATTTTTATTACTTTTCAATAGTATTAATAAATTTTAATATAATATTTTAATTACATAAAAAATCGGACAGTGAAAACTGTCCGAAATCTGCTTTGTAAATTATACTATGTCTTCAAAGAAATCTTCAGATACCATTTTACCTTCGCTGTTGTAATATGTAGATGATTTCATATTTCCGCTGTCATGATAGGTGAAAGAATAGTATCCGTCAGGATTATCGTTTCCGTCAAAATATTTCTCTGTTTCAAGCAAGCCTTTTTCATTGTATTCAAAAGTTGTGTACTTTTTTAATGTACCGTCAGCCGAATATGCCGAATATTTTGCAGTTTTGCCGTCTTCATTATATTCGTATACATAATATTCTTCCATCTTGTCTTCAGCATCATATCGTTCAACTTTTGAAAGACGGTCGTCTTCATAAAAAGACAATGACTGGCTTGTTTTTTTATTTTCTGAGTCAAAAATGGTTGAAACTTTAAGCTGGCCGTCTTCAAACTCACTGACAGTTGTTCTCTGAATTTTATTGTTTTCATCATATTGGTATGATTCAACTTTATTTCTCTTACCATCAGGTGAGATCTCTTCTTTTTGTACAAGCAAATCAGAACTTGAATATTTCATAAGTGAGTGAGAAATATTCTCATCATCAGACCAGACAAAATTTTCAACAAGATTGCCGTTTGAATCATAATAATCAATATTAAGATTGCCGTTTTCATCAGTGTTTGTTTTTGTTATCAGATTTCCTGTGGTTATCGGTGAAGATTTATCGATAGCATTAATTATCTGTTGACTGTTATCTGTTGTTTCTTCCTCTGCAGGCTTCGGTGAACAACTGCAAAGAAGTAAAGTCAAAATCATTGAGGCTAAGATCATTAATGGTATAGCCTTGTTCATAAAAAATCACCTCAGAAAAAATTAAAGTAATGATGCAGCAGCTTTATCTATGAATACATGAACATTATCATGTTTCTGAAGTATAGAAGCGGGACATGCAGGAGAAATTTCACCTTTTATCATATCATGAATTGCCTGTGCCTTGGCAGTACCTTCTGCAATAAGAATAATTTCTCTTGCATTGATAATAGATTCAACACCCATTGTGATTGCTTCTCTGGGCACATCTTCTTCACGGTCAAAATAAATTTTGTTAGCTTCAATAGTGCTGTCTGTAAGTTTAACTTTATATGTACCTGCTGTAAAGTTATCGGACGGCTCATTAAAACCGATATGTCCGTTTCTGCCGATACCGAGAACCTGAATGTCAATACCGCCTGCATTTCTGATGGATTCATCATAAGATGCACAGTATTCTTCTGCGTTTGCAGGGTTACCGTTCGGAACATGAACATTTTCTTCTTTTATATCAATATGATTGAAAAGATTTTCGTGCATGAATGTATAGTAGCTGTTCTTATCTGTTGCGGGAATAGAACAGTATTCATCAAGATTGAATGTCTTTACATCCTTGAAAGAAACTTCACCTGCATTGAAAGCTGCAATAATTTTTTTGTATGTAGCCACGGGAGACGCACCTGTTGCAAGTCCGAGGATAGCATCGGGTGAACTTTTTACTTTGTTGATTATAATTTCAGATGCAGCCTGAGCAATTTCTTCTGTGTTGTTAAAAATTCTGATATCCATTGTATGTCTCTCCATTATTTTATATTTAATTTATATTAACATAACAGAGCGCACATTTCAATGCTTTTGCAAATTTTTTTTACAAGTTGATTATTACATAAAACTATTTATAAAAGCTTGAAAAATTTACGGGATAAATATCACAAGTCTAAAATTATTTGACAAAAAATACCAATTAACTATTGACAAATATTCTCAATGATGGTAATATATGGTAGGATTTGGGAATGAGGAAAAGAAATAGAGTGGAAAATGTATTAAATTTTCCGGTTGCAAAAGACCGGATGACAGAAAGGATAAACATAAAATGAAAAATCAACTTAAAGTATTGATTGCGGAAGAGCGCAATGAATTTGGAAACTCATGTGTAAAAGCTTTGGAAAAGAACGGATGCAGCGTAACAATCTCTGCAAAAGACGGCAATTACGTTATAGCAAATGTTGAAAAATATAAACCTGATGTTCTGATAATGGAAGCTTTTATGCCGGGACTTGATGCACTTGGCGTATTAAAAAGACTTAATTCTGACAGTTCTTCGGGCAGACCTGTGGTTTGTGTGCTTTCGGGTGTCGGAAACAGTGATTTTGAACAGCAGATTCTCTCAGCAGGTGCTGATTATTATTTTATAAAACCCGTTGATGCAAATGTTATTGCGGAAAGAGTGATGCTTCTGTCATCGATGAACGGAAAAAATATTCCTTTAAATTCAAATGACGGTAAAAATTCAGATGCACAGCTTGAAGTTACTGTTTCGGAAATAATGCATCAGATAGGTGTGCCTGCACATATAAAAGGATATCAGTATCTAAGAGAAGCAATTATACTTTCAATTAATAATACGGAAATGATGAATTCAGTTACCAAACTTCTTTATCCAACTGTCGCAAAAACGTTCGATACAACTGCATCACGTGTTGAACGTGCAATCCGTCATGCAATTGAAGTTGCATGGGACAGGGGTGATGTTGATGTTCTGAGTTCATATTTCGGATATACTATTCAGAACACAAGAGGAAAACCGACAAACAGCGAATTTATTGCAATGATCAGCGATAAGCTCAGACTCAAAATGAAAATTTCATAAAAATTTATGTAAACAGAGGTAAGCAATATGTGCTTACTTCTGTTTTTTTATAAAATTTAATTTTTTTAACAACAATTGCATTTGACTGTGTACATGAATTTTTGTTATATATGTTATGCGACAGATGAATAGAGAAAAAAGATGAACAGATTGCATATTGTTTGAGAGGTGAAAAAAGCTATGAGAAAATTTGATACAAAAGTGCAACATCTTAAATATAAGGTGTTGCGTGAAGTTGCTAAACAGGCATGGAATGATACACTTCTTGAGAATGTACTTGATATTCCTAAAATGATTGTGCCGGGAAAAGAACCTACTATGAGATGCTGTGTTTATAAAGAGAGAGCGATTCTTGCCGAAAGAGTCAAGATTGCGATGGGCGGAAATATAAAAAATCCGAATTGTATTGAGGTTATCGACATAGCTTGTGATGAATGTCCCATAGGGGGTTATGAAGTTACTAACGCCTGTCGTGGCTGTCTTGCTCACAGATGTGAAGATGTGTGTAAGAAAGGTGCAATTTCCTTTGACAGCCAGCAGAAAGCTGTAATTGATAAATCAAAATGTGTTGAATGCGGTGCATGTGCAAAAGTTTGTCCTTATGGTGCAATTGTTGATAATGTCAGACCTTGTGTGCGTTCTTGTAAAGTGAAAGCTATCACAATGGATGAGGACAGAATCGCTGTTATTGATAACGATAAATGTATTTCATGCGGAGCCTGTGTATATCAGTGTCCCTTTGGTGCGATAACAGATAAATCTTATATTCTTGATGTGATAGAAATGTTGACAAATTCTGATAATAAAGTGTATGCGGTTGTTGCGCCGTCAATTGCAAGCCAGTTTACCTATGCAAACCCCGGACAGGTTATTGCAGGTATAAAAAAGCTTGGTTTTGACGATGTTTTTGAGGCAGCACTCGGAGCTGATATGGTTGCCATGTCAGAAGCAAAAGAGCTTTCCGAAAAAGGATTTCTGACAAGCTCATGCTGTCCTGCATTTGTTGATTATGTTAAAAAGCAGTTTCCCGATTTAGCAGAATTTATTTCACATAACTTGTCTCCGATGGCTACAATTGCAAAGCATATCAAAGAACAGGAGCCTGATTGCAAGATAGTATTCGTAGGACCTTGCACTGCAAAGAAAATGGAATTCAAAAAAGAAGAAGTTTCACAATATATCGACAGTGTGATTACTTTTGAAGAGCTACAGGCTTTGTTTGACAGCAAAAATATTGATATAAAATCTCTGGATGATGAAACTCTTGATACAGCATCTTATTACGGAAGAATTTTTGCAAGAAGCGGCGGAGTTTCCGATGCTGTAAAACAGGCACTTGCCGAACAGGGAATAGAAGATTTTGATTTGAAAGCAGTTCCGTGTGACGGTATAGATGCCTGTAAAATCGCTCTGCTTAAAGCTTCAAAAAAAATACTTGACGGAAACTTTATTGAAGGTATGGCATGTAGCGGCGGTTGCATAGGCGGAGCAGGATGCCTGACTCATGGTCCGAAAGACAAATCAGAAATAGACAAGTACGGGAAAGAATCATCTGCAGAAACCATGTCTGATGCAATCAGTGTAAGAAAATGACGGTAGATTATTAATTCTGCCGTTTTTTCTTTTTTGCTATTGCAATGGTAAATTGTTTGCTATAAAATATAATCAATCGGAGGTGTTCATATGAAATTGATTGATTTCAGAAAAACAGACATAACAGATGGTTTCTGGAAAAAGCGGATTGACACGGTAAGTGAAGTCAGTGTCTATAATGTATATAAGCGTTTCAAGGAAACAGGCAGATTTGCAGCTCTTAACTGCACATGGAAACCGGGTGATCCTTACGAACCTCATATTTTCTGGGATTCTGATATAGCTAAATGGATCGAAAGTGTTGCGTTTATAATTGAAAATAGACCTTGTCCCGATCTGGAAAAGGTCATTGATGATGTGGCTGATGCAATGGAAAAGAATGCTGATGAATACGGATATTTCAATTCCTGCTATCTTGTTCATGATAAACCACGTTGGTCAGACAGAACCGATCATGAACTTTACTGTGCAGGTCATCTTGTCGAAGCTGCTGTTGCATATTATATTGCTACAGGTAAAAGAAAACTCCTTGATATGATGGAAAAATATCTTGATTACATCTATAAAGTATTTCTTGTTGACGGCTCTGCTGCATTCAAAACACCGGGACATGAAGAAATTGAACTTGCTCTTATAAAGCTATATGATCTGACAAAAAATGAAAAATACCTCGAAATGTGTTCATTTTTTATTGATAACAGAGGTACTCCCAACGACAGTGAATACACAGGTGTTGCACATAAATATTCACAGAGCCATATACCCGTAAGAGAGCAGAAAACAGCTGAGGGGCATTGTGTGCGTGCTTGCTATCTTTACACAGGTATGGCAGACCTTGCACGAATAACAGACGATTCAGAGCTTTTTAATGCCTGTAAATCAATATTTGATGACATTATAAATAAGAAAATGTATATAACAGGTGGTATAGGCTCAGCAGCAAGAGGGGAGGCATTCACTGTTCCTTATGATCTGCCCGACCTTACCGCATATTCAGAAAGTTGTGCCGCATTATCTCTTGCATGGTTTGCACAGAGAATGTTGCTTATTGAAAATGATTCAAAATACGCCGATACAATTGAAAAAGTTCTTTATAACAACGGACTTTCATCTGTTTCTCTTGACGGAAAATCGTTCTTTTATGTAAATCCTCTTGCAATCAGAACACATCTTCTTGAAAGAAACACATCGCAGGTGAACACACATGAAAATCTCCCCATAACTCAGCGTAAAGAAGTATTTGACTGTTCCTGCTGTCCTCCCAATATAACAAGATTTATCGCATCCGTTGCAGATTTCCTTTATACATATGATGACGATACTGTTTATGTGCATCAGTATATGTCAAGTGAAACTAAGACTGACGGCTTTACAATCAGTCAGAAAACAGACTATCCCAACAGCGGAAGAATTGAGATTTCAACAAATAACATTAAAAATCTTGCAGTGAGAATCCCTGCCTGGTGCGAAAGCTTTTGTATAGTTGCAAACGGTGAAAGTGCTGATTTTGAATTAGAAAAAGGCTATGCAAAAATCAGTAATCTTGAAGAAAACAGCATCATTACTATTGACTTTGATGTTACCCCGTTTATCGTTTATCCCACATCTAAAATCAAGGATTACATTTCCCGTGCAGCAGTTCAGAGAGGACCTGTTGTTTACTGTGCAGAGGGTGCAAACAATGATTTTTCCGTAATGTCATTCAGGATAGATACAGATACTGAGTTTTCCGAAGAATACAGCGAACTGTATGGTACATACACACTTACAGCTAACGGCAGAATCCCTGTTGAAAACGAACAGCTTTATTCACGTAAAAAAGAAGAAATGATTCCTGCAAAAATTAAGCTTATACCGTATTTTGCATTTGCGAATAATGGTGAAAGCGATATGGAAGTTTTTTTGCATTATTAATAAAAACTATTGAAAATTCAGCATAATTGTGTTATACTTCATTAGTAAAATTTGTAAACCAAACGGAGGTAAAACTATGAAAATGTCAAAAAAAGTTCTGTCTGTAGTTTTAGCTTGTATAATGGTACTCGGTGCACTCAGCTGTGCAGTATCAGCAAAGACAAGTGCTGAAGCAGACACACATCTTCAGTTCAACGAAAACGGCGAATTCAAGATTCTTCAGATTGCAGATATGCAGGATGGTTTCCCCATGAAGCTGATCACTAAGAATCATATCAGAAAAGCTATTGAAACAGAAAATCCTGATCTTATTGTTCTCACAGGTGATAATATCAATTCATCTGCAGGTGAATCAATCATATATTCTGCATCAATCAATGAATTTATGAGTATCTTTGAAGAATACGGTATCCCCGTTGCTGCTGTTTTCGGCAATCATGATGCTGAAGGTAACATCACAAGAGCTCAGCAGATGGAAGTTTATGAAAAGTATGATTGCTTTGTAGGTTGCGCAGGTGAAGACATGGGCAACTACACATGCGGTACATATTATGTTCCTATCTATTCATCGGCAGATGCTGAAGATATGCTTTTCAACCTCTGGATGATTGACTCAGGCGATTACAACAGAGAAAATGACCTTGGCGGTTATGCTGCTGTTACAAAAGCACAGCTCGAATGGTACAAAACTGCAGAAGCAGAACTTGCAGTTGCAAACGGCGGTGAAGTTGTTCCTTCACTCGTTTTCCAGCACATCGTAGTGCCCGAAATCTTTGATGCTCTTGAACCTGCTGATGCAACAACAGGTACTTGCTCAAACGGAAGTGTTTATTACAAACTTCCCGAAGGTGCAACAGGTGTTCTTCCCGAATATCCCTGTCCTCCCGATTACAATAACGGTGAGTTTGATGCATTCCATGATAACGGTAATGTTCTCGGTATGTTCTTCGGTCATGACCACAACAACACATATGTTGTTGATTACAAGGGCATCAAGCTTTGCAACACACCCGGTGTAGGCTTTGCATCATACAACAGTGAAAACAGTGGTGTAAGAACTATTACTCTTAATGAGAATGACCTTACAACATTCGATACAGAAGTTATCACATACCTTGAACTTTTCGAGGGTGATGATGCTGCTTATGCTCTTTATGAGCTTAATTCAGATACAACAGATGTATTGACAAAGATCGTTGCATTCTTCAAGTATCTTGTACTTATGGTTCAGAATTTATTCGGTTCAATCAAGTTCTGATAAATTTATACTTTTTGCATAAAAAAGGTTCGGCTTTTTGCTGAACCTTTTTCTTTATGTGGTGTATTTATTATTGATTAATCAGTTGGCTGATGATATAATTAATACAGTAAATTTTAGAGGTGTTGTATGAAATTAGATATTTATGATTTTGACAAAACTATGGTACCATTCGACACGGGTTCCTTGTTCTGGTTGTATTGTCTTTTGCATTATCCTTGGATAATCATTTGTGGACCGTATCAGCTCATTGCTGCAATACTCATGTTTCTGAAAGTTATTGATCTCACAACTGTCAAAGGTCCGTTCTTCTGTTTTATCCGTCTTATACCATTGGAAAAGGCTGTTAAAAAATTCTGGGATAAATACGAATCAAAGGTTTTTGACTGGGCAAGAAAAGAAAACAGAGAACGCTTTTCCGTTGTTATCAGTGCAAGTCCCGATTTTCTTATAAAAGAAATTGATAGACGCATCGGATTTGATGACTTTATTTGCACAAAGCATGATAAAAACGGTAAAGTAATCGGCAAGAATTGTCATGATTCCGAGAAAGTCAGACTTTTCCGAGAGAAATACCCCGATGCTCATGTTGTGAATGTTTATTCCGACAGTATTGAAAATGACAAATTTATTTTTTCATTGGGTGAGAATTGTTACAACACAATTAATGGTGAAAAAATACATTTTGATTTCTATGAAAAATATGGCATAAAACCCGAACAATTGATGTGTGGTGAAAATAATGGGTAAATTAAAACAGCTGTTAGACAGAAAAATAGTAAATACCGATGTTGGCGCAGAAACATATCTGACCTGGCGTGAAGCGATTTCTTACACCATGGGCAGAGGTGCTCAGGGTATGAGTACTTCAATGACAGCATCAAAGTATGTCAATTATTTTATAACTGATATTCTTCACATCAGTACGGATGTTGCATCGAATATCCGTCTTTACTGTGGTATTTTTGATGCAATCAATGATCCGATTATGGGGGTTATCGTTGACAAAACAAGAACAAAACACGGTAAGATGCGTCCTTATATCCGTATTGCTCCTTTCTTTGTTTCACTTTTTATGCTCATGTTTTTCGTTGGCTCAAATAACTTGCCCTATACTATGAAGCTTGCTCTTACTGTCATTGCTTTTGTCGGTCTTGATGTTACATATACAGCTTTTGATGTTCCCATGGGTGCACTTGCTTTCAGTATGACACCGAACGGAACCGAGCGAACGAAGCTGTACGGCATTGCGGCAATCGGACGAATGATTCTCGGTGCAATTCCTGCGGGACTTGTTGCTTTTGCTGCATGGCTTCCGTATTTTAATGAAAATCTTGACAAAGCTTATTTTGTTGCAGCTGTGATTTCAGCTGTGTTCATAATAATTCTCACAAGATTTACATTTGTAAACACCACAGAGCGTCTTGAACATCACGAAGAAGCTCCGAAGCTTGCAGAATGTTTCAAGCTTCTTTTTACAAACAGACCTCTTTTTATGCTTTTCCTGGGAAATGTTTTCTTTGTCCTTATAAAAGTTGCGGAACAGGCATCATTCTATTTCGCATATGATTCACTTTTTAATGCAAAATATAACGGTCTGCTTGATATTGTGAAAGCTCCCGGTTCAGTTCTTGCGGCTGTTATTGTTCCCATGATTGTTCAGAAACTCGGTGCAAAGTCGGATTCAAAGAAATTCTATCAGGTATGCTGTCTTTCCGGTGTTATTCTTAACGGTCTTTATGCTCTGACAACTTATAACGGAATACTCAATAAACCCGTTGACGAACCTGTTTCAACAGGTATCGGCGTTCTTGTGCTTGCATTCTCAATGCTTGTAACATTCCCGCTTGAATTCAAAAATCTCATGCAGAAAGAAATGGAAGCTGAAACTGTTGACTATGTTGAGTGGAAATCAGGCAAACGTGTTGAAGGAACAATGCTTTCAATAATGAGCTTTACAGGAAAACTTGAAGGCACACTTTCTTCGTTTATCTGTCTGAGAGTGCTTTCAATGACCGGATATGTTGAGCATACAACAAATGTTCCCACAGTGCAGAATCTTGCAACAAGAAGAGGCTTGTTTGCAATGACAACATTGTTCCCGCTTATTGGCTATTTACTGATGCTTGTACCTATGTGTTTCTATAATATTACTGGTGAAAAGCATCGTCAGATGATGAAAGAAATAATGGCAAGACGAGAAGCCCAGTGTGATATTGATAACAAAAAAGCAAACAAATTTGATGAAATAGAACTTTAACTACAATGAGCCGACTGTCTGTCGGTTCATTTTTTTTGTTTGACATTTATATTCTTCTATAGTAAAATGGTATTCAGGAGGTGCTTTTATGAGAAAAAAGATATTAGCAGTAATTCTGATAGTGATTAATGTATTTATTCTTTCATCCTGCGGTACAGATAAGGGTATTGATGTGCCTGATTTTGATTTTAACGGTGAAAATATCAGTATAGTCAACGATATTGCAGGAGATACAACACTTGATGATACGATAAGATATGCATCGCGGGTTAATGATGTTGCACAGTCTTACTATACAAAGACAGACCGAAGTGAATATGTTATGAAAAATTCAGATATGATGCTTGTACATACTCTGACCGGAAAGCATAACGGTGCATCCTTGTATGATACAGAGGGGAATGTTTATCTTGAAGATACTTTTGAATCAACATATGTCGATCCTGAAGGTATATATGAGTCAGAAAAATCTGAAACAGAGGGCAGAGTAAACACCATAAGACTCGGTGAATATTACAGAGAATGCCATATCAGAGATTTCTCATTTAATGATAATGCAAAACTTGATAAGACATTCCATCTTTATGGTGACAGACTATATGCTCAGTTTTCGCTTTTATCAGCTGAACCTCTCAGAGATATCATATATTTTGCCACATCTGTCGAAATAAGAAAAGATACTGTTACAGGTTTGGTTATAAAAGATTCTGACGGTGTACATAACTCAATTGACGATGTTCATACAAATAATGATATTTATATGAATAATACAGTCGAATATGTAGCTTTTGATGTTAAAAATGCAGGTGTTGTCGGATTTATTTTCCCTGCTGATAAAAATTATACTGTCGCTATTCGGGAATTACAAAATCATTATACATTAACTGTATTATTGGATGCTGAAAAAGCTTTTTCAATCAACGATATCAATGGCGAAGGCGGATATGAGAATGATTATCTGACATTAGGTTTCCGTATTTATGCAGATAAAACACATTCATTCGATAAAATTGACAGGGAAGCCGTGCTTGAAAGAAATCCTCTTAAAAATATCACCGTCAACGGCGGTAATGCAGAGGGAAAATTCCTCGGTTATGATTCGCTCAGCGGTGCGTATCTGTTCTCAATGAAAGGCACGGATTTCAATACAGCATATCAGAATCCTGATTTGCATTATTCTTTACCTGTTACAATTGCTAATGATTCATATGACAGAAATATTTACATCCGTTCAAACGGTGATAACGGTTGTCTTGAAGCCGCGGCATTGCTTGATGACACAAACACTCTTGTGCCTGTTAATGTTCAGGTCTGCAAGAATTTCCAAGGTGACGGCGGTGAACCGTTTTACAGTGTAAAGGATCTGCAGTATGGTGACTGTATTTTCCCTGTTTCTGTAAAAGCAGATGAAATAATTGACATTACTCTTCTGAATCTTTATCAGAACTGGGGTAAATATCCTCTTAAACAGCTTTCATCAATCGAATTCCACATTCCTTATTATCATCTTTCAACAGGCACAACCGAATCCAACTGCATCGCACCTTATTTTGTATTCGACAAAGACGGATGGACATTGCCCGATTTCAGAACGGCAAGCGGTAATATGTGGAAAGACCAGCCACAGTTCAATTCAGTCGGCATACTCAAATTTATGACATACCGTGATGGTAAAAAAGATATTTACAGTGAATTTGTTCACAGTGATATTGCATCTGTCGGTCAGACTTATTCCGATATTACAAATACATTCTATTCTGACGACGGAACTTATAAATATTCTCTCCGCCATGTTGAATTTCCTCAGACAGATGAGAACAGAACATATTACACATTGAATGTAGAGTTCCTTGAAGATAAAACATTCAATAATTTTAAGAAAGACTTCGATTTGTTCTATTTTGACGGAAGGTTTGTGCAGTTTGATAAGATAAGTTATCTTGATGCTGAAAATAAATCCGTAACAAAAGATGTTGATACAAGCAAAAAGACTCGGTATTATGAGCTTGGCAGTGATTCGCCTTATTGGGGCTTTTATGATGTTACTGATGAAAAGACAGAGGAGCTTGAAAAAGGCTTCGGCGCAAACTTTGCAATGATTATCAAAGACAGTAATATAACAACTGATGGCAAAACTGCTGATATTCCGTTTGTTTTCCGTGAAAACTCCGATAAAGATATATCAACAGGCTCATTGACTCTTGATGCAAAAAACATTGCATTTAAAAAAGGCGATACTATCAGTATTGATATGATTCTTTTACCCTGGGGTACGGGTACAGAAGAAAATGATAATCAGGTACTTGCTGTCAGAGAAGACAGTGCGTTATCTCCCGTAACAGTTACCGTAGAAACAGGTGCTGTTAGCGATGATACATTTATTCCCGTTATAAATTGTGAAAACAATATTGCGGAATTTACCGTTAAAGGCGGCAGAAACAATATTCCTGTGAGAGTAAACGGTTTTACAGAACTCAAGTGTCCTGAAATACTGAAAAAGACAGATAACGGTTGGGAAAATCTTGATGTTGCATCATCTAACGGCTATGACGGATATACTGTATTTTATAATGACGACGGTACATACGGTTTTTCATTTGTTTACAGTTCGGAAAATCCCGATATTTCATATACTTTCAGATTAGAACAAAATTAAGGTAAGGGGTAGTTATCTGCCCCTATTTTTTTTTGTAGACAAAATGCACAATTATGCGGATTAATTTTAGTGCATTTTATTTACCAAAATATTGTTGACATATTATTCTATAATGATTATAATTATTCTATCACAAAATGCCGTTATATTTTCTGCGTCACTTTGTGGCACATGCACCAAAAAAAGAGTACATAGGTGTGTGTGAAAAAAATATTGGAGGTTTTTACAATGAAACTCAAAAAGATTCTTGCTGTTATGCTTGCTCTTGTAATGGTTCTTTCATTTGCTGCTTGTACAAAGACTCCCGGCAATGAAAACGGATCAGATGTTGATCCCAGCAATGTTGACGGCAACAACTCTGCATCTGAAATCGTTATCGGTGTTTCAGGTCCCCTTACAGGTGGTGCAGCTCAGTACGGTAATGCAGTTGTAAATGCTGCTCAGCTTGCTGTTGATGAAATCAACGCAGCAGGTGGCGTAAACGGCACAAATCTCAAGCTTGTTTCTGCTGACGATGAAGCTGACTCAGGCGAAAAGGCTGTAAGTGCTTACAACTCACTTAAGGACCAGGGTATGCAGATCTTCCTCGGAACAGTTACATCAGGTTCATGTCTTGCTGTTATTGACAAGACAGCTGATGACAATATGTTCCAGCTCACACCCTCTGCTTCAGCAGACGCAGTTATCGCTAATGACAACTGCTTCCAGATCTGTTTCACAGACTCAAACCAGGGTGCTCGTTCAGCTCAGTACATTGCTGAAAACAATCTTGCAACTAAGGTTGCTGTAATTTACGATTCATCAGATGCTTACTCAACAGGTATCTACAACAACTTCAAAAAGGGTGCAGCTGATAAGAATCTTGAAATCGTTGCAGAACAGTCTTTCACAAAGGACAGCAACAAGGACTTCTCAGCTCAGATCCAGGCTTGTAAGACAGCCGGTGCTGACCTTGTTTTCCTTCCCATCTACTACACAGAAGCTTCTCTTATTCTCAAGGCTGCTGCTAATGCAGACTATGCTCCCAAGTTCTTTGGTTGTGACGGTCTCGACGGTATCCTTTCAGTTGAGAACTTTGATGTAAAGCTTGCTGAAGGCGTAATGCTTCTTACTCCTTTCGCAGCTGATGCTGAAGATGATGCAACAAAGAAATTCGTTGCTGCTTACAAGGCAAAGTACAATAATGAAATCCCCAACCAGTTTGCTGCTGACGCTTACGACGGTATCTACATTCTTGCAGAACTCATCAAGGCAAACAACATCACAGCTGACATGAGTGCATCAGATATCTGTGACATTCTCAAGGTTGAAATCTGTAAAGAAGGCTTCTCATACAAGGGTCTTACAGGTGCAGGTTCAGCTCTTACTTGGGATAACACAGGTGCTGTTTCTAAGGATCCCATGGCTGTTGTTATTAAAGACGGTGCTTACGCAGCTCTTTAATTCATAATTTATACAAAATGACCGACAGTTTATGCTGTCGGTTTTTTTATTTATATTAAATTACATATTGTAATTAAATTATTTTTATGCTATAATGCAATGAGTTATTTTATGTTTTTCTTTATATTGGTTTTTGGATGCCATATAAGGATGAAAGGATGTTTCTTTATGGGTTTTTTGAGTAACCTTATAAACGGTATAAGCCTTGGCAGTATTTATGCGGTTATAGCGTTGGGTTATACAATGGTTTACGGCATTGCAAAAATGCTTAACTTTGCACATGGCGATGTTATCATGATCGGTGGCTATTTTGTCTACCTTTCATCATCAAAATTGTTACATCTGCCTCCTGTCTTAAGTGTATTGATTGCAATGGTTGCATGTACTATTCTTGGTATTACAATAGAAAAAATTGCTTATAAACCATTAAGAAAGGCAACGTCTCTTGCAGTTCTTATTACTGCAATCGGTGTCAGTTATTTCCTGCAGAATATTGCGCTTGTAATATTTGGTGCAAATCCTGTTACGTTCACATCTGTTGTCAGTATACCTGCAATCAAATTATTTGATGGTCAGATAGTTATCTCGGGAGAAACTTCCGTAGCGATTGTAGTTTCGATTCTTGTAGTTATCGGTCTTTCTCTCTTCATCAAGAAAACAAAAACCGGTAAAGCAATGCTTGCTGTTTCCGAAGATAAGGGTGCAGCTCAGCTGATGGGTATAAATGTAAACAAAACAATTTCAATTACATTTGCAATCGGTTCAGCACTCGCAGCAATTGCAGGTGCACTTTACTGTTCAGCATATCCTATTCTTCAGAACACAACAGGTGCAATGCCCGGTATCAAGGCTTTTACTGCTGCTGTTTTCGGTGGTATCGGTTCAATTCCCGGTGCTATGATCGGTGGTATTCTTATCGGTGTTATTGAAATCCTCGGCAGAGCATATATTTCAACACAGCTTGCGGATGCAATTGTTTTTGCTGTTCTTATTCTTATTCTTATGTTCAAGCCGACAGGTATTCTCGGTAAGAAAATGGTAGAAAAAGTATAATTTGTGAAGGGAGAATAATTATGTTAAAAAAATTAAAATTTAAAAAACCCGACACAAAAAACAGTTTTGTTACATATGGTTTACTTCTTGTAACATTTGCAATTGTAAAAATTCTTTTTGAAGCGGGTAAATTGTCATATATGATTAAGGACTTGCTTGTCCCTCTTTGCGTTTATGCAATTCTTGCAGTTTCACTTAATCTTACAGTTGGTATTCTCGGTGAATTGAGCCTCGGACAGGCAGGCTTTATGTGTGTCGGTGCATATTCAGGTGCTCTTTTCTCAAATCTGCTTGAAGAAGCAATTCCTCAGGTATTAATCAGATTTCCTCTTGCTATGATCGTTGGCGGTATATGTGCCGCTATATTCGGTATTCTCATTGGCATCCCGGTTCTTCGTCTTCGTGGTGACTATCTTGCTATTGTTACACTTGCATTCGGTGAAATCATCAAAAACATCTTTGCATCTGTTTACCTTGGTTTGGATGCAAACGGTTTCCATGTTTCAATGAAAACTGCAAGTGATCTGAATATGGATTTAGATGGCGAGATGCTTATAAACGGTGCTCTCGGACTTAACGGAACCCCAAGGGATTCTAATTTTACCATTGCTTTTATAGTATTGTTTATCACAACAATTGTTGCATATAATTTTGTTAATTCACGTACAGGTCGTGCAGTT
The DNA here is from genome assembly GCA_017531385.1 of Clostridia bacterium. Classification (GTDB taxonomy): domain Bacteria; phylum Bacillota; class Clostridia; order Oscillospirales; family Acutalibacteraceae; genus UBA1081. The sequence continues at coordinate 28,876 of JAFXLD010000086.1, forward strand.
ATGTCAATCCGTGACAACAGAATTGCTTCTGAATCCGTAGGTATTAATGTAACAAAATATAAGCTTATAACATTTGCTCTTACTGCATTTTTCGCAGGTGTTGCAGGCTCACTTTATTCACATAACTTCTCAACACTCCAGGCATCAAAGTTTGACTACAATCTTTCAATTCTTGTTCTTGTTTTTGTTGTTCTCGGTGGTATCGGTTCAATCAGAGGCAGCATCGTGGCTTCAATTCTTCTTACATTGATACCTGAATTGCTCCGTGGTTCAATCGGTAAATACAGAATGCTCATCTATGCAGTAATTCTTATTGTTATGATGATTGTCAATAACGGTGACTACTTCATCAATCTTAAAGAAAAGATATCAGTCAAATTTTCATCAAAATTCAAGAAAACCAAAAAGGAGGTAGTGTGAGATGGCATTACTTGAAGTTAAAAATCTCGGCATAACCTTCGGTGGTCTTAAAGCTGTTGATAATTTTAATCTTACACTTGAAAAAGGTGCACTTTACGGTCTTATCGGTCCCAACGGTGCAGGTAAAACTACAGTTTTTAATCTTCTTACAGGTGTTTATAAGCCCACAACAGGCACATTCCTGCTTGACGGTAAAGAATTAAAAGGCAAAAAGCCTGCTGATATCAATAAAGCAGGTATTGCACGTACATTTCAGAACATCCGTCTTTTCAAGAATCTTTCAGTTCTTGAAAATGTTAAGGTCGGTCTTCACAACGGAATGAAGTATTCTACAGTTGCAGGTATTTTCAGACTTCCGTCATTTTTCAAGACAGAAAAGAAGATGGACGAAAAAGCACTTGAGCTTCTTAAGGTTTTTGAGCTTGATGAAAGTGCTGACACTCTTGCATCAAATCTTCCTTACGGTAAGCAGAGAAAGCTTGAAATCGCAAGAGCTATTGCAACAAATCCCAAGCTTCTTCTTCTCGATGAACCTGCTGCCGGTATGAATCCCAATGAAACAAATGAACTCATGGAAACAATCAGATTTGTAAGAGATCATTTTGATCTTACAGTTCTTGTAATTGAACATGATATGAGTCTTGTTTCGGGTATTTGCGAAGAGATTACCGTTCTCAATTTCGGTACAGAGCTTGCAAAGGGTAAAACTGATGAAGTTCTTAAAAATCCCGAAGTTGTCAAGGCTTATCTCGGTCAGTAAGGAGGACGAATTAATATGGCAATGCTTGAAGTTCGTGATCTGAATGTGTTTTTCGGCGTCATTCAGGCTATAAAAAATATATCATTTGATGTTAATCAGGGCGAGGTTGTGGCTCTTATCGGTGCTAACGGTGCAGGTAAGACAACAACACTTCATACAGTTACAGGTCTTCTTCCTGCAGCAAGCGGTAAAATTACGCTTGACGGCAAAGATCTTGCAAAAGTTCCTGCACACAAGATAGTTTCAATGGGTATGGCTCATGTACCCGAAGGAAGACGTGTTTTTGCTTCACTTTCTGTATACGATAATCTTAAATTAGGTGCTTTTACAAGAAAAGATAAGAAAGAAATCGAAGATTCTCTTGAGATGGTTTTTGAATCATTCCCCAGACTTAAAGAGCGTCGCAATCAGGTTGCAGGTACTCTTTCAGGCGGTGAACAGCAGATGCTTGCAATGGGCAGAGCGCTTATGAGCAAGCCCAGAATCATTCTTATGGACGAACCGTCAATGGGTCTTTCTCCCTTGTATGTTACTGAAATTTTTGAAATTATCAAAAAAATCAAGAGCGAGGGCACAACAGTTCTTCTTGTAGAACAGAATGCAAATATGGCGCTTCAGGTTGCTGACAGAGCTTATGTTCTTGAAACAGGAAAAATCATTATGGACGGTAATGCAAGCGATCTCATGAATGATGAAAGAGTCCGTAAAGCATATCTCGGTGCATAACATAAAAAAACAGGAGTCGGTTACGACTCCTTTATTTTTTATAGTTTTGTAAGCGGTGCAACTTTTGCCATAAGCTTTTTTGTTCCTACGGTGTCAAATGCAATTTCAAGCAGCATATCATTACCCATTTTGCTTGCCGAAATGATCATTCCGTCACCGAATTTTTTATGATTGACTCTTTCACCTGTTTTGTAATCGGGAACAGCAGCGGATTTTGGTGCTGATGCACCTGAACTGAATGAAGACGTATATGCCTGTTTTGGTTTGCTGTATGTTGAACCTGAGGATTTGCTGTCGCTGTTAGTGTAGCTTCTGTAGCCGTATCCTGAAGAATAACCTGAATTAAATGTCGGTGTTTCAGGTTTCTTGATTATTGTCAGGTCATCGGGAATTTCAGAAAGAAAACAAGATGCAGGATTGTATGATGTCTGACCGTGAAGCATTCGTGTTTTTGCGTTTGTAAGAGTCAGTTTTTCTTTTGCTCTTGTTATGCCTACATATGCAAGTCTGCGTTCTTCTTCCATGTCAGCCTGTGACATCAGCGACTGCATCCCCGGAAAAATGCCGTTTTCCATGCCGGGAATATAAACAACAGGGAACTCAAGACCTTTTGCAGAATGAAGTGTCATAAGGACAACAGCATCGCTTTCTGCGTTGTAGTTATCAATATCAGACATAAGTGCAACATCTTCAAGGAATGAATCTAGTGTCGGCTGTTCGGGATTTTCCTGAATGTAACGCTGAATATTAGATGCAAGTTCGTTGATGTTAGCAAGTCTGTCAGTAAAAGTAGCCTGATCCTGTGCAAGAAAATCAATATAATTTATTTTTGAAATAAGTGTTTCAAAAAGCTCAGAAGGTTCGGCTGTATCTTTCATTTCGTGCAGCTGATCGATCATCATTGTAAATTCGTTAAGCTTCGAGGCTGCACGGGAAAGAACAGGGTAGTCGGAAGCATGGCTGATAACTTCATATAAACTCACACCGAGTGCATCTGCGATTTTTGCAGCATTGTTCATTGTGCTTTCGCCGATACCTCTTTTGGGTTCATTTATGATTCGCCTTAATCTGACAGTGTCGTTGGGGTTGCATATAACTGAAAGATATGCAACGATATCCTTGACTTCTTTTCGTTCATAGAATCTGTGGCCGCCGATAATGCGGTAGGGAATACCTGCTCTGACAAGTGAACGTTCAATTGTAGCAGACTGTGCATTCATTCTGTAAAGAACAGCATGATCGCTCCAGTTTCTTCCCTTTGCAGATGAATCCATTATGCTTGAAGCGATAAACATAGCTTCACCGATATCATCAGAAGATGTGTTTATGAGAATTTTTTCACCTGTTCCGTTATTTGTCCAGAGTGTTTTTCCTTTACGCTCGGAGTTATTTGAAATAACAGCATTTGCCGCATCAAGAATATTCTGAGTGGAACGGTAATTCTGTTCAAGTCTTATAATCTTTGCATTGTCATACTGGAACTCAAATTTGAGAATATTCTCAATTGTTGCTCCTCTGAATTTATAAATACTCTGATCATCGTCACCGACAACGCAGATGTTTTTGTAACCACCGGCAAGCAGGGAAGTGAGCTTGTACTGAGCATGGTTTGTGTCCTGATACTCGTCTACCATAACATATTTGAATTTATTCTGATAATATTCACGTACATCAGCGTGCTCGGTAAGTAGCTTTACTGTGTTGACGATAATATCGTCAAAATCCATTGCATCAGCGTTTTTAAGCAGCTCCTGATATTTCTCATAAGCTCGTCCGATAACAGTTTTTCTGGGGTCTGCTTCGTTTTCGGCAAGATACTGAGCCGGAGTGATAAGTGCATCCTTCGCTTTGCTGATTTCATTCATTATAGATTTTGCTGCTATGTATTTGTCATCAAAATTCAGAAGCCTCTGACATTCTTTTATAACACGCTTTGAATCATCTGTGTCGTAAATTGTGAAATGTGAAGAGTATCCCAATCTTTCGCCATCACGGCGAAGGATTCTCACACAGCAGGAATGAAATGTACTTGCCCATATGCTGTTGCCGTTTTCTTCTCCGAGCATCTTTACAAGACGTTCTTTAAGCTCATTTGCGGCTTTGTTTGTGAATGTGATAGCAAGGATTTCCCATGGCTTAGGTGCGTCATAAGCCATGATTCTGTGAGCTTCATTTGCAAGAGTTTCATCACAATTATAATATCTTTGCAGAATCTCATAATCATCTTCATTTACGGGAAAACGGAAATCTGCTTTACCGTAAGCATCTCCGTAACTTATAAGATATGCAATTCTGTTAACGAGAACGGTGGTTTTTCCGCTTCCTGCACCTGCAAGTATAAGAAGCGGTCCCTTTGTTGTGGTTACCGCATCAAATTGCATATCGTTCATTCTTCCGAATTCTTTTTTTATTATTTTATCTCTTAAAATTTGCACGTCTGTCATGTTTATGATAGTTCCTTTTATGAGTTTTTTAATAATGTATATTGAATCAGTTGTATTATTTCATTGGTAGAATCTGCACATTTTTCGATATAATGAATAATGCCGATATAATCCGTTTTTTGAGATCTATTAATACTGTCGTAAACCTGTTTTGTCAGTTCTTCTTGCTTACATTCGGCTTTGGAGATATGTATATTCAAATCAGTTTTCTTTTGCGATTTTGAAAGTCTTATAAATATATCATGAATTGCCTCTGATATTTTCATCAGGCATTCAAACTGAGAAACTATATTTCCCGGGAAAACGAAAAATCTGTTGTCTGATAAATTCATACAAAGAAAACTAGTGTTTTGGCTCAGTTCATTCAGTTTTTCACCAAGCATAAATATATCTTCTCGTTCAAACGGAGCAAAATAATCTTTTTCAAGATTTGTTTTTACTTCATACATAATATCTTTGCCAGTATGTATTGTGTAATCTGATGCAATTTGCTGTAAAGTTATAATTCTATGTGCATAAGAAATATTGTCATTGCAGATTTTTGCAAGAAGACATAATTTTTCAAAGTAGTCTGTTTTGTAGCGTTTTTTCATTTTACCACCGAATACCGATAAAAACTACAGTAAGAAGATAACCGAGAAATCCGCATCCGGGAAAAGTCAGAACCCAGGTGAGGATCATCTCTTTTGCAATTTTCCAGTCTACTGATGATAAACGATTTGCGGCTCCTACACCCATTATTGCCGTTGTTTTTGTATGAGTGGTACTTACAGGCAATCCTGTAAGTGTTGAAATAAGCAACGAAAATGCACCGGCAAGGTCTGCACTGAAACCCTGATATTTTTTGAGCCTTATCATATCGGAACCCATGGATTTTATAATTCTCATTCCGCCGACGGAAGTTCCCAGTGCCATAAGTGCCGAACAATATACGATAAGAAAAATAGGTATGTTGTTATTGCTGTTGTTTGTTCCGACAAAGTATGATGAGGACAGAAGAAAAACTCCTATGAATTTCTGTCCGTCCTGAGCACCGTGCATAAATGCCATGAAAGCTGCCGACATGTTCTGCAGGTGAACAAAATATCTGTCAGTTTTTGTTTTGTCTGAATTTTTGATAACAAAACTGATAATTTGCACTATTATGTATCCGAATAAAAAGCCCATAATAGTGGAGATAAAAAGTCCTGAAATGACTTTTGACCATTCTGAGGTGCTTATTCCGTCAAAGGTCTTGTTTACGGCAATTGCAGCACCTGAAAGAGACGCTATAAGTGCATGGCTTTCACTTGTGGGGATGCCGAAAAACCAGGCTGCAACAGCCCATATTACTATTGAGAGAAGTGCTGCACTCATTGCAAGAGATGCGGTTTTGTCATCATCACCGAAGTTTGCGATATTGGTAATGGATGAAACAACCTTTCCGCTGAATTGTGACATAACAAAAACACCGGAAAAATTCATTACAGCCGCAAGAAAAATCGCTTTTTTCGGTGTTATTGTTCTTGATGAAATGCAGGTCGCAATTGCAGTGGGGGCATCTGTCCAGCCGTTTACTATTATTACTCCCGAAATCAGAAGATATGATAACAGTAATACCGGATTTTCCTTTATTGTCAAAAGATATTCAGACAGATGCAAAAATTATCAATCCTCAAGAATGTCAGCCATTATTTTACCTGATGCTTCATCAAAGGGCAATTTCAGTGTGCCCTTGAATCCGGTAAGCTCCTTGCAGAGTTCTTCATTTTCCATGAGAATATCTTTAAGAATTCCGTTAAGCTTGTCAGAAAATGTCTGAATTCCCGATGAAATATCAAGAACTCTTGATAATGTTTTTGCAGTAGCTGCATCAGCATCATCAGACATTTTTTCAATCTTTTCGCAGGTTTCATGGATAAGGAGATCGGCATAGCGTCTGACATCGATCATTGCTGTACCGACACGTTCTTCAGCAGAACGGTCTGCAAGGATACTGTTCTGCAATTTATCCTCATATTCCTGTTTTATGCTTTCAATTTCCTGATTATGACTTTCACTGAGAATTTCAATCTGTTTTTTATGCTCCTGCTGAAGTGAATTTAATTTATCTTCAGCTTCATGAAGCTTTATTTTCAATTCTTCGTTAAGTTTATTTGCGTTGTCAACAGCAGTCTTGTGATTGGATATTTCGGCAAGGAGAGTGCTGATGTAAGCAATTACATCTTCTCTGTTGAATCCGCCGAAAGCCGCTTTTCTGAATACGTAATCGGAAGGCATAGACATACTCCTTATTATTTATTTCATAATATTATATCATATTATATATAATCAGTTCAAGCAAAAAATGATATAAATAAAATAAATGGATAATATTGATTTTTTATGAAAAGTATTGTATTATTTTAATATAACGGAGGTAAGATTATGGGCAGTTCATTGAAAACTATGTTAAAAATTGCGGCAGGAACAACAATTACATTTCTTGCTGTAGGTGAAGCTGTGTACGAGCGTATCCTTAACAGGAAGTTTACAAATACAAATAACATCAGCCGAGCTATTGATGATGACCTTTATCAGTATTACGGCAAACCTGAAGATCAGGTTGACGGTGATGCATGGTTTGTTGCGATGCACCCGGAAGAAACAGTTCTTGTTAATTCACAGGGTAAAACAATGCGCAGTAACATTTTTATACAGAAAGAACATACCGATAAATGGATAATTGTGCTTCATGGTTACACAAGTTGTCCCAGAGGTATGGCATCACGTGCATTCCATTTCTATAAAGCCGGATATAATGTTCTGTTGCCGACTCTTATCAGTTTCGGTACTGATGAACGCACATACTGCACTATGGGTTATCATGACAGATATTATGTTATTGATTGGATGAAATATATCATCAGTATGAACCCTGATGCAAGAATCGCAATTCTCGGAGAGTCAATGGGCAGTGCCACAACTATGCTTGTGTCCGGTGAACAGAATCTTCCTGAAAACTTGAAGTGTGTTGTTGCAGATTGTGGTTACACATCATGTTGGGAAGAATATGTAACACAGTGTAAAGAAATGTTCAACATGCCTGCGTTTCCCGCTATGCACGCAGCAAACGTTGTTTCAAAGCTGAGAGGTAATTTTGATTTCAAAAAATGTGCTCCGATTGAAGCTGTAGCAAAATCAAAAACACCGACATTGTTTATTCACGGTGAAAAAGATACTTTTGTACCTTATTGGATGATGAATAAACTGTTTGATGCCTGTACGGCAGAAAAGGAAAAGTTATCTGTGCCTGATGCACAGCATGCAAACTCTCATGAAGTTCATCCGGAAATTTATTACCCGGCAGTTGACAAATTCCTGGAAAAATATATCTGACAACAGATTAAAAACCCGAAGCACTTTATGTGCTTCGGGTTTTGTGTATTGTATTAATCAAAAGGTGTACTGATATTTTTTACTCTGAAATTAACAATCTCTTTTTCCTGTGTATGTCTGTAAAGGCTCAGTATCAATCCTATTGCAATGTAAATGCAAAGATTTGATGAACCGCCTGCACTGAGAAACGGTAGTGTGATACCGACAACAGGCAAAAGCTGCAAGCACATGCCTATATTAACGATAACCTGTGATGCTATCATTGCAGCAACACCTGTACAAAGAAGAATCAGAGTGTTATCACTTGATTTTTTGCCTATTCTTATGATTTTGATTACTATTGCAATAAACAGAAGGAGTGTAAGAATGCAGCCCACAAGTCCCAGTTCTTCGCCGATAACAGAAAATATCATGTCATTTTCATTTTCGGGAACAATTTTTGTATATGTGCCGTTGAATAATCCCTTGCCGAATACTCCGCCGCTTTTTATAGCATTCAGACCCTGTTGCTGCTGATAAATGATATCGGGATATTCCTCAGGCTTTATAATAGCGTAAATACGGTCTTTCTGAATGCTTGTAAGAACGTATTTCCATGCAACAGGCACAGCTGCAGCAACAAGCAGTCCTCCGATTGCAAAATATCTCAATTGAATACCTGCGGTAAACAGCATGACAATAAATATGAAAATAAATATCAGGGCGCTTCCCATATCACCACTTATCAGAACAAGAAGACAGGGAATTGCAGCGTGAATGCACAGTAGTATAATATGTTTGACAGAATTGAGATTATCTCTGACAGTATCAATATGAACTGAAAAAGTGATAATAAAACCTATTTTTACCAATTCCGACGGCTGAAAGAAAAGACCTGTATTCCCGAGAACTATCCATGTTTTAGCATCAGGTCTCTCAGGCGGACCTACACCGACTCCCGGTATAAAAAGTAAAAACATCAGCAAAAGGCAGACTCCTGCAATTATAGGCCATAATCTTACAATAAAATTGTAATCAATAACAGATATAATGAGTGCTGCAACAATACCTGCCGCAACTGCAATGAGCATAACTCTGGCATCTCTTGAAAACAGGTTTTCACCTGAATTTGTTGCACTTGAAACCAGAACAACACCTAAAGTCGATATTAATATACATAAAAACAATAAAATTTTGTCTGTTTCCTTGATAAAACTTTTTATTTGTGATATAATTTTTTTCATGGATGTAATCTTCCTGTTTAAACTTTCTGTGAATATTATAACTTTATTCAGACTTATTTTCAAGTACAATTTATAAAGGCAGTTAATTATATTATGAAAACATTTTTTTCACAAAGCGAAAATGATACAATCGCTGTTGCCTGCGGTTTTGCTTCAGAATTGCGTGGCGGAGATGTGGTGGCATTCAGAGGCGGAATGGGAATGGGCAAAACAGTCTTTGTAAGAGGCTGTGCCTGTGCACTTGGTGTTGATGCAGATGTCAGCAGTCCAACGTTTTCCATTGTAAATGATTACGGCGGAGATATCAATATATATCATTTTGATATGTATCGTGTTGAAAGTTGGGATTCTCTTTATTCCACAGGCTTTTTTGATTATATGAATGATAACAGTATTTTGTTTATCGAATGGAGCGAAAATATTGAAAATGTTCTGCCCGAAAACACAATATATGTTAATTTCACACGTGGTGAAAATGAGAATGAACGCAGAATAGAGATATGTGGAGGTGACGGCAGATGGTAATACTCGGTATTGAAACATCGGCACCGTCAGCTTCTGCGGCAATAGTAAAAGACGGTAAGTTGCTTTCCGAAATGTTTCTGAATGTGGGGCTCACTCATTCTGTAACATTAATGACTTTGATAAGGCAAGCTGTTGAAGGTACAGGAATGTCAGTTGATGACATTGATGCTGTTGCGGTCAGCAATGGTCCCGGTTCTTTTACAGGTGTCCGTATCGGCGTTTCTGCCGCAAAGGGATTGGCACAGCCCGGTGAAAAAATATGTGTTCCCGTTTCAACTCTTGAAGCAATTGCTTATCCGTTGTCAAACAGTAATTCTATCGTAGTGTCCGTTATGGATGCAAGATGTCAGCAGGTCTATTGTGCGGTGTTTGATTGTCATAATTCTGAAATGACAAGAATTACGCAGGATGATGCAATTTCACTTGACAGTCTTTGTGATATGTTGAAAACTCTTGACAAAGATATAATGCTTATCGGTGACGGTACGGATATTGCTTATAATTATCTGAGTTCTGAAATACCACATTTATATAAAGCATCACCGATTTTTAAATATCAGCGTGCATCAAGTGTTGCGATGCTGGCAGAAAATAAAATCAGAAATAACGAAGGTGTGACTTCTGCAAACGATCTTGTGCCTTCATATCTCAGACTTTCACAGGCTGAGCGAGAACTCAAAAAGAAAAAGGAGAATGAATAATGAAAATTGCGATCGGATCAGACCATGCAGGATTTCCTCTTAAAGAAGAAATCAGAAAATATCTCGATGAAAAAGGAATAGAGTATGTAGACTGCGGAGTTTATGATGCTTCATCAGCAGATTACCCCGTTCAGGCTAAAAATACTTGCGAAAAGATTGTTTCGGGTGAGTGTGTAAGAGGTATACTTTGTTGCGGAACGGGAATCGGCATATCGATGGCTGCCAATAAAGTAAAAGGAATCCGTGCGGCTTGCTGTTCTGATTATTTCAGTGCTAAATACACAAGACTTCATAATGATGCAAACGTGCTTTGTCTCGGCGCAAGAGTTATCGGTGCAGGTGCGGCACTTGAACTTGTTGATGTTTTCCTTTCCACTGAATTTGAAGGCGGCAGACATCAGAGAAGAGTAGATCTGATTACTGAAATTGAAAACGGATAATAAATAAACAAAAGAGCCATGTCGGAAAGACATGGCTTAATTTTGTTCATTATTGAGTTTAATGAATTAAACGGCTCTTGTAACCTTGCCTGAACGAAGGCAACGGCTGCAAACATGAATTCTCTTGGGTGTGCCGTTTACAACAGCTTTAACTTTCATAACGTTGGGCTTCCAGGTTCTGTTGGTTCTTCTGTGTGAGTGAGAAACCTTGATACCGAAAGCTACATCTTTTCCGCAGATATCACATTTTGCCATGCGGAATGCACCTCCTTTTACTTTGATGGGGATTGCAAAAATGCAAAATACCTCATCTTGTAACTAAAACTTTATTTTACGCACTATATAGTAACAGATTTGTTTGTCAATTGCAAGTGTTTTTTTAAAATAATTCAAAAATATTTGTAATTTTTTCGATATTGAGCAAAATTCTGTTTTGTTAATAAAAAAAACTATAATTATCAAAAAAATCTATTGCAAAATCTGAAAAAATGATATATAATGATATCGAACATTTGTACAACAACTATCCGTGAAAGGAAGATTTTAAACATGGCAGACAGACAGAAAGCTCTTGAAACAGCTCTTTCTCAGATTGAAAAGAAATATGGTAAAGGTGCAGTTATGCGTCTTGGTGAAAGCAGTACAATGAATGTGGAAGCTATCCCCACAGGTTCTCTTACGCTTGATAATGCAACAGGAATCGGTGGACTCCCCAAGGGAAGAATAGTTGAAATTTACGGTCCTGAATCATCAGGTAAAACAACTCTTGCTCTTCATGTTGTTGCAGAAGCACAGAAAATGGGCGGAGAAGCTGCGTTTGTTGATGCTGAACATGCCCTTGATCCCGTATATGCCGCAAATCTCGGCGTTGATGTTGATTCTCTTCTTGTAGCTCAGCCCGACAACGGTGAACAGGCTCTTGAAATCACAGAAGCACTTGCAAGATCAGGTGCGATTGACATAATTATTGTTGACTCTGTTGCAGCCCTTGTTCCGAAAGCTGAAATCGAAGGCGACATGGGCGATTCTCATGTAGGTCTTCACGCAAGACTTATGTCACAGGCTCTTCGTAAGCTTACAGGTGCAATTGCCAAGTCAAATACTCTTGTCGTGTTCATCAACCAGCTCCGTGAAAAGGTCGGCGTTGTTTACGGTAATCCTGAAGTAACAACAGGCGGTCGTGCCCTCAAATTCTATTCAACCATAAGAATTGATGTAAGAAAATCTGAGCAGATTAAGGGATCAGGCACTGATGTCGTCGGCTCCAGAACAAAATGTAAGGTTGTTAAGAACAAAGTCGCACCACCGTTTAAAACTGCTGAGTTTGACATTATGTACGGTACAGGCATATCAAAAACAGGTGAAATGGTTGATATCGGTGTTATGTATAATATTATTCAGAAAAGCGGTGCATGGTTCTCATACGGTGATATCAGACTTGGTCAGGGCAGAGAGAATGTAAAAGCTTATTTTGAGCAGAATCCTGAATTTGCCGCTGAAATTGAAGCAAAAATCCGTGAGGCAATGAAAAACAGCTCAGAAGATAAACCTGCATCAAAGTCTGCAGCGTCAAAGGCTGTTGCAGGTCCTAAGTCAGTTGAAGCAGCAAAAGCAAGACTTGATGTTACTGTTGATGATGACGACTGATGATAATTAAAATTGAGCCTGCAAAAGGCGGAAAATTATCGTTATTTGCAGATGATGAATATGTAATGACTGTGGATCCCGATACATGGTATTCACTTGATTATTCAGACGGTTGCGAAATAGATGAAGAAGAATTTGAAAAACTGAAATTTCTTATTGAATCCAGAAAAGCATATGCACAAGCTCTCAGATTTTTAACTCTGAGGGCTCATTCTGCTGATGAACTTTATAAAAAACTCATAAAAAAACACTCTCCGGAATGTTCAGCATATGCAATTGAAAAATGTCGTGAGCTGGGTTTTATTGATGACGAAGATTTTGCAATAAGATATGCAAATGAACTTGTCAACAGAAAAAAATACGGTCTGTCCCGAATCAGAAGTGAGCTTTATTTAAAAGGAATTGATCGGGAAATTACTGAAAATGTAATAAATTCACTTGACATTGATTTTTCACAGAGTATCATAGAGATAATTGAAAAGAAATACGCTGATTGTCTGAATGACGAAAAAGGCAGAAGACGAATGATTGCAGGACTGATGCGTCTTGGCTATAATTACAGCGATATAAAAACAGCACTTGCAGATTATGACTTACCGGAGGATTATTAACATGAGCTATAATGTAGGATTTATTTCATTAGGTTGTCCGAAAAATCAGGTTGATGCCGAGCTTATGCTTTCAAAAATCGAAAAAGCAGGGTTCAATATTGTCGACGTTGCTTATGAAGCAGATGTTGTAGTTATAAATACATGTGGCTTTATTGAAGATGCTAAGAAAGAAGCAATCGACAACATTCTCGAAATGGCAGAGCTCAAAAAAGAGGGAAGTATTCAGAAAATTATTGTCACAGGCTGTCTTGCAGAGCGTTATAAAGACGAGATTTTTGCAGAATTTCCTGAAGTAGATGCTGTAATCGGTCTTGGTGCAAATGCCGATATCGTTGCAACGGTTAAATCTGTTATGAATGGCGAACAGATAGGATCTTTTCCCGAAAAAGAAAAAATGCCGCTTAGTGGCGAAAGATTGCTCACTACACCTCAGCACTGGGCGTATCTCAAGATTGCAGACGGCTGTTCTAACTGCTGCACATACTGCGCAATACCTTCTATCCGTGGTGAATTCCGTTCAAGACCAATGGATGAAATCATTGAAGAAGCAGAAAAACTGGCATCAGACGGCACAAAAGAAATTATCATAATCGCTCAGGATACAACACGATACGGTCTTGATCTTTACGGTGAATTAAAACTTCCCGAACTTCTCAGAAAACTTAATAATATTGACGGGCTTGAATGGATCAGAATGCTCTATTGCTATCCCGACAGAATTACTGATGAGCTTATCGACACAATGGCATCATGCGAAAAAGTACTTCATTATATAGATTTACCGCTTCAGCATGCAGACGGAAGAATCCTCAAAGCTATGAACAGAACAGGTGACAGAGAATCTCTTGAGGCTCTTATTGATAAAATCAGAGAAAAAATGCCTGATGTTGTTCTTCGCACAACCTTTATAACAGGTTTTCCCGGTGAAGATGAAGAGGCATTCAATAATCTTTCTGAGTTTATTGATGATATAATGTTTGACCGTCTTGGCTGTTTTGCCTATTCTGCTGAAGAAGGAACACCTGCTGCAGAGATGGATAATCAGGTTGACGAAGAAGTCCGTAAACACAGGGCAGATGTTATAATGGAACAACAGTACGATATTTTTGAATTCAAGCAGAGAAAGCTTATCGGTGAAAAAATCAAATGTATTGTTGAAGGTTATGATGCCTATACAGACAGTTATTTCGGCAGAACATGGAAGGATGCACCCGAAATTGATTCTGTAGTGTATTTTACAGGTATCGGTGATTATAATGACGGTGATATTGTTGATGTTGAAATTTTTGACATCAATGAATATGACCTTATGGGAGAGATTGTAAAGTGAAAATTGATTTGAATTTGCCTAACAAACTGACCATTATCAGAATTGTTCTGACACCTGTATTTTTATTTCTGTTTCTTACAGAGTTGATCCCTTATAACTATATTTTTGCATTGATAGTTTTTGCTGTTGCAGCTATAACTGATTTTGCAGACGGAAAAATAGCAAGAAGCCGTAATATTATAACAAATTTCGGTAAAATTGCAGACCCTATTGCGGATAAGATATTGACAACAACTACTTTGCTTTGTTTTATGCAGAAAAACCTTTGCAGTATATGGGTAATTCTTCTTATTCTTACCAGAGAATTTGCTGTTTCTGCAATAAGAATATCTGCTGCATCGCAAGGCTCCGTAATTCCCGCAAATATATACGGAAAAATAAAAACAGTAATGCAGATGGTTTTTTCAGTAATTATTCTTTTATTGATTGCTCTTCAGAGCGGAATTAATTTCTCAATTCCGCATTTTGAAATTATTTCAGCAGTTATGATGTGGATACTCGCTGTTGTTACGATTGTTTCAGGTATTATTTATATTAAAGACAGTGCGAAAATAATCGATTTTTCAAAATAATTCTCTGCAGCCGCAATTTTGCTGTTGCAAAATGGTGAAATCTATGAATACATATTATAATGAAATAACAGAAAAGCCTGTGCAGAAGGAAGACGGCAAAGTTGTTTATAAAATTCCTTGTGGTGCTTTTTCCGGAAACGGTGATCTCGGCATTGTTTTTAATGATGACGAAAAAGGACTTCTGATTCATATTTCAAAATGCGATTTCTGGAAATTTACTCCGGGTGCACATAAAGACGGCGGAATAAAAACTGTCGGCAGTCTCAGATTCAGTAATATTGATCTGTCAGCGTATAATATCAAGCAGTATTTTGACAGAGGAATACTTGAATGTCGATTTTCTGACACTGAAATGGAAGTTTTTGTGGCTCCCGAGAACAAGATTTATGTCGAAATCAAGTCGCCTGATAACGGAATGTTTCCTGAGCTTGAAATTGATATTCCCGATACATGCGGTTCAAGAAACTTTGTTTTCAATGATATGGGGCTGAAATGGCATCTTCGTAAATTTGACGGTAAAGATGTTGTCAGGGAATCAGATGTATCAGTATGCTGTAAGCGCCTTGAAACAGCAAGAAACGACGGTTTTAAAACTGTCAGATTCTGCATATCTGTCGTTACTAATTTTGATACACCTGAGTATATCAGCAGAAGTATTGATATTGCACTGCATTGCGATTATGATGCAGATAAAATAAAGACTGAGAATAAGTGGAAAAAGTTTTTTTCTGCATCAAAAGTAACTATACCGGATAAACTTATAGAAAAACACTATAATGCGAGTTTGTATTTTCTTGCCTGCTGTATGGGGAATGAAAAGTTTCCACCGGGACTTTTCGGCAATTTTGTTACAGATGACTTTTTCCCATGGTCTGGCGACTATCATATGAACTATAACTATGAAGCGCCGTATTACTGTGTTTTTTCTTCCAATCATCCTGAGCTTGCAATCGGCTATATGACGCCACTTGAGGATATGATTGAAAATGGCAGGGAGTATGCAAAATTTGAGAACTGTAAAGGTATTTACTTTCCGGTAAGTTTTGGACCGAAAGCTCTTGACCTTTACACCATGAAGGGCTGTAAAGAGCACGGAATACTGTTTCTGGGACAGAAAAGTAATGCTGCTTATGCTGCAGTTATTGTAGCAATGAATTGGTATTCCACCTACAATAAAGATTATGCCCGTGAACATCTTTACCCGTATATGCGTGAGGTTGCAGATTTCTGGGAAGATTATCTGGTTAAAGAAAAAAACAGATATGTCATAGTCAATGATGCAGCCCATGAAATTCCTTATTACAGATGTGAAAAATTCAGATACTGGACGCACAAAAATCAGATAGAAGCAAAGAATAACATTGTATCACTCGGTCTTGTGCGTATGGTTATGAAATGTATACTTGATATGTCCCGTGAACTTGATATTGATTCTGATAAACGGGCCATATGGCAGAATATTCTTGAGAATATCAGTGAATTCCCGACTTTTATCAAACATGGAAAAAGATGTTTCAGATATACTGAAAAAGGAATGCGATGGAGAAATGACAATACTGTCGGTCTTCAGCACATTTATCCTATATCACAGGTAGGTCTCGGTTCTGATAAAAAATTATTGAAAATTGCAACAAATACTTATTTTATTAATGACCGCAGAATGGATGACAACGGTTCCAATTCTTATTTACCTGCAGGTGCAAGACTTGGTGTTGATCCCAAATATCTTATTGACGGACTTAAGATGAATATAAAAGAATTTGCTCTTCCGAATATGCTTTTCAAGCATCACGGTGGTGGTATTGAGCATCTTACAACTGTCCCTGCCACAATCAATGAAATGCTTATGCAAAGCCATGAAGGTATTATCCGATTGTTCCCATGCTGGAACAGAAAAGATGATGCTGCGTTTGAAAATCTTAGTGCAGACGGAGCATTTCTTGTTTCTTCCGAACTGAAGAACGGAAAGATAGCATCACTTAAAATAAAAAGTCTTGCAGGAAGAAAATGTACACTAGATGCAGGCGATATTAAAGCTGTAGTCAGATCATCAGATGGAAAAAAGATAAAATTCCAGAAAAAAGATATTGTAATATCTTTTAATACGGAAGTTGATACAGAATATACACTTAAGTAAAAGAAATCCACCATCGGTGGATTTCTTTTTATGATCAATATGTTAAAGTTTCATTGATCTCATAAACCATTTCTGCAATTTTACGGAAAGGTGTTCTGTCATAACCCATATCTCTGTTTACAGAAGTATATATTATAAGAACAAATGGTTGTTCAGCCATAACGATTGCGCAATCATGATATCCTACGGTTGCATTCCCACCGCTTCCGGATTTTCGCATAACCGTAACTCCCGAGGGAATCCCGTTTCTGATAAGAGGAGATGTGTTTGAATTGCTCAGATGTTCAAAAAACACATTTTTAAATTTACCGTTATAATTGTAAATATCAAGATAATGCTTTGCCATGTTTGATGCTGATGTTTCACCGAATATGTACGAATTAAGTCTTAGTGATGATCCTATTTTTTTTGCATTTTCGTTAAAATTAGTAGTACCAAAATAGTCAAACAACATCTGATATGCAGTGTTGTCACTGTTTCTGATTGCGTAATACATCAGTTCACTTATGGTAAAGCCTGTACCTGTTTTGAAATTACTCAGATAGTGTCCGTTCCACTTCTGACTGCTTTTCAGATATATTGTTTTATTAAGTGAAATATTGTTTTTTTCCATGTAATCAAGCATACTCTTGACAAACGGTGCTTTTACTGTGCATTGTGTTCTGTACACACGATCACTGTTATACTGAATGAAATATTCCTGGTTGACATCGATAAAATAGAATGTAACTACACTTCCGAGCTGTCTGCAATAATTCTCAAGGGCCTTGATTTGTGAGAAAACGGCTTCATCCATAATGCTTGTGGAGAAACCTTTCAAAGAAGATGTATAGTTTTTTCTTTTATCATATTTTGCAATAAATAAAGCGGGATCTGCCGATTCTGCCTGAGAACATTTTTTTGTTTTGTCCAATCTTGCTGCAATTCGAAGAATCAAACGGGCATCCTGAGCGTTTACAACCTTATTGAAGTTTGCATCAGCGAGAACGCATTGTCTTTCTGTCAGAAGAATCTGTTTTGAACTGAACTTTAAAACAAGTCTGCTGTCTGCCGCTGTAATGTAACTATCATTATTTATATCACCCACATAAAATTCACCCGCAGGTAATTTGTTTGGTTTTTCTGTAGTTGTTTCTGTTTTTGTAATCGTCTCACTTTCGTATTCGCTTTCAATTTCTGATACATATTCGGTGATATCGGTAGTTTCCTGAGCAGATGTGAATACAACAGACGAAAGCAATGTTGACAGTACACAAAATAAAATTATAATCCTTTTCACTATAGTCACTTCCATAGACTTATTTTATTATTCCTCCGCCTAAAACGATGTCATTGTCATAGAGTACGGCTGATTGTCCCTTTGCAGGGGCTCTTTGAGGTGTATCGAATACGATTTTAATTGTATTTTCATCAATCTGTTCAGCTGTTGCAGATGCACCGATATGATTGAATCTGATTTTAACAGTACATTGTATCCTTTCTGATAAACTTTCAGAATACATAAAATTAAAATCTTCAACATAAATTTCACTCTGAAACAGTCCCTCATTTGCGGATACAATGATTGAGTTTGTTTTTATATCCTTATTTTTGACATAAACGGGAGTTCCCATTGCAAGACCGAGACCTTTTCTCTGACCGATGGTGTAATTAATCATCCCGTTGTGCTTTCCCACAATATTGCCGTTTTCGTCAATAAATTTTCCGTGGGGATATTTTTTGCCCGTTGCACGGCATATAAAAGACGCATAGTCACCGTTTGTTATAAAGCAGACGTCCTGACTGTCTTTCTTCCTTGCATTGATAAATCCGTTATTTTCCGCAATTTCTCTTGCTTTTTCTTTTGTTATTTCAGACAATGGGAACTGAATTTTTTTTAATTGTTCCTGCGACAGGGAATAGAGGAAGTAGCTTTGGTCCTTTTTTATATCATCGGCTTTCTTTATGTAGAACCTGCCGTTTTCTGAACCGATTTTTGCATAGTGACCCGTAGCTATGATATCACAGCCATTTTTTTCTGCTACTTCATTGAGTAAATCAAATTTAATGTGCTTGTTGCATTCTACGCACGGATTCGGAGTGCCGCCTTTTTCGTAAGTTCTGATAAAATTATCAATGACATGTCTTTTGAATTGCTCGGAAACATCTGCAACAATAATCGGTATTCCGAGTTTATCGCAAACAGCCTTTGCATCGTTAATGTCATTGTCTGCAACCGAAGTATCAAAACCGAAAATCTTGTCACTTTTGTCAAACATTCTGAATGTTACGCCGATGCAATCATAGCCTTGTTCTTTCATAAGATATGCAGTGACGGAGCTGTCAACTCCGCCACTCATTGCAATTAATGCTTTTGCCATTATTTATCCCAACTCAATCATTTTATTTATGCATTTAACAGCTTTTTCAATGGTTTCTTCAGACATTGTGATTTCTTCACCGCCGACACCAATTACTGTGTTGTATACATCCATTATGGTTGTAAGTTTCATATCATTACAGATAAGAGCTTTTGACATTGCATAGAATTTTTTATCGGGGCATATAATCTGAAGATGCTGAACAATACTGTTTTCAGTACCGATAATAAATTCCTTAGCATCTGATTCTTTTGCAAAATTCATAATATCTGCTGTTGAGCCTGCAAAATCAGCAAGAGCTGTTACTTCTTTTTTGCATTCAGGATGAACAAGAAGAAGAGCATCGGGATGTTTTTTCTTCGCTTCCATAGCTTCCTCGGCTGTTATTGCTGCATGAACAGGACATCCGCCGTTAAGGAGCTTTATATTCTTATCAGGGCATTTTTCCGCAACATAGGAACCTAAATTGCAATCAGGAATGAACAGAATATTCTTTTCGGGCATATTGTTTACAATTTTTACAGCGGAAGACGATGTTACACAAACATCACAAACAGTTTTAAGTTCTGTTGTTGTATTTATGTATGCCACAACAGCATAGTCTTTATATTCATTTTCTCTGAGTTGCTTTATATATTCCTTTGTGAACTGTTCAGCCATTGGACATCCTGCATCAGGATTGGCAAGGTATACAGTTTTCTCAGGGGAGAGAAGTTTTGCCGTTTCTGCCATAAAACGGACACCGCACATAATAAGTGTTTTGTTCGGCACTTTTGATGCTTTTACACTCAGTGCATAAGAATCACCTGAAAAGTCTGCAACTTCAAGGATATCCTCACTCTGATAGCTGTGAGCAAGAATACATATATCCTTTTCTTTTTTGAGTCTTATAATTTCATTCTGTATATCTTTTAACATTTTTTATCAGTTCCTTTCTCAGGTATTTAAACTTTATAATCTTCAAGAGATCTGAATTCATATCCCATGCTTCTTGCTGAATCAATGATATCGCCAAGAGCATTTGCATTATCTGATGAAACAGCATGAAGAAGAATAACTGCACCGGGGTGAATTCTTGATATCACCGTATCATGTGCATAAGCTGCGCCTTTCTGGTTGTTTATATCCCAATCAGCATATGCAAGTGACCAGAAAACGCTCATATAACCGAGAGAGCTGACTAGGTCAAGAGCACAATCCGAATATTCACCTTTCGGAAAACGGAAATATGGTGATGAATATCCGAAATTAGTTCTGATGTAGTCATCAAAAGCTTTGATTTCTTTCATCATTTCAGTTCTTGACAGTTCATCCATAGACGGATGATTTTCGGTATGGTTACCTACAATGTGACCTTCATTTATCATTCTGACAATTGAGTCGGGATCGGACTGCATTTCACCGACAGTGCAGAAAAATGCAGCATGTACATTTTTATCCTTAAGTGTGTCAAGAATCATTCCCGTATAACCGTTGTCATAGCCCACATCAAATGTAAGATACACTACTTTTTCATCTGATATATTGTCAAGGGTAAGTGCATTGAAATCGCCGTCCTCAAAATGTTTTTGACTGTTTACCGATATATCATTCGGTATTTCATCTTTTGCAACTCCATATGCATGAGCAATTTTTTCAGTGGAAAGACCACTTGTGTTTTCGGGATCTTTTACGCTGAAATCAATAAGCGCGAGAGGTTCAAGCCCGGTCAGAGTTTTGTCTGTGCCCGTATTCTTACCGTATTCTGATTTTTCGACTTTATCTGTCTGTTCTGTGGGGTTTTCTTCACATGCAGTGTCGGCTTCTGTTGTGCGGATATCGGTTTCATCTTCTGAATTATAAGAAACATTACTGCCGTTATTGCGGCAACCTGTGAACGAAAGAACTATTGAAATAAATAAAATTATACTTATAATTTTTTTCATATTTCATCACCATTTATTATGATATCACATTTTTTCAAAAAGTAAATATGTACAGACAGATATTTCTGTCTGATTTTACATAAAACAAAGGTATTTTACATCATACTCTGAATACCGTCAAGCACGCCGTTGATAGTTTTCATTGCTTTGTCTGCAGTTTTTTTCATCTGCTTTTTTGTTGAGTTATTGCTCATCATTGCTGAGCCGATCATAGCAGCAGCACCGCCCACAGCCATAATTGTACCGATAGTTTTTGTAACAGACATAGTTTTTCTGTTCATTATTATCATCCTTTCAAAAATACTGTAAGATTATCTTGTCCTCATAAATAAAAAATATCCGTTGTATCTGTTGCAAATGTATTAAAATAATGATATGATAATATAAAATATTTTCGGGAGATTATGCGATTTGAAAAAGATTTATGAAAAAATATTTTCCGTCGGTTTTTTTAAAAGATTTCTGTCTGTTCCCGTTATCGGAAAATTGCTGACATATGAGATTTTGTCATATCTGTTTTTTGGTGTAATGACAACTGTTGTAAATCTGACTGTGTTTTTTGTCTCAGATAAGATTCTCGGCAACGGAAGTCTTGCAGAGTTTTCTGCGTTCGGGCATTTATTCAGAATAACTTTTGAAGATATATCAACTCTTATTGCATGGATTGTTGCCGTGTTGTTTGCTTATGTCACAAATAAATTATGGGTATTTGAAAGTAAAAATACAGCTCCTGCTGTAATCATAAGGGAAATTGTCTCATTTTTCGGAGCAAGAATAGTTTCATTTGCTGTTTTTGAATCTTTTGGTTTTATGGTGGTGAGAAATATCTTTATCAATCTAGGTCTTTTTGCATCCGAAAATGCGAGCAAATGGATAGCAAAGATTCTGCTTTCGGTAATTGTTGTTGTTTTTAATTATGTTATGAGTAAACTTGTAATTTTCAGAAAAAAGAAAGACACATCAGAAGGTGATAAATAATGAATTTAAAAGAAATTGACGGTAACGGCACTGTCGAAGGTTTTGTGCTTGTAAAAAGCTGTGATAAAAAAACTGCTAAAAACGGTTCAATGTTCCTTGATATGCGTCTTGCAGATAAAAGTGGTGAGATCAATGCAAAAATGTGGGACTATCGCGAAGGTGCATTTCTGCCCGAAATTAACAGTATCGTAAAGATCAGGGGTGTTATATCAGAATATAACGGAACACCTCAGCTTCGTGTGGACAGAATCAGGGCAAAATGGGATAATGATAATGTTGATATGGCAGATATAATCCCTTCTGCTGATTATACAGGCAACTTTATGATGCAGACAATCCGTGGTAAGGTTGATTCATTCAGATCAGAACCGCTTAAAAAGATAGTTTCTGCAGTTCTTGATGAGTACGGTGACAGAATGATAGATTGTCCTGCCGCTTTCAAGCTTCATCATGCAATCAGAGGCGGTCTTCTGATGCACACACTTTCGATTGTTAAACTCTGTGAGTGTGTAGCATCGATTTATCCAACAGTTGACCGTGAATTACTGATATCAGGCGCAATTCTTCATGACGTATGCAAAACAGATGAATTTGTAATATCGCAATCAGGACTTGTTGATGGTTATACTGCAGAAGGTACACTTGTCGGACATCTTGTAATGGGTGCTATGATGATTGACCGTATTGCAAGAGAGAATGACATTGACAAAGATACAGCAATGCTTCTTGAGCATATGCTCATTTCACATCACGGTGAGCCTGAATTCGGTGCCGCTACAAGACCGCTTTTCCTTGAAGCTGAAATTCTGTCGGAGCTTGACTCTCTTGATGCCAATATCTATGAGATTGAGAGTTGCCTTGCAGATGTTGCTCCTCGTGAATTCAGCAATCGTCAGTGGGCTTTGCATGACAGAAAATTCTATAATCACGGCAGAAAAGCTCCTGAAACAAAAGTAAATCTTGATTGATAAGAGGGATAAAGATGGATTGGACAGAAATAAAAGTAACTGTGCCTGTTGAAAGTGTTGACGAAGCAGGTGCTATTGTATCAATGACAGTGCCTTACGGCATATATATTGAAGACTATTCCGATATGGAAGATGCTGTGCTTGAAATTGCACACATTGACCTTATTGATGAGGAGCTTCTTGCAAGAGACAGATCAAAAGGAATCGTGCATGTTTACATTTCACCCGAAGAAAATCCCAACGAAGCTGTTTCTTTCATAAAAGACCGACTTACTGCAGAAAACATTCCCTTTGAAATCGACAGTATTCTCTGCAAGAATTCTGATTGGGAAAATAACTGGAAAAAATATTTTAAACCGATGCCTGTCGGTGAAAGACTTCTTATTCAGCCCATATGGAAAGATAAAGTTGAGGCAGGCGACAGGGTAGTGCTAAATCTTGAACCCGGTCTTGCTTTCGGCTCAGGTACTCATGAGACCACAAGACTTTGTCTTGAAGCTATCGAAAAACATATTACACCAGGTTGTAAAATGCTTGATATCGGATGCGGAAGCGGTATTTTGTCAATTGCATCACTTCTTCTCGGTGCTGGCGAAGCAACAGGTGTTGATATTGATAAACTTGCTGTTAAAACAGCAATGGAAAATGCAAACAGAAATGGTTTCAATGAATCAAGATACACTCTCTATCACGGTAACCTTACTGATAAAGTTCACGGCAAGTTTGATGTGATTGCCGCAAACATCGTTGCAGATGCCATTATCATGCTTTCAAAAGGCGTGGATGAATTTATGAATGAAGACAGCGTTTATATCGTTTCCGGCATCATTGATATGCGTGAAGATGAGGTTGTTTCTGCACTTGATAATTACGGATTCAGAATCACAGCCCGTCATGAAGAGGGCGGCTGGCTCTGTTTTGAATGTAAAAAGAAATAAAATATATTATATTAATTTTAAAAATCGGCAACATTTTGTTGTCGATTTTTTTTGAAAAATTTTAAAGTCAAGCATTTTCGTTCAATTAAAAAATTCCGATAATAAACCGAGTTTAAAATGGCACATTATTTGTGTGCGTTAAAATTGTCGGAGGTGCTTTATGAAAAAAATTATCAGAAAATCATGTTTTTTTCTGTCAGCTCTGTGTTCATTTATATTTCTTCTGATTATTACGGGCAATATATGTATTCCCGAAGAAGTAATATTTTATGACAATCAGACAACAGTAAAAATTCATAATGTTTTTTTTGCAAAAAAAGAAAATTGTGATGCAATAACGGTTTCAACGGTTAATAACGGTAAAACTACGGCAGATATTTCGATTTTAGGCGTTATTCCCGTTTCAGAAATCGATGCAAAACAGACGGACAGAAAATACGTTTATGCAGGCGGCGATCTTGTGGGGATAAGACTATATACAGAGGGACTTCTTGTTGTGGGGACTGATGAAGTTGTGACGGAAAACGGAAATATTTCTCCTGCAGATGATTGCGGTATCATGCAGGGAGATATTATAACCGAAGTGAATGACGAAATTGTGACATCTGTTTCAGATTTCAGTAACAGAGTGACAGCTTCAGACGGGAATAACATAAGTGTTACTGTTGAAAGAAACAATGAAACATTTTATTATTCTCTGAAGCCTGCATATTCACAAGCAGAAAATAAATACAGATGCGGATTATGGCTTCGTGACAGTACAGCAGGTATCGGTACTCTGACATTTGCTGACCCTCAGACCAAATCGCTTGCTACATTGGGGCATGCAATCTGTGATACGGAAACACAGGCAGTTCTCCCTGTCGGAAACGGTGACATTCTTGGTGCAAGTATAAGCGGATGTATTCCAGGAAAAAAGGGAAATACAGGACAGATTAAGGGTAGTTTTTCAAAAAATATTTTAGGAACACTAAATGATAATAATGAATTTGGTGTTTACGGAACCTATTCGGATGCATCTGTTGAAGCAGGTGAATTGTATCCTGTCGCATCACAAATAGAAATTGAAACAGGCGATGCACAGATTATTTCAACCGTATCTCAGGACGGAGCACAGTTTTATGATATTGAGATTGAGAAGATCACTTACAACAGCGAAAAAACAGCAAGATCTATGGTGATAAAAGTAACTGATCCGGAGCTTTTAAGTATAACAGGAGGTATTATTCAGGGAATGAGCGGCAGTCCGATAATTCAGAACGGGATGTTAGTCGGTGCCGTAACTCATGTCTTTCTTAATGACCCTGAGCGAGGCTATGGTGTTTTTGCAGAAACGATGATAAGCGAAGCTGAAAGAATAAATGAGCAGGGATAAACTCTGCTCATTTTCCTGTTGAAATAATAAAATTATTACATATTTTCCATCTGTTTATTGACATTTTTCGGTATTAATGATATTATTATCTTATCATGTATACATGGAGGTAAAAAACTATGAAAAAAATTATTGCAGCTGTAATGTCTGCGATTCTTGTTTTCTGTTTAATGTCAACTATGGCTTTCGCAGCAGATGTAACTTATGACCAGCCCTTTGATGCAGGTCAGTTAGGTTCAGAGAGATACCGTATTCCCGCTATCCTTACACTTAATGACGGTTCTGTCATTGCAGCAGCTGATATGCGTTATGGTCACGGCAGCGATTCTCCCAACAATATTGATGTTGTTGTTGCAAAATCAGCAGACGGTTACACAAACTGGGAATATAATGTAATTAACCATTTTGATGATTATGCTGACGGTGTTACTGCAACAGCAAGTGCATCTTTTATTGATTCAGCTATTGCTCAGTCAAAGGAAACAGGCAGAATTTTCATCGTATCTGATGCCTGGACTTCTGAAGGCGGCTATCCCACAGGTAAAAAGGGTACAGGTTTTACAACAATTGACGGTGAGAAGCATCTTCTTCTTACAACAGGTTCAGTAAATGACAATCTTAACACATTCAAATATTATATCGGTGACTATGTAGACGGTATTGCTCCCGTTCTTAATCTGTCTGACGGTTCAGCAACAGGTTATACTGTAGATGCTGAATATAAGCTTTACAAAGACGGTGCACCCATTTATCAGAAGCAGGTAGGTTCCGATAAGATGGTTCAGCAGAACGTATTCTATGGCGAAGCTGATTTCTGTGCTTACA
Source organism: Clostridia bacterium (assembly GCA_017531385.1). Taxonomy (GTDB): domain Bacteria; phylum Bacillota; class Clostridia; order Oscillospirales; family Acutalibacteraceae; genus UBA1081. The sequence goes on from JAFXLD010000086.1 coordinate 55,138, forward strand.
ACACTTGCTATCTCTGGATGAGATACAGTGATGATAACGGTGCTACATGGAGTGCTCCTGTTAATCTTTCAGCACAGGTTAAAAAGGATAATGAACCTTTCCTTGGCATCGGCCCCGGACAGGGATTTGTTACAGAATACAACGGCAATGAGCGTATCATTTTCTGCGTATACGACAATGCAGGTCTTGTTGAAAAGGTAAGCACAATCTATTCAGATGATAACGGTGTTACATGGCAGAGAGGTGCTGAAACAACACACAGAATCGGTGTCGGTAAGACAAGTGAAGCTCAGATTGTTTCTCTTCCCGACGGTACTCTTCGTATGTATGCACGTGATGATTCTTTCTTTGTTGCATATGCAGACAGTACTGACGGCGGTGCATCATGGTCAAAATTCAAGGCTGATACTAACCTTGTTTCAAACGGCAACTGTATGGTTTCCTTCATCAATGTTGATAAGAAGATAAACGGCAAAAATGTTATCCTCGGTTCATTTGCATCTAACCAGCATGAAAGAGCTGACGGTGTTGTAGTAGTTGGTCTTGTTAATGCTGATAATTCAGTTGAATGGATCACAAAATACCGTGTAACAAGCGATTTCTTTGCATATTCTTGCCTTACACAGCTTGCTGACGGCAATATCGGCTATCTGTATGAAGATGAAGCTGCACATATTTCATACATGGTCCTTACACTTGCTGATGACGGAACACTTTCAGAAATCAACGGCAACAACCATCAGTATGTAGACAATGCAGATTTCGGTCAGAAGATTCTCAGCTTCCTTATTGAGATTCTTGTTAAGTTCCTTACAATGTTCAATCTTATCTGATGATAATATTAAAGGCGGCTGAAATATGCCGTCTTTGTTTTTACAGGTGATTATTTATGAAATATAAAATTTTTGCAAATCATGCTCATGTTTTTCCGGAGGAATCAAGACCCGGAGGAACAGTTGAGAAGCTTTTGGAGCTTATGGAAGAATGTGAAATTGATAAAGCAGTCTGTTTTGCGCCGTTTCACGGGCATTATGAATACTTCGGTCTGATAGGTGAACCGAATGAGTTTCTTGCCGAAAAACTTGTCGGTAAAGATAATCTTTACGGTTTTGGTACGGTAAATACAGATACAGATGATATCGAAGAACAGATTGACAGAATTATTTCTTATGGATTTAAAGGAATAAAACTTCATCCTGCTTATCAGGAGTTCAATCTTCTTTCAGAAAAAGCAGAAAGAATCTACAAAAAAGCTGCTGAAACTAACTTGTTTCTGTCTTTTCACACCGGTGTTCATTGGCACAGAATTGCAGATTACAATATGCTGATGTATGATGAGATTGCTTTCAGACATCCTACACTCCGTTTCAGCATGGAGCATCTCGGCGGATATCATTTCTTCCGTGAAGGACTTGCTGTTATGGTAAACAATTCACGAAATGATGTAAGAAATACATTTGCTGGTTGGACTTCTATTGCAATGGGTGAAAACGGACTTTATGATGAATGGAGCCATTCCGATGATGAACTCAGGACTCTTATTTATCAGACAGATCATGAAAATCATATTTTCGGTCTTGATTTTCCGTATAAAGGCATAGAATACACAAAAAAAGCGATTGACAGAATTATAAATCTTGATATTCCCGAAGATGCAAAAGAAAAAATTCTCGGACTGAATCTTGCAAGAGAGCTTAATATTGATTTTTAATGAATAAATTAAAAAATTACCTCCGATAATTATTTCGGAGGTGTTTTTTTGTTTACAGAGAATATAGAAAACGCAAAAATGAATTTACAGGGAAGAATATTAAAAAGTTTTTTTGTGATTCTGAGTAGTTATGCATCATTTTTTATTTTTGTATTAAGTTCTTTCAGTTGCATCTATTTGCTCATTATAAATACTGAATTTTTAAGTGTTTATGGGGTTTTTGAAAATCAATATATTCATGCAGCAGTTTGTGCTTTTGTTGTAATTGAAAATATAATTCTGTTTATGCTTCATATATATGTAAAGCTGAAAAAGGATGTTTACTTTTATTTTATTGATGAAAGTGCTGATATGCACATATCTGTTGTAAATGTAAGCAGAGCTTGTGGTGTATATTCATTAAAAGCAATAAATAAAATATTGTTATTATTGTTATTTATCTGTCCTTTTTCAGTTGTTTCTGTTTTGATTTTATTTTTCCTTCAACATGGAATATCATATTTTTTATTGATTTTGTTTTCCGTGTGTGATTCTGTTTTGTTGGTTGCAGGAGTATATTCCTATGCTGTATATATTCAGAAATATGAATTATTGCCTCTGCTGTTAATGAAATATCAGGATGAAAGCATAAAAGATATATTTAGTTTATCTGCAAAATTAATGAACGGCAAATGCAGAAATCTGTTAAAACTGAAATTGCAGAATATTCCGAAAAAAATATTATGTCTGTTTGTTTTGCCGTCTGTTTATTTTTTGCCATATTGCAAAACAGTTGAGGCTGATTATGTTATTCAAGATGAAAAACCGTATATGCGAAGAAAAGCATATACGGAAAAACCAATTGTATTTTATTTTAAGCCCATAAAAGAAAACTGATCACTGCATTGTTTCCTGTTTTACCTTGTGGTCAATTACGTGACGTGAGTCGAGTTCTTTTCTGATGTCGTTAACTGAAATTCCCATTTCTACCATAAGGACAAGAATGTGGTATGCAAGGTCTGAAATCTCATAAATTGTTTCTTCTTTTGAATTTTTTGCGGCACCGATGATAACTTCTGTACATTCTTCGCCGACTTTTTTCATAATTTTGTCTATTCCTTTTGTGAAAAGGTAAGTTGTGTATGAGCCTTCCTGCATCTGCGTTTTTCTGCCCTTTATAAGGTCATAGAGGGCATCAATTGAGAAGTCTGTCTTATCATTGTCTTTATATAAAAGATTAAAGAAACAGCTTTCGGCGCCTGTATGGCAAGCAGGGCCGTCTTTTATGACTTTGACAACAAGTGCATCCTTGTCGCAGTCTGTTTTTACAGAAACAATATGCTGTCTGTTGCCGCTTGTTTCACCTTTTCTCCACAGTTCCTGTCTTGAACGTGAAAAGAAGCAAGTCATTTTTTCATCAAGAGTGATTTTAAGACTTTCTGCATTCATATATGCCACAGTCAGCACTTCACCTGTGAAAAAATCCTGAACAACTGCAGGGATAAGTCCTTTATCATCAAATTTAAGCTGTGAAATAATTTCCTCGTACATTTTTATTTCTCCTGTATTCTCATCTCAATGTTGTTGTTATTGAGATATTTTTTAAGATCACTTATTTTAACTTCTCCGAAATGGAAAATTGAAGCTGCAAGACCTGCATCAACACCGGGGACTTCATTGAAAAGTGTTCTGAAATGTTCCATACAACCGGCACCGCCTGATGCAATAACCGGAACTGATACAACATCACAGATAGCTCTGAGCATTTCAATATCAAAACCGTTTTTAACACCGTCGGTATTGATTGAATTAACTACAATTTCACCTGCACCGTTTGCTGTGCATTTCTTTGCCCATTCAATAGCATCAATCCCTGTGTCTTCTCTGCCGCCTTTTGCAAAAATTCTGAATTGACCGTCAACACGTTTGACATCCATTGAAAGAACAACACATTGGTCACCGTATTTTTTTGCCGCTTCACCGATAAGTGAAGGATTTCTGATGGCGCCTGAATTAACACTGACTTTGTCTGCACCGCTTTTGAGAACTCTGTCAAAATCATCAACAGAGTTGATGTTTCCGCCTACAGTAAGGGGGATGAAAATATTGCTTGCAACATTTTTAAGCACGTCGCTGAAAAGACTTCTTCCCTCAAAACTTGCAGTTATATCATAGAAAACAAGCTCATCAGCACCACTGTCGTTATAAAATTTTGCAAGCACAACAGGGTCCTGAACGTCCTGAATACCTTCAAAATTTACCCCTTTGACAACTCTGCCGTTTCTGATATCAAGGCAGGGGATTATTCTTTTTGTTATCATAATTCATCACCTGCGTATCCCAGAACTTCTTTAAGGTCGATTCTGTTTTCATAAATTGCCTTGCCGATAATTGCACCGTAGCAATCAAATTTGCAAAGGGCTTTTATGTCATCCATTGAAGAAATTCCGCCTGATGCAATCACATTGAGATTCTCGATTTTTTTAAGTTCACGATATGCTTCAACATTTGTACCGCTGAGCTTACCGTCCTTTGAAATATCTGTATAAATAACGGTTTCAACACCGTTTTCAGCAAGTTTTCTGCAGAAATCAAAGGAATTGACTTTTGTCACTTCAAGCCAGCCGTTGACGGCTACAAAACCGTCTTTTGCATCAACACCGACAGCAATGTGACTGCCGAATTTCTTTACCATATCGCAAAGGAAAGGAAAGTTGTTTATTGCCGCAGTGCCGAGAATGAGTCTGTCAATACCTGCGTCAACATAATGTCTGATTTTTTCTTCTGTTCTGATTCCGCCGCCTGTCTGAATGAAAAGGTCAGTTTCCTTTGCAATCTGACATATAATTTCCGTATTGGCGTTTCCGCCGTCTTTTGCTGAATCAAGGTCAACAACATGAAGATGCTTTGTACCCATATTCTCAAACATTTTTGCAGTTTCAACGGGAGAGTCACCGTATGTTTTCATTCTTGTATAATCGCCTTCGGTAAGTCTTACAACCTTACCGCCTCGAAGATCTATTGCTGGAAATATTCTCATGCTGTCACCTCATTGAAAGCTTTTAACATATCAAGACCGACCTGACCGCTTTTTTCAGGATGGAACTGTGCGCCGAAAATGTTGTTTTTGCACACAAGACCCGGTACATTCACACCGTATTCGGAGTAAGCGACGAGTGATTCATCACAATTCTTTGCATAGAATGAATGAACATAATACACATAGTCATTCTCACCCGTGTATTTAAGCATGGGATTGTTTTTGTCTTTGATTATCAGCTTGTTCCAGCCAATATGAGGAACTTTGAGGTCTTTTGAAATATCGTCATGCAGAGGACATACTTCACCTTTGATGTAGCCAAGACCGGCATGTTCACCGTATTCAAAACTTTTTTCAAAAAGTAACTGCATGCCCAGACAAATGCCCAGAAGCGGTTTTCCGTTTCTGACTTCTTCGTCAATAATAGGAATGAGTCCTGTGTCAACAAGCTTCTGCTTCGCATCTGCAAAAGCACCCACACCGGGAAGTATAATTCTGTCTGCTTTTTTTATATCATCCGCATCAGATGTGACAACTGCATCAATACCGAGGTGTTCAAGTGAACCCATAAGTGAAAACAGATTGCCCACACCGTAGTTAATTATCGCTATCATTTATAAAATGCCTTTCGTAGAGGGAATTTCGTCTTTGAATTTTTCATCAATTGAAACAGCGGCACGCAAAGCCCTTGCAAGAGCTTTGAATGCACCCTCAATAATGTGATGAGAATTAGTGCCGTCAAGCTGTTTCATATGAAGATTGATTTTTGCACTTCTTGTGAATGCGGCCATGAATTCTTCAACGAGTTCTGTGTCAAAATCACCGACTTTTTCGGTGGGGATTGAGAGTTTGTAATTGAGACAAGCTCTGCCGCCTGCATCAACTGCACAAAGTATGAGAGCTTCATCCATAGGAAGAATAATATGACCGTATCTGCAGATTCCTTTTGCGTCACCGATACATCTGTAAAGTGCATCACCGAGGACAATAGCAATATCCTCAGATGTATGGTGATAGTCCACATAAGTATCGCCTTTGCATGTTACAGTAAGGTCAAAACCTGAATGTTTCGCAAAAAGAGTGAGCATATGGTCAAGGAAACCGCAACCTGTGTTTATTTCGGATTTTCCTGTGCCGTCAATATTCAGTGAAAGTTTTATATCTGTCTCAGCAGTTTTTCTTTCCGTACTGTATGTTCTCATAATATCATCCTTTCAGAATATCATCGGTAGCATCAATAAGTGCAGTCATCTGTTCTTTTGAGCCGATGGTGATTCTTACATAGTCTTTTATTCTTTCTTTACTGAAATATCTTACAACAATGTTTCTTTTTCTCAGTTCATTAAAATATTCTTCTCCTGAAAGAGTATTGTGCTTAGCAAAAATGAAATTTGCTTTTGAATTGGGGATTATGAAACCTCTTTTTTTTAGTTCATTGACAGTGTATTCTCTGTTTGAAATGATTTCAGCAATACATCTGTCAAAATATTCCGTATCAAGAACTGATTCTTTACCTGCAATAATTGAAAGTCTGTTCAGGTTATAAGGATTGAACGAAAACTTCATTTTGCACATATCTGTGATAAGCTCGGGATTTGATATAGCAAATCCAATTCTTGCACCTGCAAGGTTTCTTGACTTAGAAAATGTTCGTGAAACAATGAGATTATCATACTTGCTTACAAGTGAAACTGCACTTTCTGCACCGAAGTCAACATATGCTTCATCAATAAGCACTACCGAATCCTTGTTTGAATCAAGAATTTTTTCAATGTCTGTGAGTGAAAGTGCAAGTCCTGTGGGAGCATTGGGGTTAGCAATAAAAATTGGTTTGTTTTTACCGATATAGTCATCAACACCGATTGATAAATCATCTTTAAGGGGAATTATCTCGGGATTCAGACCGAAAAGTTCACAGAAGACGGGGTAAAAACCGTATGTAATGTCTGCAAAACAAGGCTGATTGTTTTTGTCGCAAAATGCCTGGAAAGCAAAAGCAAGAATTTCGTCCGAGCCGTTGCCCATAAGCACCTGATTGGAGTTTACGCCGAATGTTTTTGAAATTGCATCAATAACATCTTTTGTGTCGGGGTCAGAATAAAGATTGAGTTTTGAAATTTCTTCATTGTTCAAAGCCTCAATTACCTTGGGTGAAGGCGGAAACGGGCTTTCATTTGTGTTGAGCTTTATTAAGTTATTAACTTTCGGCTGTTCACCCGGAGTATATGGTTCTATATTGGAAAATCTATCTGATAAAAATCGTGACATTTATAACACTTCTTAAAATTTATTGAATCTTATTCCTATTGACTTGCCGTGTGCCTGTAAGCCTTCTCGGTTTGCAAAGTCTTCAATTCTTTTGTGGCATTTTTCAAGAGCCGACTCTGAATAATAGATGAAAGAAGATTTTTTGATAAAGTCGTCAACGGAAAGGGGAGAAGAGAATCTTGCAGTACCGCTTGTCGGAAGTGTGTGGTTAGGTCCTGCAAAATAATCGCCGAGTGCTTCGGGAACATTCTTTCCGAGGAAAATGCTTCCCGCATTCTTTATAAGCGGAAGGAGCTCAAAGGGGTTGTCCACGCATACTTCAAGATGCTCGGGAGCAATCTCATTGCTGAGTTTAACGGCTGTTTCGATTGAATCAACAATAAAAATCTTGCCGTTGTTGTCGATTGATTCTCTTGCAATTTCTTCACGGGGAAGAAGTTTCAGCTGTCTTTCAATTTCATCAGCAACTCTCTTTGCAAAATCCATGTCTGTTGTAACAAGAACGGAGCTTGCCATTCTGTCGTGCTCAGCCTGTGAAAGAAGGTCAGCTGCAACATTAGACGGGTCACAGGTTGGGTCAGCAATAACAAGGATTTCGCTGGGACCTGCAATCATATCAATGCTGACTTTGCCGTAAACCTGTTTCTTTGCAGTGGCAACAAAAATATTGCCGGGACCTACGATTTTGTCAACCTTGGGAACACTTTCAGTGCCGTAAGCAAGTGCTGCAACAGCCTGAGCACCGCCGAGCTTGAAAATTTTTGTAACGCCTGCAATTTTCGCTGCTGTAAGTATTGCAGGATTGATTTTTCCGTCAGCAGACGGGGGAGTAACCATAACAATTTCACTCACGCCTGCAATTTTTGCAGGTACAGCATCCATAAGGACTGTACTGGGATAAGCTGCTGTACCGCCGGGCACATAAAGACCTGCTTTTTCAACGGGAGTGATTTTCTGCCCGAGAACAATTCCGTCTTCCTTTGTGAAAACAAAATCGTTTCTTACCTGCTTTGAATGGAAATCTGCAATATTATCTCTTGCCTGTCTGAGTGTTTCAATGAAATATTCATCAGTCTGAGAAAAAGCTTCTTCAATTTCTTCTTCAGAAACAAGAAGAGTGTCAAGTTTGCATTTATCAAACTTTTCGCAGTATTCAAACAGTGCCTTGTCACCGTTTGCTTTTACATTTTCAATAATACCTTCAACAATTCTTTCGATTTCTTCGTTTTTCTTTTCATCCTCACGGGTAAAAACGGTAAAATCAGAAACCGTCGATGTATCGATAATCTTAATCATTTTTTTAATTCCTCGCTGAATTTTGTAACAATATTATTAATCTCTTCCGTTTTGAACTTGTAACTTGCCTTGTTTGCAATAAGTCTTGCACTGATGGGAAGAATTTCAGTCAGCACATCGAGATTGTTTTCTTTGAGAGTAGTACCTGTTTCAACTATATCAACTATAACATCAGATAAATCAAGTATCGGAGCGAGTTCAATCGAGCCGTTGAGCTTGATTATTTCAATGTTTCTGTTGATGCTTTTATAATATGTTTTTGCTATGTTTACAAACTTTGTCGCAACTCTCAGGGCAACATCAGGATTGTCAACAAAATCATTTTTTCCTGCAACACACATTCTGCATTTACCGATACCAAGGTCGAGAAGTTCATATACATCAGGTTCATATTCAAGAAGAATATCTTTGCCCACAATACCGATATCTGCAGCACCGTGTTCAACATAAATGCTGACATCCGACGGCTTCACAAGGAAATAACTGATTCCGTTTTCTTCACTTGTGAATACAAGCTGACGGGAATCAGAGTGCATTTCATCGCAGTCATAACCGATTTTTGCAAATATATCAAAAACTTTGTTTCCGAGTCTGCCTTTTGGTAATGCTACACTTATCATAATGTAACCTCCTTTACGTCAGTTCCGTCAACGGAATAAACTTTTGAATTACAGATGTTTTCGGGAATTTTTGTAACTGCATTATAAGAAATTCCGTCAGCACTGAGCTTGTTGCAGAAATCGGCAAGTATGTTTATATCTGAGTTTTCATTGTAAACAACGATTACATCAGTACCAATTTTGTTTCTGACATGGAGTTTTCTGTCAAGTGCATCAAAATAAATCGCAAAACCCATTGCCTGAGTTTTATCTTTGCCCATTTTTGACATTAAGCTGTCATATCTTCCTCCTGAAAGCACATCTCGGGGAATAGAATGAACATATCCATGCATAAGAATACCGTTGTAGTAACCGGGGTCATCGGTAACTGAGAAATCAATTCTTATATGCTTGTCAAGATCTGTTTTTTTTAGAAGAGAAAATATTGCACTGACTTCTTTTACTGCCTCCTGCATTCTGTTGTTGAGAGCATTTGACAGAGCATTTTCAATGGTTTCATCATTTGAAGACTTGCAGGACATAACATCAACCGCTGTATTGACAGGGCTTTTCGGTAATGAGTTAGATTCAGCAAGTTTTATGAGGTCATGTGCATTCTTTTCTTTGAATAATTTATGTAATTCAGCACGGAGATGAGTGTCATTTGTCAGACAGTCAAGGAGACCTTCAGTATAACCCATATGTGAAATTTCAAGAATTGCGTTTTCATCAAGTTCAAGAAGACTCTTTACAGCAAGAGTGATGATTTCAACAGTCTGGAAAAGGTCGATATCACCGAGCACTTCAAGACCAACCTGTGAAATCTCTTTGAATTCGTGAATATCCTTTGACTCACGGTAAACATTCTCTGTGTAATAGAGTTTCTGTCTGTCTGCCGTGTTGTCTGCATTCTTGACTATACTGAGGGTAACATCAGGCTTAAGAGCCATGAGCTTGCCGTTAAGGTCTGTGAATGTAATGATTCTGTTACCTACAAGGAAATCCTTGTTTCTTGCATAGAAATCATAGGATTCAAATTTGCTCATTCTGAACTTTTTGAAACCTCTGTCTTCATAAAGCTTACGGAGTTTAAGCACCGTAAGCTCGTCATTATATAAAAAACTTAAATTGCCTGACAAATTAATCACCTTTAGAATAAACCTTCGATTGTGCCGTCTTCGTGAATATCGATTTTGAGTGCACTGGGAGCTTTGGGAAGACCAGGCATTGTAAGAATGTCACCTGTCATAACAGTAATAAAGCCTGCACCTGAATAGAGTCTTACATCTCTGACGGTAATTTTGAAATTCTCGGGTCTGCCGAGTTTTGTGGGATCGTCTGAAAGAGAATACTGAGTTTTTGCAACACAGACGGGGAGCTTGTCTCTGCCGAGTCTTTCAATCTCTTTGATTGATTTTTCCGCATTTGCAGTGTAAATTACACCGTCAGCTCTGTAAATCTCTTTAGCTATTGTTTCAATCTTTTCTTTGATTGATTTTTCTGCATCATAAATATGACCAAAGTTGTTTGTACTTTCGTTTGCACCGATTGTGTCACAAACAAGCTGTGCAAGTTCAGCAGCACCTTCGCCGCCCTTTGCAAAACCTTCTGATACACATGCAACAGCACCGAAGTCCTTGCAGTATTTCTTCACGAAATCGATTTCAGCATCTGTATCAGCATAGAACTTGTTGATTGCAACAACAACGGGTACGCCGTATTTTCTCATATTCTCAATATGCGCACCGAGGTTTACAATACCTTTTTCAAGTGCTTCAAGATTTTCATTTGATGTTTCTGCCTTGGGAACACCACCGTTGTATTTGAGAGCACGGCAAGTAGCAACAAGAACGATACAAGAGGGCTTAAGACCTGCAGCACGACACTTGATGTCAAGGAACTTCTCAGCACCGAGGTCAGAACCGAAACCGGCTTCGGTGATTGTGTAATCAGCAAGTTTAAGAGCAAGTTTTGTAGCTCTTACTGAGTTGCAACCATGAGCAATGTTTGCGAAAGGTCCGCCGTGAATGATTGCGGGAGTGTTTTCGAGAGTCTGTACAAGGTTGGGATTGATAGCATCCTTCATAAGAAGTGTCATCGCACCTGCACAACCGAGCTCTTTACAATAAACAGGTTCGCCTGCATAGTTGTAAGCTACAAGAATATTTTCAAATCTCTCTTTAAGGTCTGTAAGATTCTTTGCAAGGCAGAGTATAGCCATAATTTCACTTGCAACAGTAATGTTGAAACCGTCTTCACGGGGAACACCGCAGACTTTACCGCCGAGACCGACAACGATGTTTCGGAGTGCTCTGTCATTCATGTCCATACATCTCTTAAAGAGAATTCTTCTCTGGTCAATGCCAAGCTCGTTCCCTTGTTGGATATGATTGTCGATAATAGCACAAAGGAGATTGTTTGCAGCTGTTATTGCGTGCATATCTCCCGTGAAATGGAGATTGATGTCTTCCATAGGAACAACCTGTGAATATCCGCCGCCTGCAGCACCGCCCTTGATACCGAAAACGGGACCGAGTGAGGGTTCACGCAGAGCAATGATTGCTTTTTTGCCGATAACATTCATAGCCTGACCGAGACCGACTGTAACAGTAGTTTTACCTTCACCTGCAGGTGTGGGATTGATTGCTGTAACAAGAATGAGTTTGCCGTCAGGATTATTTTCAGTCGCTCTGAAAAGGTCGTCGTTGAGCTTTGCTTTGTATTTGCCGTAAAAATCAAGATAATCTTCTTCGATACCAATTGAAGCCGCAACTTCTTTAATGGGAAGCATTTTGCATGACTGAGCTATTTCTACATCTGTAAGCATTAAAATCAACTCCATAATTTTAAATAATTATTTTTATATTATAATATTATATAAGCGATTTATTGTTCCAAAATGGAAAATAAATAAAAAATATTCCTAAAAAATAACAGCTGAAAGAATATATCTTGCAGCTGTTGTATTTTAAATTTTAATTTCGATTATATTCTCACCTTTGCAAGCACCGACATAAATCATAACAGCGTCGCTGTCATTGAAATGTTCATATGTTGATTTGCCTTTTGATATTATTTCAACAGGTGCCTTGGGTGAGTAAATTTCAACTTTTTTTCTTGTACTGTTTTCGACAGTAAATTTCAATTTGAAAGTCTGATTCTTTCTGTTGAATTCGTATTTGTTGATAGTACCGGGCACGGCAAAGGGAAGAGGTCGGGAGATAATTTTCATTATCTTTTCATCCTTCATTTCTTTCCAATAACACCAATAGGTCTGACTCCAATAGCTGTGATCGAATTTTTCAAGCAAATATTCCAGATGCGGATATTCTTCACAGCCCGGAACCATACCGCCCCATTCACCGACAATCAGCGGAATACCGAGTTTTTCCTGTGTTTTTTTATGTTCATCAAAAATTGTATCTACACGTTTGTTGCTTGCAGTATTAGTCATTGGAGTATCTACTGTTAGATCATATCCGTGAGGTGCAAAAGCAAGATTTTCTTCAGCAGTACCGTCCGGGTACCTTAATCTCGGAGTTGAACAGGGAATACTGATATTGGACCAATAGGATGCTTCCATGATTATTATTCCGTTTTTTGTAACTTCTCTGATGGCAGAGGCAACTTTTTGCAGAAACGGATAATACTTATCAACGTCAAAATTTTTAATAAGTAAATCGCCACCGGATGTTATTGACCTGAAAATTTCTCTGTCATCAATTACAGCAAGTGCTTCAGTAGCTGTGTCACCTTTAATTATATTCTTAATAGCTTTCGGTTTGTCAACTTTGTCAGATAAAATTGTTTTTACACCGGAGGAAATAATTTTCTTGAAAACCTTTCCGCCGTCAGTACCGGGAAACGGTTCATTAAGAATATCAAAACCAAACAGGTTTTTCTTCTTTCTGAATCTTTTTGCAACATGTTTCCACATATCTGCAAAATAATCCTGTAAACCTTTGCCGCAAACCGGAGTGTTGGCCCAGAAATTATCAAAAGCACGGTGAACTGCTTTGTCAATAAAGTAGCCTTCTGCCCATATTAATTTAGGTTTTCTGCGTTTATAAGAATCTGTAACAGTTGCCCAGTCAGGCATACCATGGTAGCAATCCTGATGCATGTCGAGATAAACATAAATGCCGTATTTCCCGCAAAGGTCAAAATAATGCTCCATCATGTCAAGATATTCTTCATTATATTTGCCCGGTTGCGGTTCAATTGCTCGCCATACAAGACCGAGGCGTACAAGGTTGATGCCCATTTCCGAAAGCGAACGGATCATATCCTCGTCCCAATTTACGGCAAAATAATCAGTTTCTCCTGTTTTTTCGTCATATGCACCTTTAAAAACGAGGTTAACACCGTTGAAAATTCGTTCTCTTCCTGATTCATCTACAAATACTGATCCTTTAACAGATATTTTTTCCATAATTATCGCTCCGTTAAAATTATATAGTTCTATTTTAGCATAAATTTATTATATGTCAATAAAAAATCTGCGCCATATTACAGGCGCAGATAAAAGTTATGCTTTTTTTGACTTTATAATTACAAGTAAATCAAAATCATTGACTTTTTTCAAAAGTGCATTTTCAGATTTTTCAAGTATGCTGAGAATCTTTTTGACAACGACATATGCAATTATACCTGCTGTAATACCACAGAGCATACCGCCGATAACATCTGTGCAGTAGTGAACCATAAGATAGATTCTTGAACATCCGATAAGTACAGAATAAATGGGGAAAAGCCATTTGATTTTCTTGTTGCTTACTGCAAGGAAAAGAGCTGTTCCGATTTCAAAAGCACCTGTTGTGTGACCACTGGGGAAGCTTCTGAAAAGTGACTCGGGATGAGCACCTGCCTCTGTATACCATTGCCAGTATTGGGGATTATCTGCAAGTGACTGGAACGGTCTGGGTCTTAAAACAAATGGTTTCATTACAACATTTGTAATAAGTGTGCCAACGATGATGGCAAGAAAAAGTGTTGCACCGACTTTTCTTGTTTTTTTGAAAAGGCAGAGAATAAGACCTACAACAGCAAGAGGAATAATAAACTCTGAGTCACCTAAATGTGTGAATGCTTCAACAATGGGGGTGAGCCATTCTGTATGTATTTTGCCGAAAAATTCAAAAACAGAAAAATCAAAATTTGCAAAAGTTGTGTTAAGCCAGACAGCAAATGCTGACGGAACAACTGCTTCTGATAATGGAATCATAACTGAAACCTCCAATTTTTTACTTAATTATATCATATAATATAATTTTTTCAAGATTAAATTTATTAATTTATTTTTGTCTTTTTATTGACATTTTTAATTTAATGCGTATAATTATCCTATATTAATGAAAGGATTGATAGTAATGCAGAATTACTTTCAGCCTGAACTTGAATGTGCTTCTTATGAAGAAATGAAAAAACTTCAGAGCGAAAAGCTTGTTCAGCAGGTAAAAAATGTTTATGATAATGTTGAATATTATCGCAATCTTATGGATGAAAAGGGTGTCAGACCTGACGATATAAGGTCAGTTGATGACCTTTATAAACTTCCGTTTCTTACAAAAGCAGACCTTCGTGACGCTTATCCTTTCGGTCTTCTCGGCACAGACCTTAAAAACTGCGTAAGAATCCATTCAACAAGCGGTACAACAGGAAAAAGAGTTGTTGCTTTCTATACTCAGAAGGATATTGACCTCTGGGATGATTGTTGTGCAAGAGCTATAATTGCTGCAGGCGGTTCTGAAGAAGATATCTGTCAGGTAGCATACGGTTACGGGCTTTTTACAGGCGGTTTCGGTCTTAACGGAGGATCTCAGAAGGTCGGCTGTCTTACACTTCCTATGTCATCAGGTAATACGGAAAGACAGATTCAGTTTATGCAGGATCTTCATTCAACAATTATCTGCTGCACACCTTCTTATGCTGCATACATAGGTGAAACACTTAAGGAAATGGGGCTTACACCTGATGACCTTGACCTTAAAGCAGGTATATTCGGTGCTGAGCCATGGACTGAAGAAATGCGCCGTGATATAGAGAAATCACTCGGTATCAAAGCTTATGATATCTTCGGTCTTACTGAGACAACAGGTCCCGGCGTTGCATTTGAATGTTCTGAGCAGACAGGTATGCATGTCAATGAAGACCATTTTATTCCGGAAATTATAGATCCCGAAACAGAAGAAGTGCTTCCTGTCGGTGAAAAAGGTGAGCTTGTTTTTACAAGTCTTGATAAGGAAGGTTTCCCTCTTCTCAGATACAGAACAAGAGATATCTGTGTTCTTTCCCGTGAAAAATGCTCCTGCGGAAGAACGCTTATCAAAATGGCAAAGCCCATGGGCAGAAGTGATGATATGCTTATTATCCGTGGCGTAAATGTATTCCCGTCACAGATCGAAACCGTTCTTCTCAATGAAGGTTACTCACCATATTATATGATTGAAGTTGACAGAAAGAACAATGTTGATACTCTTGATGTCTTTGTTGAGCTTAATCCCGAGCAGTTCACGGACACAGTCAAGGGTGTTTCATCAAAAGAAAAAGAGCTTGCACTTGCAATTACTCAGATGCTTGGTATCCGACCTTCTGTTCATCTTGTTGCTCCCAAGTCAATTGCAAGAAGTGAAGGCAAGGCTGTAAGAGTTGTTGATAAGCGTAAGCTTCATGATTGATTCTGAAAGGAGAATACATAAATGAGCGTTAAACAGATTTCGGTTTTTATTGAAAATAAAACGGGTAAACTCGCAGAAGTTACAAGATATATGGCTGACAATAATGTAAACATGAAAGCTCTTTCAGTTGCTGATACACACGATTTCGGTATTCTCAGAATTATATGTGAGGATCATACTTCAGCTGTAAATGTACTTAAAGATGGCGGTTACGTTATTGCAGAAACAGAAGTTCTTGCTGTTGAAATACCTGACAGACCCGGCAGCCTTGCAGAAATTCTTGAAACTCTTGTCAAGGCTGATATTGCTGTGGAATACACATATGCATTCCTTTCCGTCAAAAATATCGGTCATGCGTATATGATATTCAGGGTTGATGATAACGCTTTAGCATCTGCAACTCTTGTTGAGGCAGGTTTTAATGTTGCTGAGAAAACGTCTTTGTTTTGATCGTAAATATGATAAAAAACGGTATCGTTCTGATACCGTTTTTTCTATCTGTTGATGTTATCATAAACTTTTTTTAATATTTCCATTCCGCAACAGGAGAGTAAACAAGCCATTCTTATTCTGGGTTTTGCTTGTGGATTGTTGATAACATATTTTCTGTATTTTTTTATATTGTCTTCAATATGCTTTTTTTCAGTAAAAAACATATTCGGACAATTTCTTAGTTTCATATATACCCAGAAATTATTCTCAATAAGCCTGTTTGCAAGCGATTTGAAATATTCAGAGTTTCGATCGCATCCATCAGAATTGATAATGTGGTCATATAGTCTTACATAGTCGTAAAATTTGAAATAATTACATTTGCTGTTTGTGACACTTGCTGAATGCTGAACATAATAATACAACGGTTTGTTTGTGTGAGCAATTAATGTTGATTCTTTGAAAGTGTGATAAACAACAAATGTGTCTTCACCCATTATATAACCGGGGAAACGAAGATTGTTGAACAGTTCTCGCTTGTATAATTTGCTTCCGCTTGATGCTGAGCAAATTTTTTCATAGAACATATTCATTATTGAATCTTTTCCGCTCATGCATATTATTTCTTCCGGATTGTCAGAAAGATGATAAATCTTCTTAAGTGATCCGTCAAATTCAACTCTGTAATGTCCGCAGGTTGAAATATCCGCATTGTTTTCTGCCAATGCATTGTACAGACATTCTATGAATTGTAAATCAACATAATCGTCACTGTCAACAAAAGTAACAAATTCACCTTTCATTATGTCAAGTGCAGTATTTCGCGCTGCAGATACGCCTGCATTTTCCTGATGTATGACAACGATTCTGTTGTCTTTTTCAGCAATAGCGTCGCATATGGCACCTGAATTATCTGATGATCCGTCATTGATAAGAATAATCTCAATGTTTTTATATGTCTGCTCAAGCAAGCTTGTTACGCATTTTTCTATATAATTTTCGACATTATAAACGGGAATAATAATTGAAATCAGAGGAGTCATGCGACAGATTCCTCCCCATCCGGTTGTTCATCAGTTTTGTCTGACTTGTTATTTATTGCAGTCTTTTTTTCTTTTCTTGTAAATAATCCTGATATACATTCAATTGAAATTAAAAGAAACATGAACTGAACGGTAATTGTTCCGAGATACTGATTTAACTGTGTGTTATAATATACACCGATTGAATTAACAAAGTTCTGAACAATTTCAGGATGATAGAACCAGAGTGTCGGAAGAGGAGTTAACAGAAGAGCAAAACAACCGAGATAAATCCAGTCTTTTATTCTGTACTTCTGCGGTGCAAATAAGAAAATTGTGAAAGGTATCAAAAGAAATGACAGTGCATATGAGTTAGACGCGGATGGAATATTCAACATAAGATACGCAAGTAAAAATACTCTCTGCCATTCTCTTTTTGTTTTGAATGCGCAGAAAACAGCAATAATTTCAGTTATAAGACAAACAATTTTTGCAACTGTTGTTGAGCCTCTTGCCATAAAAATAAAATTCTGAACACTTACACTGCTGAAGTTAAGGCTGGATTTTTTGTTAACAGCAAAATTAATCAGATTTTTAATAAGCTTTTCAAATGCAGATGTGGATTCTGCATCTGCCAAAATACTTGTACCAGCATTCAGTAAGGGGAATATACCGAAAGAAACAGAGGCAGGATTTACTCTGAATTCATCAAGGAAAAATACAATTGGGAACACAACTGCTATTATTCCGTAAAGAATAAGTCTTCCTGCTTCTTTGTATTTTTTTTCAATAATGAGCGAAAGACCGAATATTGCAGGATAAAGTTTTATTCCGGCTGACAGTGCAAGTGCAATATATGAAAGTTCTTTAATTATCGGATATTTTGAATCTTTGAAAAAGATGAAAAACATTGCAAAAATAACACTGAGTATAAGAATGTTGCCGCGTTCAAGACAAAACATGACAGGGTAGCTGATGATCATTGCAAATGAAATGATAGCCGCTTGTGTTTTCAGCTTGCCTTGGGACTTTATGTTTGCATATGATTCAATAAGACGCATTAATGACATAATGCATATAAGTGCAAAAAGCATGTATATTATCATACTGATCTGATCAGACTGAAGAAGTTTTCGTTTTGAGAAAAATGTTGATACAAGATCGGGATCAATCAGTTTTGAGAGTATTCTGAAAATTAATACACACAAAGGCGGATAGATATTGTTTCTTGCGGAATATACGTCAGGTGAACCTCCGTCTCTGATTGAGTTGAAGAAATCCATGTACATATCTGTGTATTTTCCGCTATGAAACAGCATGTATTTCCATGATTCACCGCCACTTGCGGCAGCCAATACTGCTGATACAAACAGACTTGCAATGAAAAATATCATGAAAAATTTAATCATTGATGCAGGAGTAGGTACTCTTGATTTTTTTGTTAAGTTGTTTTTCGGAGTTTTGTTTTTCATTTCGATGCCCTTTCGATATATCCGATAAATATACATGCTTATAATATCATACTTTGTAGATTATTTCAATATAATATTATTTTTTTGTAAAAAAAATGATGTAAAGCGATAAACTTTACATCAATAAATCAATTTATTCTTAGTTTTTTGTTGTAGGGTCATTATACAATCCGAGAAGTTTAAGAATAAGTTTGATTGCATCGAGAAAATCAACGATAACCTGAAGCCACATTTTGAACGCCTCCATAATTTCAGTTTATGTTTATTATAGCTTTTTATTGGCAAAATGTCAACATTTTATATCAATAAAGAATATTGCCGTCAAATATTATTTTGTGAATAGTGAAATCATTATTCAAAATTACAAGGTCAGCATTTCTGTCAACCTTTATTATTCCGCAGGAATCATCAATATTGACAGACCTGGCAGGTATTTGTGTTACAGATGCAATTGCTTTTTCAGGGCTGACACCGATCGAAATTAGATGACGCATCATATCATAAATGTTCATTGTAGATCCTGCAAGGGTACCGTCAGGAAGTGTAGCAACTGAGTTTTCAACGATTACATCCAGTGAGCCGAGTTTATAGGTACCGTTGCTGAGTCCTGTTGCTGCCATGGAATCGGAAATTATCGCAATTCGTTCTGAATATGCTTTGAACATCATTCGCAATATAGGAGCTGCTATATGTATGCCGTCACAAATCAATTCTGCTACAGCATCTGAATCAAAAAATGCACCAATTACTCCCGGTTTTCTGTGATGGAGTCCGTTCATTGCATTAAAAATATGAGTAATATGGTCAGCACCGAGATTAATAGCTGTCATTGCCTGAGTATAATCACAATCAGTATGTGCGATAGATGTTTTTCCTTTAAAATTTGTTATAAACTCGGTTGCATTTTTATATTCCGGTGCAACATTAACAACTTTAATAAGCTTACCGAGGGATTCTATGAATTTCAGGTCAGGTGCTTTGAGTAAATTAATGTTATGTGCTCCGCATTTTTTCGGTGAAAGATACGGTCCTTCAAGGTTTATACCTGCAATTCTTGAGCCCACAATGTGTCTTTTAGCTGCAGTTTTTATATTCTCTGTTGCAGAAAGCACATCGTCGTCCGATAAAGAAACGGTTGTTGCAAGGATTGAAGTAATACCGTTTTTGAGATAATATTTCTGCATGATTTCAATTTCTTCATCTGAAGCTGATGAAAAATCAAAACCTGCACAGCCGTGCGTATGAATATCCACAAGACCTGGAATTATGTATTTACCGCTACAATCAATGTTATCATCAGAAAAAAGTGATGGCGAAATATTACATATTTTGTTGTTGTGTATTTTTATATTTGTTTTTTCAAAATTTCCGTTCAGAAAAACATTTCCGTTTATCAAATTCATATTAATCACCATCTGTATTGTAGCACAAGTTGTTTATGATTTAAATGATTTTTACAAAAAATATAATATTTTTTTGTAAATTAATTTTGTTGCAGATTTTGTTCCGATATATTATAATAGAAGAAAATGTGTTAATTGGAGTGATTTTTGTGTCGATAGCTGATTTTGCCGCTTCTGCAGTTAAAGCAATTTCCAAACATAATGCAAAAAAATTAAAGAGAAAAAGTTCTGCACCGCCGATTTCCAAACATAATGTCAAGAAGTTTACAGGCGATAAATATGTTGTCGGGTTTTCTTCCTGTGAAGTAATGCCTGATGATATAGATACTGCTACATACTGGATAGCTGGTCACGGACCGGGAAAGAAAATTGAAGGTGTACATGATCCGATTACCGTAAGTGCAATGTGGATCAGTTGCGGTGAAAACGGCGGTATTATGATGATCAGTGCGGACATAATAGGCCTTACAAGAGTAGAGGTTGCCGTTGTTCGTGACAAACTTTCAGAATTTTCAAAGAAGATAAATTGCAAAAGTACAAATATATGCTGTACTCATAATCACGCCGGATTTGACACTGTCGGCTATTGGGGTAAACTTCCCAGAACCGGAAAAAATCCCGCTTATATGGACAAGCTGCTTAATTCAATGGTAAATGTCTGTCATGAGGCATATGAAAACAGGACAGAAGGAGACTTATATGTCGGATCTGTTCATGTGCCTGAGGCTCAATTTGACAAGAGATTACCGACAGTTCTTCACGATGTGCTTACACGCATCCGTTTTGTTCCTGATAACGGCAGTGATGAAACATGGTTTCTTAATTATGCTGCCCATCCGAATACTCTTGGTGGCGGTAACAGACAGGTGAGTGCTGATTATCCCTATTACCTGAGAAAAACGATAAATGAAGCAAGAAAAACAAACGTTCTCTTCGGTATCGGAGCAATTGCGGCTGTTGACCCTGGTGATTTCTGTGAGGACAAAGTTGAAAGAACAAGGATTCAGGGTGAATGTCTCGGTAAAGCTGCTCTTTCAATTGACAATGACAGAAAACTTGACTGTAAGATATCTGTTCTTCGTCAGCCGTATTATTGCCCTGTAGACAACGGTGTTCTTGCATTCTTAGCTTTGTTGAAAGTTATGAGTACAAAGAGATATCCTTGTGATAAAGGTGAATTGGGACTTGCACTTAAGACAGAAATGACATATATTTATCTGGGTGATCAGAAAATACTTCTGCTGCCCGGAGAAAGTTTTCCTGAAACTGTTTACGGCGGATATGCAGCTGCCGATGAATCAGCAACCGGAAAAGGCCCCGAAATCAACCCTACGCCGCTTATTGAGATTGCAGGTGATGATAATCTGCTTGTTTTCGGTGTAACTAATGATATGACAGGCTACGTTGTAGCTCCAAATGATTTCATTCTTCACAAAACTCAGGCTTACCTCAGCAACGGAAGAGACAGGTTTGACAGAAGTCACTATCATGAAACCAATTCACTCGGTTATCTTGCATCACAGACAATTGCTGATGTATTTGAAGATATTGTAAAAAGAATGGAATAATTATGATCATAAGCTGAATTATTTTGGTTATATAAAAAACTCCTTGTCTGGATATTTACATATTACCAAGCGGTGGTATAATGTAGACAAATTTTACGGACAAGGAGTATTTTTTATGTCTTATAAAAAAGTTCTTACAATTCAGGATATTTCCTGCGTCGGACAGTGCTCACTCACTGTTGCATTACCAATAATTTCAGCTTGCGGTCATGAAACCTGCGTTCTGCCTTCAGCAGTTCTTTCAACTCATACAGGCGGTTTTACAGGCTACACATTCAGAGATCTGACAGATGATATGCCTGCAATCAAAGACCATTGGTTGAAAGAAAAGATCAATTTCAGTGCTATATATACAGGCTATCTTGGCAGCACAAAGCAGATCGATTATGTTGCTGATATAATGGATTCTGTAGCTACTGATGATTGTGTTAAAATTGTTGACCCTGCAATGGCTGATAACGGAGCTCTTTATTACGGTTTTGATTCTGTTTTTGTTGATGCAATGAAAAAGCTTTGTGCAAAGGCTGATTATGTACTTCCTAATATCACAGAAGCATGTTTCCTGACAGATACTGAATACAAAACAGAATATGACAGGGAATATATCGATTTGCTTCTTAAAAAGCTTACCGATCTCGGATGTAAAAACATAATTTTTACAGGGATTTCTTATCGTGAAGGAAAAACAGGTATCGTTATTTACGAAAACGGAGAATACTCATATTATGAACACGAAAAGCTTCCTAACAGCTGTCACGGTACAGGTGATATTTATGCGTCTGCATTTGTCGGAGCTTATGTAAGAGGAAAATCTGCTTTCGAAAGTGCAAAGATTGCAGCAGATTATGCTGTTGAATGTATCAAAGAAACGGCTAAACATGATAATCATTGGTATGGTGCAGCATTTGAACCTGTATTAGGTAAACTTATAGACTTTCTGAAATAATAAAAAGCTCGCTGATTCACAGTCAGCGAGTTTTTCTTATGTTTTTTCTTTTCGTCTTGCGCGTCTTACTCTGTTTATGTGCCGTTCAAAATTGCCGTTATTGAGAAGCTCAGCGAGAACATATTGTTCAAATACAGGCACTGTACATGAATAAAAACCGAGCTTTTCTTTAAATAAATCCAGTAATTTTTCGGGTAAAATCATATAACCGACTCTCACGGACGGTGCAATTGTTTTTGTGAAAGTATTAAGATAAATTACTTTTCCGTTTTCTGACAGAGAAAAAACAGTATCTTCATTCTTTTTGGAAACAGTCAATTCAGATTCATAATTATCTTCAATGATATAACCGTTTCTTTTTTCTGCCCATCTGAGATATTCAGCTCTTTTTGAAGCGTTTGCAGTAATGCCGCTGGGGAAACTGTTGAACGGAGTTATATGAAGTATGGTTGCAGTTGTTTTTTCAAGCTCAGAAGTGTTGATTCCGTTTGCGCCAAGATTCAGCATGTCGCAAAATGCTCCGTTTGAAGTGTAAACCTTTCTGATTTTTTCATATGACGGATTTTCAATTGCAAAGATTTTGTCATTGCCGAAAAGCTGTACAATCAGGCTGTAGAGATATTCTGCTCCGGAACCTATTACAACTTGCTCGGGTCTAATGTTCATACCGTTGCATCTTGCAAGATATGCACATACAGCGTCACGCAGTTCAATACAGCCTTGATTCGGTGACTTTATAAGGATGTTATCACCATAATCAATTAAAACTTTACGCATTGTTTTTGCAAGGACTGAATACGGAAAAATGCTGTCTGATAAATTGTTGCTTTGTTGTTTTTCTGTTGTGGCTGTAACTGTTTCATTATGAGATATAAAATCGCTTTCACGGTATATTACAAAATATCCGCTGCGCTGACGGGCTTCAACATAACCTTCATCACAAAGTATTGAGTATGAATGTTCAACTGTAATTACGCTGACGCCTGTTTCTTCGGAAATCAGACGTTTTGACGGAAGTTTGGATCCAAACGGATAAATTCCCTGAACAATATCTCTGCGAAGCTGTTCATACAACTGCATATATGCACTCTTATCCCTGTTTTTGTTTATGTTATATTTCATTGGTAATATCATTCTTTCAATAGCCGGATTTTTTATATTACCAGATTATTATATTATAAATTTTTTAAATTGTAAAGTAAAAGATGATTATAAAAAACTATCTGTACAAAATGTATCAACAGTTTATTTTTGATTTGAGTTGTTTTACCAATTTAGATGCCGTTCTTTAATTTCATAGAAATGTTGTAAAAACCATCACACTCCGTCTTTGTTGATTTTACTAAGCCTACTTCTGACAAAAGCAGAAAAATCGGGAATAAAAGCAGAAACTTGCTGTTGCACAATGCTGTATTTTTATTATATAATTTTATAATAATACAATATTACAGGAGGTGCGGAGATGAAAATTGCCATATGTGATGATATTTTAAGTCACAGAGATGCCATAAGACCGTATATTGAGGAATTTTTCAAGAAAAAAGTAATTCCCTTTGAGCTGAAAGAGTATTCCTGCGGAGAGGAAATTCTGGGCAGTGGAGAAAAATTCGATATTGTATTTCTTGATATTGAATTGGGCGATATCAACGGAATAGAAATTGCGAAAACGCTGAAAAAGAAAAATCACAACTGCATTATAATTGTCGTCACTTCTTACACAGATTATCTTGATGCGGCAATGGATCTTCATGTGGTGCGTTTTCTGAAAAAGCCCGTTGAGCAGAAAAGAGTTTATTCTTCTCTTGAAAAGGCATTGCAGGAAATGAATGAAAGCTTTGTTATGCTTTCCACAAAAGACAATAAGATAATAAGAGTCAGAAGCCGTAATATAATTTATGTTGAAGCAAATCTGAAGGCTGTCACTGTTTGTACAAATGAATATACATACACCGTCAGAGAAAGTCTTAAAAATATCAAAACAATGCTTACAGCTTCATTTTTTGCCGTACCTCATAACAGCTATATTGTAAATATGAATTATATTTCTGATTTCAAGCGGGATGAAATTACGGTTGAACTCCCCACAGGCAAGGAAAAGATTCAGATTTCCGGCAGAAAACAGCCTGAGTTCAAGCGCAGATTTCTGGAATTTATCGGAGAGGATGAATAACAATGCCGAAAATTGCACTTGATATCGTAATGTATATTTTTGAAGCATTGCTTTTCTATAATTATGCAAACGGCTTGTTTTCGGGTAAAAAGAGCAGAGGCTTCAGAATTTTATCGGTTGCTCTGATTCATATAATTTTGTTTTTTGTATATCAACTGGGAAATAATATCGTCAACGGAGTTTTTTTGATTACATTATATTTCCTTGTGCTTTGGTATGTGTTCAATGTGCGGTTAAGCAATGCGCTGTTTCATTCTTTTGTTTTTATTGGAATAATGTCTCTTTCGGAAATAATTGTTATCAGTCTTTGCACCTTATTATTCAATGATTTCAATGCAATGGATAGGGATATCAAGGCATACATTTGTGTAATCACAATAAGCAAAATTGCATATGCCGCCATTATGTTTTTCATTAAAAGGCTTTGCCTTATAAAGCTTTATGAAGCAGAAAAAGACAGCTTTTATTGGGTTTTGTTTTTGTTACCGCTTATAAGCATTATTGTTAGCATTTTCTTCTTCTATGCCGCAGGAAGCTTTGACATATCCTCATCAATGAGCTTATTGATATCAGCAACGTTTATATTGCTGCTGTTCATCAATTTAATTGTTTTTATGCTGTATGACAAAGCCTATAAAAACAGAGTTGAACTGTACGAATTAAAATCAATACATTTTCAGCAGGAAATTGACAAGAAGTATTTCGAAGTGATTGAGCAGTCAAATGATGAAATCAGACAATTTTCTCATGATATAAAAAATCATTTGTTGCAGATAAGATATATTGACGACATAGCAGAAACCCACAGCTATCTTGACAGACTGATTTCAGATGTTGAAAAAATATCACATGTGGTAATAAGTAAGAATAAAATGCTCAATCTCATCATCAGTAAATATATCTCTATCTGCGATAAAAAAGGGATAAAATTTACGCCATCAGTAAAGCTTGCAACACTTTGCTATATTGATGATGTTGATTTATCCACATTGCTGAATAATTTGCTTGACAATGCAGTTGATTCCGCCGAAAAAGCAGAAGACTCTGAAATTGAATTATATGTATTTGCAAAAAACAGCCGATATGACGGAATTATAATAAGAAATACCTGCATAAAAACTCCCGAAGCAATTGACAACAGACTGATAACCTCCAAAAAGGAAAAAGCATATCATGGCTTGGGACTTAATATAGTTAAAAAGATATTAAAGAAATATAATGCGGTATATGATTGGAAATATGATGATGCTAAGCATGTTTTTGAAACAGATATAGCAATCCCCAAAAAACATACAGATAATTAATTTATACAATGGTTCAAAAGGCGAAGCCTTTTCCGAAATTGCGAATTGAGCATTTTAGATTTACAATATAAGTGCAACAGAAAAAAAATAATGACTCATTTTAAGAAATCTTGTATAATGGAGATTGAAGAAAGAAACCAAAATACAGGAGATTAGGTAAAATGAATCATTACAAACATCTTACCATAGA
>JAFXLD010000087.1 GCA_017531385.1 Clostridia bacterium
AAAAAAAATTGAAAAAATTTAAAAAAAGGGGTTGACATTTGAATTTTATGTGATATAATAAGCCATGTTGTTAGGGAGTAACAACTCTGACAAGTGAATATCCGGTGTCTTTGGCGCAGAGGTCCCACCTGTTCCCATCCCGAACACAGTAGTTAAGCTCTGCAGTGCCGACAATACTTGGCTGGAAGCGGCCCGGGAAAATAGGGCGATGCCGGAACAACATTCATCCACCCAAAAGGGTGGTTGTTTTTTTGTCTGAAATCTTCAATACATGAATAGCAGGTACCGTTTTTTCAGTACCTGCTTTTTTCTTATTCTTCAATTCCGAGAAATTCAAGCTCTTCTTTTCTGTCCTGCTTTGAACGGGCAACGACTTCTGCTCTGAGCTGTTTTCTGTTTTTACCGCCGATAATTCCGTTTCTGTAAAAAGCAACAGCAAACATACCGATAACCGAGCCGACAACACAACAAATCGTATCCTCCATGGTATCCCTAAGTCCGATTTCAGAAATAACATCCGATGTCTGGAGTGTGTATCCGTAGACACGGTCCATTGTAAACTCATAAAGTTCCCATGCAACTGCTATGAACATTGAGAAACACAATGAAAAGAACGATGCAAGTGCAGGACTAAGATGTCTTTTCTTGCCCTGAAAAACTACTGCAAAGTCATATGCAAACCATGTTGCAATAAAACCTGAAGACGCATGGGACAATATATCAAAGAAATGGATATTTGTTCTTGTATTCAGAAGATAAACTCCGAGACTGTATGCGATAAAAATATTCAGAATTGTCTGTGAAAAATAATCAACACGGGTTATGAAAGATTTCCCGCCGAAAAGCTGAAACATATCCCACAGATGTGAAAATGCTGTTGAGAAAAGCCCCATAAGGAACATTGTTACAGAGTTGTTGAGAATTCCGTATATTGAGAACAGCACAAAAATTACACGGCATACCCACCAGATTATTTCGTGCGATTTTGGAATCGGCGTTATTTTATTTAATTTTTTCATATATTTCCATCACCTCAGCTATATTATCACAACAACAATTATATTTCAATACTGAATTCCCCTGTTTATACTTTTATTATTCAGCTAGTTTTTTGAGCGTTTCGCCTGTTATACGGTAAGTTGTCCAGTCTGACATGGGCTCTGCTCCGAGAGATAAATAAAAATCAATGCTCGGCTTATTCCAGTCAAGACAGCACCATTCAAGTCTGCCGCAACCGCGCTCAGTTGCAATTGATGCAAGTTTTTTCAGAACACGTTTTCCGTAGCCTTTATGTCGGTATTCGGGAAGAATATATAAATCCTCGAGATAGATTCCTGCCTTACCGAGAAATGTCGAAAAGTTATGAAAGAACAAAGCAAAGCCGATTTCTTTTCCGTCAACAACAGGAAAAATAACCTCTGCTTTTTTCTTTTCAAAAATCCATTCCTTCAGAAGCTCCGGTGTTGCCGAAACTTCATCGCTCATTTTTTCATACTCTGCAAGACTCTTTATAAAAAACAGTATAAGTTCTGTATCTTTTTCTTCTGCATATCTGAAAGAAAGTTCATTCATAAATAATCACTCCCGAATTTTTATTTTAACATAAAATTCAGTTTTCATTTTTCTAAAAAGTAAAAATAATATTATATCATTTAATATATAATGATAAAAAAAGCTCCGGGAGGTATTAAAATGAAAACGCTTGTGGTTTATTATTCAAGAAAAGGCAATACGGAAAAAATCGCCCTTGAAAAAGCAAAGGAGCTTGAAGCTGATTTCCTTGCAATTGATACTATTGAAAACGTTGCAGGTTACAATGGTTTTTCAAACTGTGTAAAATCTTTAATCTCAAAAGATGATATGACGCTTTTTCCGTATGATACAGATGTCGCCGCATATGATAAAGTTATTATCTGTGCTCCCATATGGTTTTCAAAACTTTGTGCTCCTATGCAGACATTCATAAAAAAAGAAAAACACAACATAAAAAAGGCTGAATATATTTTTGTCCATGCCCTAAAAACAGATGTAAAAGCTGTTGCCGCAGAAACTGACAAAATCCTCAGACTGAAAAATGACAAATACACAAGCATTCAGTGTATGTATGGCAAAATAAAAACGGAAGAGGACTTTGCCGATGTTTGATTTATTCGGAAAACCTGAAAAATTCTTTCCTGCGAAAGAAGTCAAAACAGCGGATTTCTCAACTTTTGTTGCTTTCGACATAGAAACAACGGGACTCCCGAGAAACTCCGAAATCATTGAAATCGGTGCTGTAAAAGTTGTAAACGGTGTAATTTGTGATTCTTTTCAGGAATTTGTCAATCCGGGAATACTCATTCCGCCTGCAATCACTCAGATTACAGGCATAACCGACGAAATGGTCTGCGATGCGGACAGAATTTATGATGTACTGCCCCGCTTCAAAGCTTTTGCGGGAAGCAACATTCTTGTGGGACACAATGCAATAAATTTTGACTGTAAAATCATGGGACATTGGGCAGACGAATACGGAATTTATATTGACAATGATGTGTTTGACACTCTCCGTTTTGTCAGATACAGATGTGAAGCTTTTCCGGGTCTTTTATGCAACAAGCTTTCGGTTTTATGCGACTATTTCGGAATAACCTCCGATACATACCACCGTGCAGATGCCGATGCAGAAGTTACAGCAAAGCTCTATCTTACACTTCAGCAAAAAGCAATACTCAAGAAAAAATAATCACCTGTTATGAAAACAGGTGATATTTTTATTACTTCTTCTGATAGATTTTTACGTAGTCAACAATAAATTCTGTCTTGAATCCGTCTTTGTCAAATCCGGCAAGCTCCTCAATTCCGGGAATTTCAAGTGATACAATAACTTCTTCGTCAACCTGTGAAACACCGTTGCCGAATGTTGAACGGACAGTTTCAACACCGTTTATATAGAAAATGTATTCATCTTCTGTCCACTCAAGACCGTATGTGTTGTATTCTTCGTGAATATTATTGCCGTAGAAAGCACCGAGGTTTGCAGACTGGAATCCTTCCTGCACACCGTCTACACCTGCACAATGGATTGTCTGTGTAACTGAGTTGTGATGAAGTCCGTCACCGTAGCCCATTGATTCAAAGATGTCAAGCTCGGCACCGCCTACACCGCCCTTTGAAATCGAAGCAGTATAAGGTCCGTTTGCCTGAATCCAGAAAGCACTCCAGAAACCGGGTGAATCGTTACAGATACATCTGATTTCAAAGTATCCCTGCTTGTACCATTCTTTAAGAGCTACAGCACCTGTGTACCAGCCTTCTCCGTACATACCGTCTGTAAGATATTCTGATGTGATTACAAGATTACCGTCTCTGACCTGAGCCTGACTTGATGCGTTGAATCCGCCTCTTCTTGGTCCGACACCACGATGTTTCCATACTGTTTCATCAAGGCTTTCACCGTCAAACTCATCATAGAAAACAACTTCATAATCTGTCAGATCAAGCTCGGGTCCTCTGGGAGTTGTGGGCAGACCGAAAATAAGCATTGCCAGCATTTCTGCAGCTGCAGTAAGTGCAGCAACCATACCTTTTATTGAGTCTGCGGAAAACATTTTTCCGAGATACTCAAAAAATTTGGTGAGTGCCCATTCTTCTCTGACAACAAGACCTAAAAGTTCAGCGATTTTTGATACCATAAAAAACACCTCTTTTTATTTTTTATCCTCTTCTGTAAAGAGAATTTATTTTTCTGAAATATTCTTTATCAATATTATTGATAGTTTCTTTAGTTGTTCTGAAACGCCAGTTTTTCTCGGGCACACCGGGAATGTTCATTCTTGCATCAGAACCGAAACCGCACATATCCTGGAATGCAATCACGGCTGTGTTTGAAGCGCTTCGCCACACAGTTTCAATTATCTTACGGCAACTTTTTGAATAATATCCGCCGTCACCCCAGTTGTCACCCTCAAAGCCGACATAATCAAGCGCAAATCTGCGTTCTTCTTCATTTGCTTCCCAGAGCCAGCCGAGAAGAGTATTGTTATCATGTGTTCCCACATAATTTACGCTGTTTTTCTCTGCATTGTGAGGCATATGCGAAGAATCACAGCCGGGATCAAATCCGAACTGAACAACTTTCATGCCGGGGAAATTTGTATCTTCAAGCAGTTTCACAACATCTTCACCAAAAACGCCAAGGTCTTCTGCGATAATAGGTGCATCGGGGAATTTACGGAACACTTTTTTGAAGAGTTTCATTCCCGGTCCGTCTTTCCACTCTCCTGTTTTTGCAGTTTCGGAATCAGCAGGAATTTCCCAATAGCTTGCAAAAGCTCTGAAATGGTCGATTCTCACAACGTCATAAGTATTAAGCGCATTGCCGATTCTTTCAAGCCACCATTTATAGCCGTCTTTGTCCATAGCTTCCCAGTTATAAATAGGATTACCCCAGAGCTGACCGTCTTCGCTGAAATAATCGGGAGGAACACCTGCAACCTTTTCAGGTCTGAGCTTTTTATCATCAATAAGGAACATCGGCAGATTTGACCAGACATCAACGCTGTCCATCGCCACATAAATCGGCATATCACCGATTATTTTTATACCCTTTGAGTTTGCATAGTCCTTGACTTTCTGCCACTGCATGAAGAAAACATACTGACAGAATTTCCAGAAAGCCGAACGCTCTGCATAGTCATGTCTGTGGCGTCTTTTAAACAGATCAAAACGGGCAAAATCCTCGTCCCATTCCCACCATGCTTTAAAATCATTGGCTTCTTTTATAGCCATGAAGTATGAAAACTGTGTCAGCCACTTGTTTTCACTTTCAAAATCCTTGATTTTCTGTGCAAATTCTGCATCAATTCGTGAAAAAGCTTTTTTCAGAAGAGAAAGCCTTGTTTTTTTTGCAAAATCAAAATCAGCTGTATAGGGGGAACCGTCATATACATTTGTTTTTATTTCATCCTCGGTGCAAAGCCCCATTTCCGCAAGACCTTTGGGATCAATAAAAAGTATGTTCCCTGCAAATGCGGATGCTGAGCAGTAAGGAGAATTTGCATCATCTATCGGATTGAACGGCAGAACCTGCCAGTAAGAAAATTTCATATCTGCAAGTGTATCAACAAAATCAAAACATTCTTTGCCGAATACACCCACACCGTATTCAGAGGTCAGGGAACTGATATGCATCAGCACACCTGCACCACGTTGTTTAAGCATTTTTACCACCTCAGAATATTATACGAAAATTTATTCTACAATCAGTTCATGTATTTTTTTATACTGAACTGTCAATTCAATTTCAAGCGTGCCCTTAAATCTTTCGTTATACCGGACTTCCTTACCGTCAAGAGTCACATTGTATTTTTTGTTTTCATCGTCATTCATCGTTGCAATGACGGTGATTTTTTCACTATTGCCGAAGTATGTGATTTTTGCATCGAGCTTTGTGCAATCATCACTGAAATTCACTTCGTCAACCCAGGTATCAAAACCTGTGTTGAGTGTACCTGCTTTATAATAAGCATTTGCCCACATTGTAATGGGAGTTGAAAGACCGCCGAAGTTATGGAACCAGCCACCTCTGCCTGTTACAACATTGACCATTTCAAATGTATAATAAGAATAGTCAACTTCTCTCTTCCATACATCAAGAGCAAGCTTTGCAATTGTATATGCAAATTCCGTTTCGCCGAGATCAAGCATTGATTTCCAGATAAACCATTGATGCGGGAACCATACATTGCCGTTCCAGTAGCCGTTTACCATAAAGTAACCTGCTGTCATGTCAACTGCACTGATACCGTAGGGTGAAAGCATTTCTTTTTCATTTTTGAGATGCGAAAGAATAGCTGTTTTCTGTTCCTCATTGCAGACTCCTGCAATAATCGGATATATTCCGTCAAGACCTTTGTTCTGATTTTCTCCGTCTTCCGTGAGCATAAAGCCTGTGGGGTTATAATCTTTATCGTGGAGAACATAACTGTAATAACCACTGTCTTTATCCCATGAATATTTATTGAGTGCATCGGTTATTCTTGCAATGTCAGCTTCATAAGTTTTCACATCTTCGTGAAGACCGAGTTTACTTGCAGTCATTCTAAGAATTTTCGCACATCGGATAAGCTGAGCTGATGAAAGAACGGGAGCAGTTGTATCTCTTATATTTCTGTCCATCATTGCAACCTGTGCGGGATAATCGTCCATACCGCTGGTTGAATAGAAATAATCATATGTTGTGGTAAGTCCGCTTTTCAGTTTTGCAGTTGTGGACCCTCTGACTTTACCTGCAAGGAAATCATAATATAACTTCAGTCTGGGATAGAGTTCCTTAATTTCAGACTTGTCATTTCTGCGTTTCATCATTTCAAGGAACTGATACATCTGTACGGGAACGGGTGATCCGTGATGCAGAAATGCATAATCGGGATTACTTTCATCACTCAGATACAAGTCAAGGCTGTAATCAGCAAAGTGCGGAGCATAGTCATTCATGCCGAGACCGATAAAGCCCGAATCCCATGTATACAGGCAGTCCCAACGCTTACCTGGAGTGTGATGAATAATATATTCACCGTGTTTATATATCGGATAAACAGCATTGACCATAACTGTTGATTTCAGTATATTACAGCTGAGTTCATACTTTTTACCGTCTTTATTAAGGCTGATTTCGCCGACTTCTTTCAATCTTTCAATATATATTTTTTCATACTCTTCAGCTGAAAGATATTCTGTTTCACCCTTTGAAAGAACTGCATATTCAACATGCTTTGTACCGGGCTCAACAAAAAGGGTATGAACTATTGCGTTATGGAAAAATCCGTCATCGCTGTGCTTTCTTGAAAATGCACCTGTAAAGCTTTCTGTTACATCGTCAAATGTCACGTCGGAGTTTGAAAGACGTGCGGTCATACAATCTTCAAGTGCACCTGTTTCAATTTCTCTGTAACGGGTGTTATCATTGAAAGTACGCAGAGTAAATTCACCGTCAACATCATTGAATTTACAGACGGAAATATAACCGTTACCGCATTTTTCTGTTTTTATTACGGGAGTAAAATCATAAGCAACCATTTCGGTTGTGATTTTTTCTGCATCGCCCTTTTCTGTTATGCAGAAAAAGTCAAATTCTGCTGCACCTGTTCCTGTTGCAACAAGTGAAAACTTAAAATCACCCTTTGAAATTTTTCTGAGAGGGATATATTTCATTGCAAGGTCATCACTGGGAGCAAATTCAACAGCTATATCACCAAGCATGAAAGTGGCTGTGTTTTTGCTGTTAACAAGGTTTACACCGACCATTTTACCTTGCACATAGTGAATGTCACTTGTTCTGTAACGGACGACGAGCACTGCATCTTCATAATCATTTGCACATTCAATAGTGAACGATGCGTTGTCACCTTTCACTGCGCCGAATGGTGGCTGATAACGGTGAGGCATATGCCATTTGCCCGCTCTGTCGCCAAGACCGAAACCACCCACAAAAGTATTGTCGGCAAATTCACCTTTTTTGAAGCTGTCGGCATTCTGCTCATCCCAAGGACGTTTTTCAGCATAATCATATGTATCATAATCAAGAGCTTTTTTGTATTCGCACTTTTCGGGAAGAGTAAGCTTGCAGTATTTCGGATAGGGATATTCAACAGAGCTGAAAAAATTGACAAGACAATTCTGTGTAAGTTCTGAATTATTCACAAACTCAGTTCTGACAAGAGTGCTTTCATCGCTGAGTCTGACATAAGAAACTTCGGCATAAACTTTGTCTTTCCATTCAAGGTCATGACGGTATGTAAAAACCGAATAATCGGGTGAACAACGCCATGGATGACAACCCGAAGGTAATGTTACATTCGGAACTTTTATATCACCGCCGAAAATCGCAGGAACGGTGGTAAAATCAAAACGCACACCGTCTGCAAAAGCATGGTCTGCAATTCTCGATATACCCATATATTTTTTTCCGTAAGGTCCCCAGACGGGAAATGCAGAAGAATTCTTCATATTACAAACCTCTTTCGGTTTTTTCTTTATTTTACCATAAGAAATATACCGATTCAATATATGTTTTTTGAATACTGAATTTTTTACAAAAAAAAGAGAATCATAACCGTGAGGTGTTTTTATGGAATCAATATGGCAACAGTATTCTCAGAAAGATTCATTTCCCACGCTTAAAGAAAACATAAAAACAGATGTGCTGATAATCGGCGGCGGTATTGCAGGTATACTCACTGCATATTTTTTACACGGAAAAAACATTCCGTATATATTGGTTGAAAAAAACTCAATCTGTTCAGGAAACACACAGAATACAACGGCAAAAATAACAAGTCAACACGGTCTGATTTATCACAAAATCCTGCAGAGTGAAGGCCCTGAAAAAACGCTGATGTATCTGAAAGCAAATGAAGCTGCAATCAGGAAGTACAAAGAACTTTGCAGAACAATTGAGTGTGATTTTGAAGAAAAGGATAATTTTGTTTACTCAACAAACAACAGAAACATTCTTGAAGATGAACTTTCTGCACTTCAAAAAATCGGTTTCAATGCTCAATTACAGAAAAATCTGCCGTTGCCCATTAAAACGGCAGGTGCTGTGTGTTTTAAAAATCAGGCACAGTTCAATCCGTTAAAATTTTTAAGAGAAATCGCAAAAAACCTGAATATTTACGAAAACACCTTTATAAGAGAAATGGTCGGATGCACGGCAAAAACGGCTGATTGCACAATTGAAGCAAAAAAAGTTATTGTCACAACACATTTTCCGTTTATCAACAAACACGGGAGTTATTCTTTAAAGATGTATCAGGACCGTTCATATGTTATCGCATTGGAAAATGCTCAGAATGTCAGCGGTATGTATGTGGATGAACAAAAGACAGGACTTTCGTTCAGAAATTACGGAAATTTTCTTTTGCTGGGCGGTGGCAGTCACAGAACAGGAAAACAGGGCGAAAACTGGGCTCAGCTTCGTGAATTTACAAAGAAAAATTACCCGAAAGCCAAAGAAGTCACTTTCTGGGCAGCACAGGACTGCATGAGTCTTGATAAAATCCCCTACATCGGAAATTATTCAAAAAATACACCCGATCTCTATGTTGCAACAGGCTTCAACAAATGGGGAATGACAAGCTCAATGGTATCGGCAATGCTTCTTACGGATATGGTACTAGGCAGACAAAACGACTGTGCTGAGGTTTTCAATCCCTCAAGAAGTATTCTGAAACCTCAGCTTTTCGTAAACGGTTTTGAATCTGTCACAAATCTTCTTACTCCGACAACAAGACGGTGTCCGCATCTGGGCTGTGCATTAAAATGGAATGCAGCCGAGCATTCATGGGATTGTCCGTGTCACGGTTCAAGATTCACGGAAGACGGCAAAGTTCTTGACAATCCGGCGAATAAACAATAATTTATCGACTCCGCCGATAAATTATTGAATGAAATTCGCACCGTTGGTGCGAGTGAAATATCCGTCAGTGACGGATATGAAATATTTGTTTTACAAATATGAAATTTTTGCCTTCGGCAAAAGTGTCGGA
>JAFXLD010000088.1 GCA_017531385.1 Clostridia bacterium
AAAATATTACCGAGCGAAAAAGCCCGTGCTTACAAAATGAAACACGATGCAATTAAAAAGCAAGGTGCAAGGACTGATTTAACTTCGTCACAAGTTGGGACGAAGTTCCGCAGTGATGAAAAGCTCGCAGAAACAATGCCTGATTCCCGAATGCAGATTCAAAGATATATCAGATTAAATAATTTACAGCCGGCTCTTCTTGATATGGTAGATGAAAAAAGAATTTCTTTTACACCTGCAGTTGAACTTTCGTATTTAACAGAAGAGGAACAATGCAACTTAATTGAAACTATTGACAGTGAAGATTGTACTCCGTCACTTTCTCAGGCACAACGTATGCATAAATTAAGTGATGAGAAAAAACTCACTATGGATGTTATTTTTGAAATTATGCAGGAGCAAAAAGCGAATCAAAAGGAGTATGTAAAAATCCCGATAGAAACTTTTAAGAAGTATTTCAAGAAAGATATGCCGCCCAAAAAGATGGAAGAGATAACTGAAAAGGCTCTTGCACGGTATGCAATAATGCTTCAAAAACAACGACAGTGGGAGCGATAAAAAGTGTGGTATCGTCTTTGCGAGCATTGGATTTGTTGCAACAAATCCGCTCGGAAGCATAAGAAAGGAGTGAAACACTTGCCGAGAAAAAGACAACACCGATACGCTTTTTATCTTGATGATGAAGAAAACGAAATGCTTTTAAGTCAGACAAAAGAATATAACGTCAGCGTTTCAAAGCTCATAAGACTGTTGATTTTGTATCAATGCATAAAATTTCCGCCTAAAGAAATTCGTTCTGTTGTTCCGGAACTTCGCCGTATAGGTAACAATCTTAATCAGATTGCAAGGGCTTTAAACTCAAAATCTTTTGTAACCGATAAAGAAATCAGAAATGCAATTACCGAATTGCGTAATTGTGAAAAACAGTTGCTTGAAAATTTTGATACAGGGAGGTGAAAATTTATAGCAATAACAAAAATTAAAAAGTTAAAAACGGGACTTTCAAAGCTGATTGATTATGCAATGAATCCTTCAAAAACTACTGCCGATAAAATTTTTAATGACGGTATGAAAAACGAAGAAGTGGTTTTTGTCAGAGGTATAAACTGCACACCCGAATTTGCAAAAGCACAGATGCAGGAAACAAAAGACATGTTTAATAAAAATTCAGGTAATGTCGGTTATCATATTATTCAATCCTTTGATGATAACGAGGGTACGAATGAACAGGTTTTTGAAATCGGTTGCAGACTTGCTGAAGAATTATTCGGTGATAAATTTGAAGTGATTGTTGCACTTCATAAAAATACGGACAACCTTCATTGCCATATTGTTGTAAACTCTGTTTCATTTGTTGACGGTAAAAAGTTTAATGATAACAAAACATTCTTAAATAAAATGCGAACTGTTTCAGACAGACTTTGCAGAGAGCAGGGATTATCGGTTATTGAAAATCCGAAACCGTCAAAGCATCAATGTTATCCTCAGTATATTGCAGAGCGTGACGGTGAGTATAACAAATTCACAACTCTCAAAAAAGATATAGATGAGTGTATTCTTCGTGCAGGTAGTGAGCGAGGTTTTCTTTATGAAATGCAAAAGCTCGGTTACAGATTTGATTTTTCTAAACCTCATACAACGGTTAATCATCCGTCATTCAAAAGACCGGTGTGGTTATGTGACCTTGGTGATGAATATTCTTTTGAAAGAATCAGCCAAAAACTTTATGCCGATTGGAGACATTACAGAATTGATTTACCGCCACAGGATGAGTGGAAAGATTATCTTTTTGGCTTTGAAAGGAATCACAAAGAGGTTTATGTTCATTTCGTTACAGTGGTTCAGACGGTGAAAAGCCGACCTAAAGAAAACTACTATATCGAAAAATATCTGCAGAGAGAAATCATAAAGCTTGACCGTCTGATTGAGCAGCAGAATCTTTTATGTCATAACGATATTGAAACTGATGAGCAGTTGCAGTCTTTCAAACAGGAATGTATAAATGAAATGGCAGAGGTAACCGAAGCGCGAAGAATCTATCGCAACAAATTAAAATCTGCTGTTCGCAAGGGAGATGAAAAGGAAATCGCAGAAATAAAAGATACTATCAGCCTGTTTTCCGAAAGGCTGAAAATTCTTCGCAAGAACATTAACACCTGCGAAAGAATTGAAAAATCAGAGCCTGAGATAGAAAACAAGATTGAACAAATTCTTGAAATCGAACAGCAACAGAAAAACAAAACACAAAACAGAAACCGTGGCTATTCACGGGATGTGAGATAAGGAGGAATAAATTATTAAAATTATAGAGTTAGCGAAGAAAATAAAAGAGTATTATGAAATCATAAAAGCAGATGTTATAAAAAAATTAAGCGGCACAAAAGCAGAATGCACACTGCCTATAGATACCTATGCCCTTGAAAATTTCGTGCGTTGTATCTGGTATGATATTACAGAGTTTTTCTCTAAAGAGGAAAATGTAATAAACTGCAGACAGCAAAAGCCTGAAAATGCAGATACTGCACCTTTGACAGAAGAAGTTGTTTAATCAGATAATAGGGGTGTAAAAAAATTGCACCCCTAAAAATTAAGGAGGAATAAAAATTATGACAGCAGTAATTTATGCACGATATTCAAGTGATAATCAAAAAGAAGAATCTATTGATGGTCAGCTCAGAGAGTGCAAATCTTATGCCGAAAGAAATGGTATTAAGATTATAAATTCGTATATTGACAGAGCATTATCCGCAAAAACAGATAACAGACCTCAATTTCAAAAAATGATTCATGACAGCTCTCGAAAATTATTTGATATAATCCTGGTATGGAAGCTTGACCGTTTTGCTCGTAACCGTTATGACTCTGCGCATTACAAAAATGTGCTTAACAAAAATTCAGTCAAGGTCGTTTCTGTAACTGAAACAATATCCCGCGGAGCAGAAGGAATACTTCTTGAATCCATGCTGGAAGGTATGGCTGAATATTATTCAGCGGAGTTAAGTGAAAAGATAACAAGAGGCCTTACAGAAAATGCTCTTAAATGCAAATTCAATGGTGGTACAAGAACCATAGGTTATCTTATAAATTCTGAGCAAATGTATGAAATAGACCCACAGGCTGCACCTATTGTTTTAGAAGCTTTCAAACTTTATGTTTCCGGAAAGACAATGAAAGAGGTTACGGAAATTGTTAATGAAATGGGACTACGTACTGCCCGTGGACATAAATTGAATCTAAGTGCAACACAGAGAATGCTTCAGAATCGTAAATATTTAGGTGAATACAGATACAGTAATCATGTTACCGAATGCGGTATTCCTCAGATAATTCCCACCGATTTATTTGAAAGAGTACAGAAGACCTTAGAGAAAAACAAAAAAGCTCCGGCAAGTCATAAAGCAACGGATGATTATCTGCTCACAACAAAACTGTTCTGCGGTGACTGCGGCTCAATTATGGTCGGTGAAATCGGCAGAGGCAGAAACAATCAACAGTATCGTTATTATAAGTGTATAAGTGCAAAACGCAAAAAGGGATGCAAAAGTCGAAAAGGCATCAAGAAAGATGTTCTTGAAAATCTTGTTCTTACGCACATTATAAAAACCATTATGGATGATGATACTGTAGAAGCAATTATTGATATTGCTATGAAAGAACAAGCAAAAGAAAATGTGGCTCTTCCTGCTTTGAAGAAACAATTGAGTGATGTTAAACGTGGCATTGAAAATATACTTAATGCCATTCAGGACGGCATTTACAATTCGTCCACAAAAGAGCGTTTGGATAAATTGGAAAAGAGCAAAGAAGAACTGGAAATTCTTATCGCAAAAGAAAAACTCAGCAAACCTCTTCTGCCAAGAGAATGTATAAGATATTGGCTCTACGAACTTCGAAAACTCAATATAGATAGCCTTGAAGCACGCAAATGCTTGGTAAATACCTTTCTCAATTCAGTCGTAGTTTATAAAGATAAAATAGAATTAGTTTTCAACTATCGTGAGGGGACAGAAACTGTCCCCTTCGACAGATTGATTAGCGTTTCGGATACATATATTGATACTCCACCAGAAAACATCAACACTCTTAACGGGTGTTGATTGTTTTTTTGCCACAAAGGTATTCGAAACCGTATTTGTCCATCTCGTGTCGGTTCGCCATAGGCGGAGACACGAGGGACATATAATCGAACCTGCCGAAGGCGTCAGCCTTCGGATACCGCCATCTCCACCAGAAAACATCAACACTCTTAACGGGTGTTGATTGTTTTTTTGCCACAAAAGTTTTCGGAACCGTATTTGTCCATCTCGTGTCGGTTCGCCATAGGCGGAGACACGAGATGGACATATAATCGAACCTGCCGAAGGCGTCAGCCTTCAGATATCGCTATCTCCACAAAAAAAACCACCGTCACCGGTGGTTTTTTGCTGCATTTTACTTATCCGAACATGATGCCTGTAAGCTTCTCATAAAGATACTGAGTCAGGATTCCGGGTGCTTCAGAGAAACCGTTTGTGCCGATTTTCTCATAGAGCCAGAGGCTTAACTCTCTAAGAATTGTGGGATCTTTTTCCTCTGCGGGAGCTTCGAGAAGACCTTCTTTTGCAAGAATCTTCACAAGTCTTGCTTCACATGCTTCTGCTTCGCCGATAACACCTGTTGTTGAAGCGAGAATTGCTTCTGCCTCGGCAACTGCTTCATTGATTTCTTTGATTTCTGCAGCAGTCATTCCTGTTGTATCAAGATCCTTCACATTGTTCATGTAAATTCTCACGTTGCTTGTAATTCTGCCGATATTGAACTGAGGGAAGTCGGGTGATGAATATACATCCTGAACATCATCTCTTGCGATAAGTTCAAGAGCAAGCTTGAGAATGATGTCATTAAGAGCTGTAAGGTCATGTCTCTGACCGTCAAAATAGAATGTCTGGTCGGGAATAAGACCTGCAGATGCGTCAACTACTCTGTCGGGAGAAATATGGTTGTGAGTGGGATCTGAGCAATGTGTGTTCTTCTGAACATAATTTTCGGGAAGAGTTTCACCGCAGTTTGCAAAATATGCGCCCATTGATGTTGAATCTGTCTGGATGATGAAGTCAGCATTCTGGCTGTTCCATGTTGAGCCGACGTCAATCATGGGTGTGTCGTATTCGCAGAAACAGAACACCTGAACACCGTCTTCGATAAGACCGAGAATGTTATCGTGGCAGTTGAGCTGTGCCTGATAATAGATATCTGTCTGTCTTCTGAGTTCTGCTCTTTCGGGAGTTGAAAGATACTTTTCACGTGCTGTGGGATAATCACCTGAGGGACAGAGAACCCACATGTTTGTGCTTGTTGTCATAACATCTTCAACAAGAGTTGAAACTGCAGCATCAACAACGCTCATAATAACTTCGTCGGGAAGAATTCTCAGTGCAATTTCAATAAGTCTTGCTGTGAATTCATCAAGAAGACCGAGGTTTTCAAGGAAACCGTTGTAAAGATAATCGGGATCTTTGAATGAAAGTCTGTCGTTGAAAATGTCACCGATGATTGTTGAACCGTCGAGTGCGGGAACAACAAGGATAATCTTATGAAGATCATCGGCAACTTCGGGATAATATTCTATAAGACCGCTGAAAAGTGTACCGCCCTGGCTGAGGGGAACAAGGTTAACCTTGTCGTGACCTGTCTGAGCCTTTACCATCTGAATGAAATTGTAA
Organism: Clostridia bacterium; assembly: GCA_017531385.1. Taxonomy (GTDB): domain Bacteria; phylum Bacillota; class Clostridia; order Oscillospirales; family Acutalibacteraceae; genus UBA1081. The sequence continues at coordinate 5,703 of JAFXLD010000088.1, forward strand.
AGTTCGTCAACGAGCTCAAGGTGGTTGCCGAATGAGTTGTATGCGAAATAATACATGTGGTCAAGGGGCTGTTCTGTTTCATAAAGATTGAAAGGAACATGACCGAAAACTTCTTCCTGACCGTAATCCGGAGTATCAGCTGTTGACTGATAGTATTTCTCTGTTACAACATTATCGGGGAGATTGCCGTTTTCGTCACTTGCGTTGTGACCGAAACAATCCCATACTGCTTTTGCTGCAGCTTTTGAAAGACCTGCATCGCTCTGTGTGAAAAGTGATACAATAGCAGGAATTGCAAGCCTTTTGATAAGCTTATCAATCTGAACATACGCAGGAAAACTTGTAATGTAATTTCCTGCATCGTCTGTGAGAAGATTGCCCTCACCGTCTGTCATCCATGTGTTTGACTGACCGAGACCGGGAACGATGATTGTGGGGTAAAATTCACATTCGCCGTTGCAGTCTGTCATTACGGGTATGCTTGTTTCTTCGGCAGAAATACTGATAATGCCGAATGAAAGAAGCATTGCAAGACAAAGAACAAGAGCAATTATTTTTCTGAATGTTTTTTTCATTGTAAAACACTTCCTCTTTTCAAGGTATGATTTAACAATATTTTAACACAACAATTCAGCATTTTCAACCGAAAAATAAAAATATAACCATTGTTAAAAAAATAAAGTACAACACCGAAGCGTTGTACTTTTTAATATGAGGTATCCGTTATTTTGTTACAAATTTTACAGCTGTGCCGTAAGCGATAACTTCTGCTGCACCCTGCATTACTGCTGCTGATACATAACGAATGTTGACAATCGCATCTGCACCGAGCTTTTCTGCTTCTTCGGTCATACGCTTTGTTGCCAGTGCACGGGCTTCGTTCATCATCTCGTTATAGGCTTTAAGTTCACCGCCCACAACCGTTTTAAGCATCTGACCAAGATCTTTTCCGATGTTTTTGGTCTGAATGGTGCTGCCCCGCACAAGTCCCAACATTTCAAGTTCTTTGCCTGTGATGTAATCAGTATTTACTAAGATCATCTTCTTCGCCGCTCCTTATTTCTTTTATTCTTTCCACACATACCGCAATCATTAAAATTGACAGTATGATCGGTATAATGCCCAATGCGTATTTCCAGAATCCGTCAAAAAATGTAATCAGAAATCCGAAATAAACAATGAAATATATAACAAACAAAACGGAGATCACAATCGGCGCTATTAACTTTTTATTCTGCTTTTTCATTGCATGTCTCCTTTTTTGGATATTACGTTATAATTATAACACACTTTATTTTTAATAGCAATCTTGTTTGTGTGAAAATTTATATTTATAAAATGATGCAGAATGCTGAACCTGTTTTCCTGTTTTTTCCAAATATTCTTGACTTTTATCCTTGCAAATACTATAATTTAGTTACAATCTATATTTTAAGAGGTGGGTTTTTATGTTAGAAACTTTTCTTGTTGAAGTTCTAAAACTCGCTCCCCGTCAGATGTGGGGTTTTGAACAACTGGTCGTAATACTGAAAGACCTTTTCTCATCATTTTCGATGCAGAAACTGGGCGCATATTTCATGGCAATTATTGAATTGCTCGGCCTTGTGATTCTTGATACACCCGTTACTCCCCGTGGTGAAGAACTTGACCTTACAGGCTACAGCCTTGTTTTTGAAGACGAATTTGAAGGCGACGCTCTCAACACAGACGTTTGGGAGTACAGAGGAAGCGGCCCCAGAAGAGGCGGATTCAATGCTGCAAGTCAGGTTGAAGTAAAAGACGGCACAATGATTATGACAGGCGAATACCTGACCGACGGTACATACGGCGAAGGCTGGTATACAGCTATGATCAAACTCAAAGAACGTTATTGCAAGGGCTATTTTGAAATCCGTTGCAAGGTCAACGAAACTCCCGCTTTCTGGTCAGCATTCTGGATTCAGGCTGATGCTCCTTACACTGCTTCAATTTCAAAGGGCGGTGTAGGCGGTGCTGAAATCGATATTTTCGAGTCAGCAAATACAGCTGAAATAACAAACAAAGGCGCAGTCACACAGACAATCCATTGTGCAGGTGTTGACGGTGTTGAAGAAGGATTCCAGTCATACAACCTCGGCTCATTCAAGGGCAACAACATCTATGACGAATACAACACATACGGTCTTGAATGGACAGATACAGAATACATCTTCTACATCAACGGTGTTGAAACACGCAGAACATCATTCGGCAACGGTGTTTCCGAAGTAGAAGAAGATGTTATCGTTTCTCTCGAAATTCCTGCTATCGAAGTGCTTGAAACACTCGACAAAGATGCATCGGCAACATATACTGTTGATTATGTAAGAATTTATCAGAAGTAATAATTTTCCCCCTGTGATTTTGTGTCACAGGGGATTTATTGTGTATTACTTTTCTCTTGACAGAAGAAAAATTCTCTCAACATGCGTTATTGAATTATTGTCTTGGTTGATATATTATTGAATCACGGTACCGAATAAATTAAAAGGTGATTTTATGAACATTTACTTCGGCGAAAATCTGAAAAGCTTAAGAAAACAGAAAAATCTCACACAGGAACGGCTTGCCGATTTTTTAGGTGTATCATTCCAAACAGTCAGCAAGTGGGAGAGGGGCGACACCTATCCCGACATAACCATGCTGCCTGAAATTGCATCGTTTTTCAGAGTGAGCGTTGACGAACTTCTCGGTGTCAACAGAGCGGCAGATGAAGAAGAAATCATATCAAAACTCAGGGAATATGATAACCTGACTGACGGAAAAATGATGACAGCTATTATCACTCCGTTAAAAAAGAAATTCCCTAATGATTTCCGTGTTCTTATAAGGTATCTCTCATGTCTTGTTCATTTTTCAGAAGATGAAACTTTCGTTGATTCTGATATTAAAGCAATTTACAACAATATTCAGGAAAACTGCACCGATGACAGACTCCGAATCAAGGCAAAAAGAGCCATGATTGAGCATTACAGAAATCTTTATGAAATAAACAAAGACAGTTTGTATATGAAAAAGTGTCAGGAGATTATAAACGAAATGCCTGATATGAGAGATTCACGGGAGATGTTCAGTTTTTATCCCGAGGACAGTGACGAAAAAGATGAAAACATCAGAAACACTCTTGAAGAACAATTTTTACTGCTTAACACAGTATATTCTCATTATTTTCATTACAACGGATTTTTCTATGACAGAAGATTCTCTGACGAATGGGTGATTTCAGCATTTCAAAAGGAACTTGACTTTCTGAATTTCGTCTATGATGACGGCAACTACGGAAAAATGTGGTGCACGGTGATGTATAATTACGGACATCTCGGAGTAAGATATGCAAAACTCGGTGAAAATGAAAAAGCAATTGAAAACTTCAGAAAAATGTGCTCTCTTGCAATAAAATTTGATAGCATGGACACAGTCACAACAATGCATTCCGTGATGTTTGAGGGTAAGAAGTTTGATAAAAACAGGCTCGGCAGCACCTATAACGCAAAAAGCAGAATAAAACACCTGCTTCTGAACAGATATCCGTTGTCGGATGAATTTAAGGCATCAGAGGAGTTTAAAAATATTATAAAGATACTTGAAGAATAAAACTATAAAAAGAGAACACCACCTGCGGTGATGTTCTTTTTTTGTATGCTGTTTTACACAAACAGTTTACTTGCAAATTTCATCAGAAGCTTGATGAAAACATAATAAGTGCACAATTGTGAAGATTACTACAGGCATCATATCCGTAGTCTATAAGGTTATTGTTCTCGTCAAATTCCATATACGCAACCAATGCCTGATCTTCATATTCTGTCATATACGGAATTTCAGGGTTTACTTTTGTGTTACCTGACACAACAGCAATGTACACCATATCTTCGTCAGCAGTTTCGGGGAGATCACCTTCAAACAGATATCCCAGAGAAAGTGCTTCCTCAACCGAATAATATTGAAGCTTATAACCGTCTATAGAATAATTTATCAGTTGCCCCATAGGAATTGAAAATTGTTGAGAAATGTCATATCTCATATCCGATAAAACCTTATTGAGAACATTCTCCGGAACGGTGTGCTTGGTTAATTGCTCAATGACCTGAGTATAAGAATACCCGCAATTTACACAAACGTATGAAATTTCTCCTTCTGTATCATAAGTAGCTTCTTTTATAACAGATGAGGTGTAATTGTGAGTTACGCATGTTGTTTTTTCAGCAGGTGTATCTGCCTGATTAACTTGATTTACAGGTGTATCTGCTTGATTGACTTGATTTTCAGGTGTATTTGTTTGATTACTGTTATTTTCTGATATTGAGCAAGATGAAAAACAAACCAACAAGAAAACAACAAACAGAACAATCAATACTTTTTTCATACTGATACCTCCACATATCAATCACTTCATTATATCCCAAATTGGGATATTTTTATTATACCAATATGGGATAATAATGTCAAGAGGTGATTTTTGTGAGATTAAAAGAAATCAGAAAATCCAAAGGAATCTCTCAGTTAAAACTTGCTCTTGAATTAAACACCAATCAGAACACCATAAGCAGATATGAAACGGGAGAACGGGAACCCGGAATTGCAGAGCTTATTAAAATTGCAGATTATTTTGATGTTTCCGTTGATTATCTGCTTGAAAGAACAGACAATCCGAAAATGCAGAAATGAAAAAACACTTCTTGCGAAGTGCTTTTTTCTTGGCCCGCATGAGAGGATTTGAACCCCCGACCTCCAGAATCGGAATCTGTTGCACTATCCAACTGTGCTACATGCGGAAAATTTTTAAATAGCAAAGAAGCGGACAAATCAGAATTTGTCGGGATGTTTCATCGTAGGGGCTGCCATTGGCAGTCCGTATGAAAATGCTTGCTGTAACGGACGCCCGATGGGCGCCTCTACGATATTTTAATTATACATTGTGCATTGTGAATTATGCATTAAACATTAAATCTGAACAGAACAATATCTCCGTCCTGCATAACGTATTCCTTACCCTCTGAACGGACAAGGCCTTTTTCCTTTGCTGCAGCCATTGTTCCGCAAGCCATAAGGTCGTCGAAAGACACAACTTCTGCTCTGATGAAGCCTCTTTCAAAGTCTGAATGAATTTTTCCGGCGGCCTGAGGAGCCTTTGTACCTTTTTTGATAGTCCATGCTCTGACTTCGGGCTGACCTGCTGTGAGATACGACATAAGACCGAGCAGATCATAACTCTTCTGGATAAGGAGGTCAAGACCTGCCTTTTCAATGCCAAGCTCTGAAAGGAACATTTCCTTTTCTTCTGCACCAAGCTCTGCGATCTGTGATTCAAGTTCTGCACAGATGGGAAGAACTTCTGCACCCTCTGCCTCGGCAAGTTCTTTGACTTTCTGATAGCCGATATTTGACTCAATATCAGATGCAAAATCCTCTTCACTCATATTACAAGCGTAAATAACGGGTTTTGCTGTGAGAAGTGCAACTGTGTCAAGAAGCGCCTTTTCATCGTCATCAACTTCAACTGCTCTTGCACACTTACCCTCTTCAAAAGCACTGCGGACTCTCTTGAAAAATTCAACATCCTTTGCAAAAGACTTGTCGCCTTTCATTGCCTTTGTGTCCTTGTCGATACGACGGTCAAGAATTTCCATATCTGAAAGGATAAGCTCGTAATTGATTGTTTCGATATCTCTTACAGGATCGATACTGCCGTCAACGTGAACGATATCGCTGTTTTCAAAGCATCTTACAACATGGATAACTGCATCAACCTCACGGATGTGTGAAAGGAACTTATTGCCGAGACCTTCACCGTTTGCCGCACCTTTGACAAGACCTGCAATGTCAACAAACTCGATAACTGCAGGAGTGAACTTGTCGGGATTATACATCTCTGCAAGCTTGTCAAGTCTGTAATCGGGAACTGCAACAACGCCAACATTGGGTTCAATCGTACAGAACGGATAGTTTGCAGACTGTGCACCTGCATTTGTCAGCGCATTGAAAAGTGTGCTTTTTCCGACATTGGGAAGTCCTACTATACCTAATTTCATAATTTATATCTCCACTTCCTGAAAAGTTTTACATCCTTTTTATTTTAACATATTATTCTTTATATTGCAACCGATTTATGTAAAGCGATTGACAAAACGGGTTGTTCTGAGGGATATTTTCTTTGAATATCCGCCCGTAATGCAGTGATACCGCGAATTGTATCACTACATTATATGAAAAAACGGACAAAGCGTTAAACAATAATTTGTGTAGCTTAACGCTACCAAATTATTGTTTCAATTCTCAATGCTCAATGCTCAATTCGCAATTATCGGAAGCCCTACGGGCTTGAATTATAAAAATGGGTCAAAGGGCGAAGCCCTTTCCACAATTGCGAATTACGAATTACGAATTGCGAATTTTTATCGGCTCCGCCGATAAATTATTGTTTATATAAGATTTCTTTTAAGCATTTCCTGTGCTGCGAGCATGATGCCGATTTTTCCGCTGTGGAAGTTGAGTCCGCCCTGCATCCATACTGCAAAGGGTTCACGAAGAGGAGCATCTGCAGAAAGTTCAATTGAAGATCCGGATGTGAATGCACCTGCAGCCATGATGACCTGACAAGGATAACCGGGCATATCCCATGGCTCGGGGGTTACATATGAATCAACGGGTGAGCCTTTCTGAAGTCCCTGACAGAAAGCAATAAGATTTTCGCTGTTTCTGAGTTTGATTGCCTGAATGATGTCGTGTCTTGTTTCATCTGAAGAGGGAGTTGTTTCAAAACCGAATCCCTCAAAGAGTGATGCTGCAAAAACTGCAGTTTTGAGTGCTTCACCGACAACATGAGGAGCATGGAAAAGTCCCATAAGAATTTCTCGTGTGCTTTCAAGAGATGCTCCGACTTCTTTACCGAGAGAAGGAGTTGTGAGTCTGTATGAACAAAGGTCAATTGCCTCTTTTGTACCAGCCATGTATCCGCCACACTTGGCAACACCGCCACCGGGATTTTTTATAAGACTGCCTACGATAAGGTCAGCGCCGACAGCAGTGGGTTCTGTTTTTTCAACAAATTCACCGTAACAGTTATCGACCATAACAAGAGCATCTGAATTTTCTTTAACGATTTTTACAGCCTTGCCGATTTCTGCAACGGAAAGGCTGTCACGGAGAGTATAGCCTCTTGAACGCTGAAGATATACAAGTCTGATTTTGTTTTCCCTGACGGCTTTTTCGATAGCTTCATAATCAAGATGACCGTTTTCATCAAGGTCTGTCTGTAAATATGTTACACCGAAATCAGCAAGAGAGCCTTGTCCGTTCTTGCCGTCCATTCCGATAACGGGACAGATGGTGTCATAAGGTCTTCCTGTAATGCAAAGCATATTGTCACCGGGACGAAGAAGTGAAAAAAGTGCTATTCCGAGAGCATGTGTACCGCAGGCGATGCTGTATCTGATTATTGCATCCTCTGCACCAAAAACATCGGCAACAATTTTGTCTGCAAGTTCTCTGCCTGCATCACCGTAACCGTAGCCTGTTGAACCCCAGAGCTGAGTTTCACTGACTCTGTTCTGTATGAATGCATTAAGAACTTTATGCTGATTGTATTCGGTCATTTCGTCAATTCTTGAAAACGCATCCTTTGCATTTTCAAGTGCTTTCTCTGAAGCTGCTGTTATAATAGGGTTAAAATTAAAAAAAGTATTATCCATATCAATTCTCCTTAATATATCTATTTTAAATGTAAGGTGAAGCAGTGTCAATACCGAATTTGAAAGATTTCATTATACGCGACACGGAATATTGTCATAGTCTATTGAAAAAAATCGAAAAATGTGATAGAATGTAAAAAAATTATGCGATGTGATTTTCTTTGAAAAATATTCTTGAATATCTTGAAATAAGTGCAGAAAAATATCCGAAAAAAACAGCAATTGCAGACCGTGACAAGTCCTGTACATTCGGTGAACTTAAAAATTCTGCATCATTATTGGGCAATCATCCGGTGCTGAAAAATTCAACCGATTCACCTGTCGGAATTTTTGCATCACATTCTGCGGAAACCATCATTCTGATGCTTGGTGTGCTTTACAGCGGTAATTTTTATGTTCCGCTGAATCCCGATCTGCCATGCGACAAACTTTCGCAGATTATCACCGATTCCGGTATGACCGTTATCATCGGCACAGACATGGAAGAAAAAGCAAAACAATCAGGTTTTGACGGTACATATATTGATTTTTCGGAAATTCCGGCAAACGGAGAAGTTGCCCTCATTCCCAACATATCGCAGACTGCACCGATGTTTGCAATTTACACATCGGGGTCAACCGGAAAACCCAAGGGAGTTCTGAAAAATCACCTTTCCATGATCAGTTTCATCGAAGCATATGTCGATGAATTCGGTTTCGATGAAAATATTGTAATCGGTAATCAGACTCCGTTTTTCTTTGATGCATCAGCAAAAGACATTTATCTTATGCTCAGAACCGGTGCACGGATGGAGATTCTGCCCGCAGAATTTTTCTCATTTCCCGTGATGCTGATAAAATATATGAACGAACGCAAGGTTTCTTTTATATCCTGGGTTCCGACTGCCCTTTCCATAGTGACAAAACTCAATACTTTTTCAGAAGTGTTACCTCTTTATCTTGAAAAGGTGTTTTTCGTGGGTGAAGCTTTCCCTGCAAAACAACTGAAAAAATGGATGACGGCATTACCTGATGTAAAGTTTGTAAATCTGTACGGTTCTTCCGAAACAGCAGGAATATGCTGTTTCTGCGGGATTACAGAAGCTCCCGAAGAAGACGGTCAACTCCCCATCGGAAAACCGCTTAAAAACTGCAATGTTTTTCTTATGGACGACGGAAAATTCGTAACGGACGGTGTCGGAGAAATCCATGTTTCCGGCAATTCACTTGCAGATTGTTACTATAACGACGAAGAAAAGACACAGAATTCATTTTTCATCGGCGAATTACCGGACGGAAGCAGAAACCGTGTTTTCAGAACAGGTGATATTGCAAAATACAACGAAAACGGCGATCTGATTTTTGTTTCACGGCGTGACAATCAGATAAAGCATTTGGGATATCGCATCGAGCTTGGCGAAATAGAGCATACGGCACAGTCAATAGACGGTGTGGCAAAAGCCTGTTGTGTATATAACAGAAAAAGACAGAAAATCATTCTTGTCTGTGAACCGTCTCCCCAAAGCACAATTACTGCTGATGAAATAAGACGCATAATAAAAACAAAACTTGCGGATTATATGCACCCCGCAAAAGTGCTGACCATGGATGCACTTCCGCTTAATGCAAACGGAAAAACAGACAGACCTCTGATAGAAAAAATCGTTATGAAGGAGAAAAATTAAATGGAAGAATTACTCGAAATACTGGAAGAAATCAATCCTGATATTGATTATGAAACCGCCACTGCACTCATTGACGGTAAAATGCTCGATTCATTCAGTATTGTTTCTCTTGTTACGGAAATTTCAGATGCTTTTGATATTGAGATAAGCCCTAAATATCTGGTTCCCGAAAACTTCAACAGTGTTCAGGCGATGATGAAAATGATAGAAACCATTCAGGACGAAGAATGATACGGAGAATATTATGTCTATAACCTCGGTTACATTTATTCTTTTTTTGCTTGTAACAGTTGTTCTGTATTATCTGATCCCCGGAAAATACAGATGGCTTGTTTTACTCGCATCGAGTATGTTTTTCTATATGATGTCGGGTGTTTCAAACGGCATTTACATACTCATCACAGCTTTATCCACATTCGGATCGGCAATTTTCATGCAGAAGATTGCAGATTCCCAGAAGCTTTATTTCAAAGAAAATAAAGAAAGTCTCACCCGTGAGGATAAAGCAAAAATCAAAAAGAAAAACAATTCAAAGCGTAAGACCTTGCTGATTCTTACGCTTATTCTCAATTTCGGAATTCTTTGTGTATTCAAGTACAGCCATTTTGCCCTTGAGCAGTTCAACAATGCGATTTCTCTTTTTGGTGCACAGCCCATAGAGGACACAATGAAGTTCATAATACCTCTGGGCATCTCGTTCTACACTTTCCAGTCAATGGGCTACCTTGCGGATGTTTACTGGAACAAGATTTCTGCTGAAAAGAATTTTCTCAGACTCCTGTTATTCGTATCGTTCTTTCCGCAGATAACACAAGGACCCATAAGCAGTTTTGAACAGCTCGGAAAAGAACTTTTTGATGTGCATGAGTTCAGCTATAAGAACTATTCGTGGGGCATTCAGCGAATGATGTGGGGCTTCTTCAAGAAGATGGTCATTGCAGATACTCTTTCACCCTGGGTGTATGATGTGTTTGAAAATTATGCACAGTACAGCGGAATAACAACGCTTATCGGCGCATTCATGTACAGTGTTCTCATTTATGCTGATTTCTCCGGATATATGGATATCGTCTGCGGTTTCTGTGAAGTGCTGGGCATAAAACTTACGGAAAACTTCGACAGACCGTATTTTTCAAAATCAATTGCCGAATACTGGAGAAGATGGCATATCAGCCTGGGCGTATGGTTCAAAGCATACATTTATTATCCGATTGCAGTTTCGGGCTGGAATAAAAAACTCGGAAAATTCTCACAGAAAAAGCTCGGAAAAACCTTCGGAAAAACAGTTCCTGCCTCGGTTGCTCTGGTTGTTGTATGGCTCACAACAGGTCTGTGGCACGGCGCAAGTATGGCATATGTCGCATGGGGTGGAGTAAACGGACTTTTTATAATTCTCTCTCTCTGGCTTGAACCTCTTTATGATAAATGCAAATCAAAGCTGAAAATCAGAGAAAATGCAACATGGTTCAGAGCTTTCCAGACTATCCGTACTTTTATACTTGTGACTTTCATAAAGGTGCTTCCGGAAGTAGGAACTCTTTCTGAAGGTTTCGGACTGTGGAAAAATATTTTCACAAGCAAAATTATCCCCGATTCATGGCAAACCCTTCTTCCATTTATCGACAATATTTATGACGACCATTCATTGAGAACAATCAATGTTGTTATCTTCGGAACAATGCTTATTTTCATAACCAGCATGATTCAGCGAAAACAGCCTATCCGTCAATTTCTCGGAAAATTCCCGTTGATTGTTAAAATAGCCGTTTTTCTTGTCATGTTCTTCTTGATTGTTTATTTCGGAATCCCCGCTTCGGGAAATGCAGGAGGGTTTATGTATGCGCAATTTTAAACGGGCAATCGCAGTAACCCTTGTGTGCGTTTTATGTGCAGGAATAATTTTCACAGGTATTGCGGAGTTTTATTTCAGCAATTCATATTATTACTATCAGGATTCGGAAACAAGAAAAAACTTTGCCGGCAAAATTGATTTTCTCATATGCGGCAGCTCACACGGACTCAGAGCTTTCTCACCTGAAATTCTTGATAAAGAACTGGGATGTTTCAGCTACAATATTTCAGGCGCATTGATGACGATGCAGGGCAGATATACATTGTTTGAAAAAGAAATAGAAAGAAATCCTGTGGAAACAGTGGTTATAGAGGTTTCTTTCAACGCACTTTCCAGAAACCGAACAAAAGAAGGTGCTGAAGGTGATCTTTATATCCTTGCAAGACTCGATAATATGGCAGAAAGATTGCAGTACTTCCTTTCGGCTATGAAACTCAGCGAATACGACCGTGTGCTTTATGACACAACAAACAGAGGCATTCAGTGCATAGAATGGATGTTTGACAGAAGAAAACAGGTTGACACAACTATAACCAAAGGTTACAACAGACCGCAGGGCACTTTGGATTGTACAACCTCTGCAGACAGCTACGGAAAGAACTTTCATCGCACAAAATTCTCGGAAACCGTAGATGATTATAACACCGGTTATCTGAACAGAATTATTGATATCTGCAAGGAGAAAAATGTGCGTTTGATTTTTGTTGTAACGCCGATTGCAAGCAGATATGAATCCCAACACAGCAATACAGATACAGTAATGGCAAAGGTCAGAGAAATGGCAGCAAATGCAGGCGCTGAGTTTTATGATTTCAATCTGTTAAAAGGCAAAGACGATATATTCCCTGCCGACACTGCATATTATGATGATTCACATCTCAGCGAAAGCGGTGCAGAAACGTTCAACAGAGAATTTGCACGTGTTATCTCAGCAGCGAAGAATGGTGAAAATACAGACGAAATGTTCTACTCATCATATCTTGATGCTCAACAGTATTATAATTGTATAAAATAATAATTTAAAATAACCGTCAAAAAATCACCGATGCAGTTGCACCGGTGATTTATTATATTATTTTTTACCTGAATCAGACTTCTGAATGTTCACAGCATTCGTGTTTTATTCCGAAGATTGACAGAATCTTTGCAAAGATTCTGCGGATTGCAGAGATAAAGTCTGTCTTATGACAATAGCAATCACATTTATCAATAACGGGAAGTTCAGGAATGTCGATTGTTGCATTACCACTGTTTACATAGATGTAACCGTATGTGTCTTCAAAACCGATTCCGCTGATAAGAAGCTCGTATTCACCTTCGGGAAGAACTTCTGTGAAGTAACCGTTAAGGTCTGTTTTGAGAACAAAAGTCTCACCGGTGTTCATCTCTGTAAATGTGATTGTTGCGTTCGGTACGGGATTGCCTTCTGTATCGTAAAGTGTGATATATACAAGAGCTTTTCCGTCGTAATAGAGGATTTCTTTCTTTTCGTTATCACAAACGTCGCAGATGTAAAGAATATAACCGCTCTGTGTCTTTGTGGGCTCAACTCTGCTGTCTTCTACATGACTGTGACCGAGAGCATCCACATAATTATCCATCTTGGAATGGTCGCCACGGATACAAGTGTGAAGATCATAACCCTTCTGTGTACAAGTAGGAGCAACTGTTGAATCTGTGTATTCATGACCGAGAGCATCTACATAATCTTTCTTAGCACTGTCACCGCAAGCCGGACACTGAACAAGTGTGTAACCCTGCTCGGTACATGTGGGAAGAACAGCAGAAGCTTCATAGCTGTGACCTGTTGCGGGAACATAGTCTGTTCTTTCGATCTCATCACAAACAAGACATCTTGTTACTGTATAACCCTGCATTGTACATGATGGAGGAACAACTGTAACAAGGTTTGCATGACCGATAGCATCCACATATTCATCAACTAAAACATCACCACAGACTGCACAGGTATAAGTTGTATAACCGCCCTCTGTACAAGTTGGGAATGTTACAACGCCTTTATATTCATGAGGAAGTTTCGGGAGTTTTTCTGTCTTTATGTCACCGCAGTTTCCGCAGATGTGATATCTTTCACCTTCTGCTGTACAAGAAGGCTGTATCATAACAACACCGGCATCCCATGCATGACCGAGTGCATTGAGTGTGATGTCTCTTTCTTCTCCGCAGACTTCACATGTCATATGAAGATTACCTGCTGTTGTACAGGTGGGCTGTACTGTAACAACGCCTTCGTCCCAATCGTGACCGAGTGCGGGAATAACAATTTCGTTCTGAGCTTCTCCGCATCTGTCACAAGTTGCAGCCATGCTGCCGTTTGTTGTACAGTCAGGATATCTTGTTATTGTTTCATTTTTCCAATCATGACCGAGAGCTTCAACAGTAGCTTCCTGTGTTGCATCGCATCGTGAACATTTCTGATTCTGCTTACCGTTTGTGGTACAGGTTGCTTCTGTTGTGGGAGAACCAACGTTCTGCCAGTCGTGACCGAGAGCATCAACATATGAGTCGATATATGAATCACCACAGACTGAACATGTGTGAGTTGTATAACCGATATCTGTACAGTCAGGAGCTGTTACAACTGATTCATAGCTGTGACCTGTTGCATTTATAATTTTTATTTCAGTTTCTTTGCATGAAGGACACTGTCTCTGCGCTCTTCCGTTTGCTGTACAGGTTGCTTCTCTGGTTGTTTCCCAGTCACCCCAGCTATGACCTGTGGCACCGACAGTTTTTGTTTCAGTAGAACTACATACTGAACATTTTCTTGTTGAGATACCGTCTGCAGTACAGGTTGCAGTTGATGCTGACCATTCACCCCATGTATGATCTGCAAGAGGAAGAGGCTCTCTGCCTGCAATGATCTTCTGACAGTCATTACAGTAAGTATATGCTGTATAACCTGCTACGTTACAAGTGGATTCCTTTGCAGGATAGCTGACTGTATTTACGTGATTTTCGGGAGCAAGAGGAAGAGTTTCTGTCTTTGTCTGACCACAGACGGAACAAGTATAAACCTTTGAACCTGTTTTGTTACAGGTTGCAGTTGTTTCACTTGTAAGCTCATATGTATGATTTACAGCTTCGTAAATTGTGTTTACAGTCAACGCTGCTGTGATGTTTGAATAACCTTTGTCCCACCCCTTAAATTCATAGTGGGTATCTGCGTTATTTCTTACGATCTGTTCAACTTCGGGAGCTGTTGCGTTTCCACCGTGGGCAACATTCTCCGTCTTTACAGTCTGATTGGTGAGTGTATTCTTAAAAGTTACGTTATAGGTGTTGATTGAGAATATAGCGTAAAGAGTTGCACCTACGGGAACACTTATGTTGTTCTTGTATCCGGTTGTTGCATTTTTATCAGTATTCCAACCGAGGAAAGTATGACCTGCTTTTGTTGCAGTATAGTTACCTGTGGGTACTGACATTGTTGCTGAATCTCCTGTAAGTGCAGAGTATTCTGTTGCTGTAGTTGATCCACCGTTTGCTGAAGCATCAAATCTTACAATACCCTGAAGACCGAGGATGGCTTTTTCAAGAGCAGCTGCAGCATTTGTGATTTCTGATGCAGAAGCTGTACCTGCCTGATAAGCATTGTTGTAAAGTCCTACTATTCTGTTAGCTTCAGCAAGAGCAGTGCTGTAAGTGAGCCATGTGGATGATGTATAAGAATTCTGGTTGCTGAGTTTTGCTGCCGTTGCAACTGCTTCCTTAAGACGAAGCATCTGGTTTGTAACGTCGGTGTATGCAGATGTGTTATTGAAGTAAATGTATACATAGTCACCGCCGGCACCAGCATTACAGTCAGAAATTGTGCCGGAGTTATCTCTTTCAACCGTGTAGTATCCACCGGGAGCCTGAGAACCGGGATCACCTGATGAACTTGCTGCAATAGCAGTAACGGGAAGACCTGCCTGAGGATCTTTTGTTGCGTAAAGGTAAATGTAGTCACCGCCTGCATCAGCATTAAGATCCTTCTTACCGGAAGTGTTAATGCCTGTACGTGTAAAGCTAAGTGTTTTTCCGTTAACAGAAAATGTTGTTGTGTCAGTATCAACCGAATGAGTGTTACGGAAATATGTAGCTATGGCATCGTTAATGTTCGTCGATGTTTTATAACCAAGATAAATGTAGTCCTTGCCTGAAACACCGCTGTTGAAGTCAGTATCAAGTCTTGTATGACCGTCCTGAGTTGCCCCTGAATTGGCATCGGCACTCTTTTCTGCCTGACCGTAACGGATAGACGAAATGAACTGAGTTCCTGCGGGATAGTAATAGTATCTGCCGTAGACGTATGAGTTCACTGCGATTGCATCAGCAACAACAGGCATACAAACGGCAAAAGCTGTGAAGCACATTACAAAAGCAAGTAATACGCTGAAAGCTTTTTTTGATGTTGTTTTTACTTTCGTGAGCATTTGAAAGTCTCCTTTCGCTGAATTGTGCACAAAAATACAGCATAATTCATCGTACTGTACTAATTATTATATATAATAAAAAATTAAATTACAAGAAATAAAAAATAAATAAGAAAAAATTTACAAAAAATTCACATTTAAACCTCAAAAAAACACAATGATTCAGAAAAAAAACGAATCATTGTGTTTCAAATTCTGCGATTATCGGCAAATGGTCGGAAAACACTTCTGTAATTGTTTTCACACTTCTGCATTTCAGACCTCTGTATAAAATATAGTCTATCTTTGTTTTCGGATTATCGGATGGGTATGTGCCCATGTTGCGTATCTGTGCATTTTCGTCAGTATCTTTGAGTCTTTGGAATAACGGAGAAAAAACTTTATCATCCGGTTCTGTATTGAAGTCACCCATCAGAACGACGGGAATGTCAAGCTCATCAATCAGATCGCAAAGGGTTTTCACGGCATTTTTGCGTTCACCTTTTGCAAGTCCCATATGACAAACAAGAAAACATATATCCTGTCCGTCAATTTCCGCAACAGCCTTTACTATACACCGCGTTTCATATGATGCTCTTTCAATTTTAAACTTCGGATCGGGAATTTTTACGGTTTCTGCCGATATGAAGTTATATTTACTCACAATTGCATTGCCGTAAGGTGAGGTTTTTCTGACTTTTATTGCTTCTCCGAAATATCTGTTCCAACCGAGCTTATCACCCAGAGCATTTGTCTGATCCGTATAACCGTCAAGGGGTCCCTCACCACGGACTTCATTCAGACCGCAGATATCCGGATCATATTTTCTTATCGCATCAGCAAAAAAATCAATATCAATAACCTGTTTTTTGTAATTCAGGCAATGCTGAATGTTGAATGTCATAACTTTCATTTTTATCCCGTTCCCGAACTTATTTTTCTTCATTATATCAGAGTTTCAGCACTTTTACAATTATTTTTTACCATGTTCTCACACCGTCAATGTGAAGAAATCTCAGTATATCATAATTGTAAGAAGACAGCGGTTTATCCAGAGCATCGTATGTATGGGCAGCCGTAAGAATTACGGGATTTACGGCAATAATTACGGGTGTATGAAAAAAATCGCCGTTACTTCTTCCCAGTTGAACAATATCTCCCGGCATTACTTCATCCTGTGAAACTTCATGTGCATAAGGGCCTACCGAGTTGTTGTTTACAAGAAAACGATAAAGATATTCAACACCTGTCCATGCTGCAGCACGGTCATAAAGTGAACGATAATACCATCCCACATCGGGTGTGTAATTCATTACTCCCGCACCTGCAAAAATGCACTGAGATGCGAAATTTGTGCAATCTCCGCCGATATTTTCAAAGTTGTAATAATCCGGATTTCTGCCGAGTGCCCATTTCCGTGCATAAGCCACTGCCGCTGCTCTGTTATAAATTTTTTCTTGCATTTATTCACCACCTTTGTACATGCTATGTTGCAGTTTTGCAGTTTGTTAATGTCCGTCACTTGTCCGGAGAGTTCTGCATATATTGTCATGGGAGGTGATATAAATGAATATATGCGGTTGTAAAAGCAGATGCGACTGTACTGTTTTCGCATTAATTGCAAGCGTAATCGTGGGTGTGGTCACTGCATTTCTTAACTTTTCACTGACAATAGCAGTCCCTCAGTTTGTGCTGTGGATATTTTTCGGTGTGGCGTTGATATCCCTTGCCACAGCACTTCTTACTGCACCTTTTGTCAACAAGAAGGAAACTGACGGTTGTTTATGTTCTGCACTGAGTGCATTGATAACGGGTGTTCTGGGCACGGTTCTGTTTTCACTTATTCTTGTGCTCGCAGATATTGCAACGGCAGGTCTGCTCGGATCTGTCCTCACAGGTTTGCTGTTTGCATTTTTCACCCTGACTGTAACATCCCTGGCATGTCTTGCAAGAAGCATTTTTAACTGTCAATTCTGAACATAAGTAAAAAAATGAGCGATACCCTGCAACAGCGGAGTATCGCTTTGTGATTTACAGAATGGGGTGTTCAGCCTGAGCCTTGAGTCTTATCCAGCGTTTATCAATTTCACGCTGAATATTTTCTCTTATCTGCTGATAGTCCTCATTGCACAGATGCCTTGTTCTGCCCATCAGTTTGAGCCAATCGGAAACGGGAATTTTTTTGTTTTTCTGTTCGGGATCATACGAAAGCCTTGTACAGCCTTGTTCAACTTCATAAAGAGGAAAATAACAGCTGTTCACAGCTGCAGAAATTACTCTGCGTTCCGTATTCGGTTTATCTCCCCAGTTCAGAGGACAAGCCGACAGACATTTTATATATGCAGTTCCGTGATTTTTTGCATAATGCTGAGCTTTTGCCGCTTTTTTGATAAAATCGGCAGGGTCGGATTCAGCCACGGTTGCAACGTAAGACATTCCCGTAGCAGCCATGATGCGAGGCATATCCTTGTGGAAAAAATCCTTTCCCCATTGGTCTGAGCCCAGATGCGATGTTGCACTTTTTGCACCCATCGGAGTTGAATAGGACAACTGATAGCCGGTGTTCATATAACCTCCGTTGTCATATTCAAAAAGAATAACGTGATCATTACGGAGTGCAGTACCGAGAGCCGAGCCCATGCCGATATCCATTCCGCCGTCACCGCTGACCATGATAAATGTGATGTCACCCTTCGGCATTTCTCCCCTTTCCTGCTTCTGATGATACATTTTCGCAAGACCTGCAATAGTTGCGGCGCCGTTCTGAAAGAGATTATGCACATATGGCACTCTGAATGCAGTTTTGGGGTAACCTGTGGTCACGACCATCCCGCAACCTGTCTGAAACAGAAGAACAACATTCCCCTCGATTCCACGCAGAAGAAGATTCACATTTACAGGTATACCGCATCCGGGGCAGGCACCGTGACCGGGTGCAAGACGCTTCGGTCTTGCCGTGGTATCACGGACAGTTGCGCCCGTTACCGTTACTCTTCCGTTTTCCTCGGTACATTCGATAAGTTTCGGATTTTCACTGCTTGTCACAGGCTTGAAATAGGGGTCAGGTTTATAATCCGTCTGACCGGGATAAATGCCGATATAATCAAAATCGGGTACATCAGATTTATAACAACTTTCAAAAAGCTCCACGGCATCATCTTCAAAGAAATCACGACCGCCCAGACCGTAAATTCTGCTGTAAACTTTAGGTGTAAGTCCCTTTTGCTGAAGTGCGGCACGGATTTCAAGAGACATATTTCCGCCATTTGCACCGTAGCTGTCCTGTCTGTCTGCAATGATGACGGTTCTTACATTTTTACAAAGCAACGCAATTTCTTCCGACGGAAACGGACGGATAACACCCAGTGTAAATACTCCGACTTTTTTACCCTCTGCTCTGAGCCTGTCAACCGCAGATTTTGCCGTAAGATATGCAGAGCCGAGCACAAACATCAGAATTTCCGCATCTTCGGTCTGATATGACTTGATAATATCGGTTCTTCTTCCCGACAAATTTTCATATTCACGAAAAACTTCGGGAATAACTGTCCGTGCCTTTTCCATTGCAAGGTGAAGCTGATATTTATTGTTGAGAATATCAGGTTCATTCATATAAGAACCGATTGTTACGGGATTTTCTGTATCAAGTGCACCCGGGTTATCCGTAACAGGACCTATAAATTCCTGCACGGTTTCGTCTGAAGCAAACACACTGCAATTACGCTTCTGATGGCTTGTAAAAAAGCCGTCAAAGGCAACAATAACGGGAAGTCTGAGTTTTTCCGCAATCTTCAGAGCACAGATATTACAGTCATAAACCTCCTGAGGAGATTCGGCAAAAAGAATTATCCATCCTGCATTAAGCGTATACATCAGATCGCTGTGATCACCCTTGATGGAAAGAGGTCCCGAAACGGTACGGCAGGCAATATTCAGCACCATGGGCATTCTTGTTCCCGACTGAACAGGCAACTGCTCGAGAGCATAAAGAAGTCCGTTTGCCGATGTGGCATTAAAAACTCTGCCGCCGCCTGTCGATGCACCGTAGCATATGCCTGCGGCACTGTGTTCACCCTCGGCAGGCATCAGTGCAATGGTGTGTTCACCGTCTGCTTTCATCTGATCAAGGTATTCCGCAATCTGAGTGGATGGCGTAATCGGATAATATCCCATCACATGATAATTTATCTGCTTTGCGGCATATGCTGCCATTTCATTTCCGCTTTCAAACAACAGTTTCTGCTCTGCTTTTTCCATTACATCAATCCTCCGTCCACTCTTTTTTCACTGAGATACGATTCACCTGTGATCCACGGATCTGCACCTGCAGCTTCAAAATCAAGATTTTCCGCAATCAGATCTTTGTTCCGAACAAACCATTCAGGATCGGGATGTTCAATTTCTTTTCCTGTGACCAGTGCTTCCGTGGGACACACATCAACACACCGCAGACAGCCTTTGCAATGGTGATAATCAAGTCCGTTATTCATCATTGTCGGTCTGCCCTTGTATTCACCCGGCAAAAACTGAAAAACCATATCGGGGCAGGTGGTGTCACACAGTCCGCAATGAATACATTTTTCGGGAAGAAACAACGGAATATAACCTTCTCTTGAGGGTGAAAGATCATTTGAAACCGTACTGCCGATCTGCGGATTTGCACCACCAATGGGCGCATTCTCATAACCCCATTTGCTTTTTGATTCCTTATACGGTACCGGATCATATTTACCGTCGGGCTTGAAAGTTTTACTTTTCACACCGCCGAAGCCCTGCTCAAGACCTGCAAGATTACTTTCGAGCATTGCAGGATACTTTTTTCCGAGAGTATCCGAAACAATTGCCTTTACCGACTCCAACGGGATAAAACCCGAAGCTTTTGCAATAGCTCCGAGAATCACCATGTTTATTCGGCTTTTGCTTTGCAGTGCAAGTTCCAGAGCATCCACACAATAAACAGTACCTGCATGAAGCCGAAGAAAATCCCTTGCTTTTTCGGGGTCTTCATGAGTATTCACAACAACTGTACATTCATCGCCGAGACCTGCCGTGACAGGTTGTGTTTTTGCTATCGCACCGTGAAACAGTACAAGCATATGCGGATGCTCAACAGGGCTGTTGTGGAGAATTTCCCTTTCGGGCTCACTCCAACGGACATATGATTTAACCGCAGAGCCACGCTTTTCGGAGCCGTAGCTTGAAAAAGCCGCCGCATTGAATCCGAGATAAGCAGCTCCCAGTTCACCGAGCAATTTTCCGCATAAATTTGCTCCCAGACCGCCTATGCTTTCAAGCCTCATTTCATAACATCCGTTTTTATTTTTCTGAGGAAGACGGATATTGTATTTTTTGTTCCGGTCTTTTTGTTTCATTGCAAAATCCTCCTTATGTTTTATTTCAGCATTGTCAGTTTTTTACTTTCTTATGCAAAAAAAGAAAAACTGCCGTCATAAGACGACAGTTACTGTGATATCATGTTTAATCTTTATTGTGTGTAAAATGTTTTCTTATCGCTTCAACGGGAGCTATTGAGCCGAAATGCTTTATGACCTCTGTCAGTCTTGTCAACGGTTTCGGATCCCATTCATCTGCCTTTGCCGCATTGGGGATGCCGAAATAGTCTGTTAACTCAACAAGCTGTGTCCTGAACTGAGCATAGGGAAATTTATTTCTGCTCCATGCAGACTGTGCCGCGGCAATATATCTCGGAAAGCACATATATTCCATATATTCAATATTTTTAACATATTCTGTCCATATGGGCACGTCTGTTCCGATAACGTGTGAATTTATATCCGTATTGTATTCATACACTTTTTTCAGCGGTGTCATTGAATAGGGATAATCCATATACATATGGAAAAAATCGCTCACTATTATCGGATTTCCGCTTTTTGCAGAAAGTCCTTTTCTGTCCATCCACATCTGCACGGTAACATCTTTGTCAAGATTTCCGCCGTTCAGACTTTCATTCCATGTTATGACCTTTTTGCCTTTCTGTGAAAGATAGTTTTTTATGCGGTTTATGAAATAACCCTGCAGTTCCTCTTCATTTGCAAGATTTTCTTTTTTCATAAGCTCCTGACAGTCTTCACAATGTTTCCACTGCTCTTTGGGAGCTTCATCACCGCCGATATGAATATACTCATCGGGGAAAATCTCGCAGATTTCGTCAAGTATATCGTAAAGGATATCATAACTTTCGTCATTACCTGCACATACGATATCTTTAAAAATTCCGGGCTTTGTTTTGATTTCAACCTTTTTGTCACCACACACAAGCGACGGAATTGATGCAAGGAGTGCTGACACATGACCGGGCATATCGATTTCGGGCACGACAATCATGTGATTTTCATGAGCATATTTCACGATTTCACGCATTTCATCCTGAGTGTAAAATCCCGAATGAACTTCATCATTCTGCTCACTGCCGAAATGATTGCCGTATCGCACCGAGCCGATTTCAGTCAGCTCGGGATATTTTTTTATTTCGGCTCTCCAGCCCTGATCATCGGAAAGATGCCAATGAAAGACATTGAATCTGAGCTTTGCACAGTGGTCTATCATTCTTTTAAGATTATCGGTTGTCACAAAATGACGGCATGAATCTATCATAAATGAACGGTAAGAATATTTCGGCATATCCTTGATATGAACATTGGGAATATTCTGTCCGCACTGGAATTTTATCTGTTCAAGAAGATTTTTTGCATAGAAAAATCCCGCTTCGGAGGATGCCCTGATTCTGATTCTGCCGTCAATATGAATAACAAAGCTTTCGTTTTTTAATCTGCGGTCCTCTTGCATTTCAACAGGTGCATCAGCTTTTGAAAAGCCGGGAAGATATGAAATCTCATAAGGTGCGGGAATAAGCGACAGTTTCATTTTTCTTTCCTCCGTAAATTTATTGCAATCTCTTTATTGATAGTCATTTCATCTGGTGTAACATCACAGTTTACAGCAAGAATTTTCACTCCTGCCGTTTCTGCTTCACGCAAAGTATCACCGAACTGTCTGTGAGTTTCGTCATTGGGCGAAAAAACTTCGGCTTTTTCTGTCTGTATCACAAACAGAATATATGCTTCATAGCCCTCTTTTGTACATTCAATAAGCTCCCTGATGTGTTTTACACCCCTGTCCGTAGGCGCATCGGGAAACAGCGCAACACCGTCTTTTATGAGAGTAACGCCTTTGACCTCGGCAAAGATTTTTCTGCCTTTACCCTCAATGAAAAAGTCAAAACGGGAGTTGCCGTACTTCACCTCAGAACGCACAGTACAATCGGGAAAAACCTTTCTGAAATATTCCCCTGCAGCAATATTCGGAGCCTGTGAGTCAATATTGAAAAGTTCTCCGTCTTTTTCAGCGGCAATAAGGTCATATTTTGTTTTCCGCAACGGATTTGAGCTTTCCTGAAGATAAACAACCGCATTTTTCTTCAGCAATTCTTTCAGCCTGCCCGTATTTTTCACATGACAGACCGTTTCGTTACCGTCAATCTCAGCAAGAGCTATAAATCTGTTGGGACGGGAAATGAATTTTGCTTTTGTTGTGTTTTCATATTTCATAATTGCCGACCAATAAGTTTTTTACACACCGCTTAAATCAAACGGCGGTGTATATTCTTTTTTTGCAGAGGAAAAATCCTGCACATAGGCATTTTCCATACCGCAAAGATACATATAATCAACTGCCTTGTTGTATTCCTCTTCGGAAACTGTTTTTTGAAGTTCGGAAATACTGCAATTTTTATTCGGTGTAAACTGACTCATAAGGCTGAAAATCACTTTGTCGTCAAATTCGGACGAAACCCAATCAATCACATCAAGGGTGTTCTCAACTTCTCCGGGAAGCATCAGATGGCGGATAATAACACCTTTCTGCATTATTCCGTCTTCATCAGAAACGACTTCTCCCACCTGACGGAACATTTCACGGATAGCATCTTTGGCTTTTTCGGGATAATCAGGCGCAAGTGAATATTTTTTTGCAAGAGAAGAATCCATATACTTCATATCGGGAAGATATATCTGAATTTTTCCCTCAAATTTTTTCAGAGTTTCGGTGCTGTCGTACCCACTTGAATTGTAAACAACGGGAACAGGCAACGGTTTTTCAAGCGACTGAAGAATTTTCTCTGCATAATGAGTGGGTGTTACAAGATTTATATTATGCACACCGCCGTCAACAAGTTCCCCGTAAATCTCACAAAGTCTCTCAACCGTTATTTCTTTGCCTAAACAGCCTGAGCTTATTTCATAATTCTGACAAAAAATACATTTCATATTGCAGCCGCTGAAAAAAACAGTGCCTGAACCGCCTGTTCCGCTGATGCAGGGTTCTTCCCAGAAATGTGCCGCAGCTCTTGCAATTTTAAGGGTATCGGAAACTCCGCAGACACCTGTTTTTAAGGTTCTGTCAACATTGCATTTTCTCGGACAGATGTTACAAGTTGCCATCAGAAATTTGAACCGTTCCAACCCCAGTCGGAAACGGGATGATATGTCACATAAACTGCTGAACCGGGGATTCCGAGTTCCTTTTCAAAAAGCTCACAGATTTTGCCCGTAAGCTTTTCATAAGCTTCGGAAGATGCATTTCCTAAAAGACTTACGGAAACATAAGCTCCCTTTTCAAGCTTTTTTCCGCCCATCCACAGGTCATAATTATCCTCAATACCTACCATAAGATATGTCTCGGACTTGCCGAGAACAGCCATATACTTGCCAAGCTCTGATTTGATGATTTCTTTCTTTTCGGGTGCTACCGTTGTTGTTATTTTTGAATCAATAAAGGGCATAATTAAGATCTCCTTTTGCTGTTTATATGTTTGATAATAGCATAAAATATGAAAAAAGTAAATAACAGGAGGCAAAAATGAGCAATCAACTAAAACATGAAACAAGTCCCTATCTGCTTCAGCACGCAGAAACCCCCGTAAACTGGTTTCCCTGGTGTGAAGAGGCATTTTTAAAAGCAAAAAAAGAAAACAAACCAATTTTTCTGAGCATAGGTTACAGTACCTGCCATTGGTGTCATGTTATGGCACATGAAAGCTTTGAAGACAACAGAACTGCAAATATTCTCAACGATTATTTCATCTCAATAAAGGTCGACCGTGAAGAACGCCCTGATATTGACAGCGTATATATGTCGGTGTGTCAGGCACTTACGGGAAGCGGCGGCTGGCCCATGAGTATTTTTATGACATGGGACATAAAACCGTTTTTTGCAGGCACATATTTTCCCGTTTCTCCACGGTACGGAATGCCTTCCTTTTCCGAATTGCTTCTTGAAATCGCAGACAGGTGGAACAGCGACAAAGCTGAACTTCTTCACTCTGCAAATGAAATTATAAAGCATCTGAAAAATACTGACATGAAAAAAACAAAAATAAAGAATATCGATCTGACGGAAAAAGCCGTTCAGACATTCCTGCGTACTTTTGATGAAACACACGGCGGATTCGGTTCTGCACCGAAATTCCCGACACCTCACAACCTGTTGTTTCTGATGTTGTATTCAAAAATTCACGGCAACGCCGACACTCTGAAAGCCGCAGAAAAAACACTCTTGCAAATGCGGAAAGGCGGAATTTTCGACCATATCGGCTACGGCTTTTCAAGATATTCCACCGACAAATATTTTCTTGCACCTCATTTTGAAAAAATGCTGTATGACAATGCACTTCTGATAATCGCATATTCGGCGGCTTACAGCGTAACGGACAACAGAATTTATCTCGACACAGCCGAAAAAACCGCTTTATATGTTCTTCGTGAAATGACACATGAAGACGGCGGCTTTTTCAGTGCACAGGATGCCGACAGCGAAGGAGTTGAGGGGAAATATTACACCTTTTCTTTCAGTGAAATCATAGATATTCTGGGAGAAGAAAAAGGAAAGAGGTTTGCAAAAGCTTTTGACATAACCGAAAAGGGAAATTTTGAGGGTGTGAACATTCCGAATCTTCTGAAAAACGGTGATCTGAACACAGATTTTGAAGATGAAATAAAACAGCTTTATGATTTCAGAAAAAAGAGAACTGCACTTCATCTTGACGATAAAATTCTGCTGTCATGGAATTCCATGATGATTGCGGCACTGGCGATCCTTTACAGAGTGTCAGAAAATGAAGACTATCTGAAAGCGGCTCAAAAAGCTCAGCAATTCATTGAAAAAAATCTTTGCAGGGAGTCACAGCTTTTCACAAGCTACCGTGACGGAAAAAGCTCCTCATACGGTTTTCTTGACGATTACGCATTTTATGTTGCGGCTCTCACCGAGCTGTACAATTCCACCATGGATAAAAGTTATCTTGAAAAAGCAGAAGAGTTTTGCAGTGAAACTGTCAGAAGGTTTGAAGACATTGAAAACGGCGGTTTTTATCTTTGTGAAAAGGACAACACAGAGCTTTTTATAAACCCGAAGGACACCTATGACGGTGCAATACCGAGCGGAAATTCCGTTATGATGTACAATTTTGTAAGACTTTATCAGCTGACGGAAAAAGACGGATACAATGACCTTTGCGAAAAACAGAGGGAATTTATGTCATCACAGGCACAGCATTATCCTTCAGGTTACAGCATGTTTCTGACAGGTGTGCTGATGTATGAAAATCCGCCGACACACATTACGGTTGTTCCGAAAGATTCAAATGAACTTTCACGGATAAAAGGAAATCTGCCGTTTTTTGCAAATATTTCTGTTATTTCCGAAATCCGTGAATACCCGCTCATAAACAACAAAACGACCTATTATATCTGCAAAAACCGTTCCTGTCTGCCGCCCACAAATACACCCGATTTTTCATAAAACACAGCACAAAGGAGCAGACCGGAATCTGCTCCTCTGTATTGGATTGTTTGGGTTATGTGTTACTTGCGGATTACTTCCACAGTACCGTCGAAATATTTAAATTCTGTTAAAAGACTGAAAATTGCATCCTGTTCACTATTTAGGTTCTGTGAATGAAGCTTGAAATCTTCTTCATTATAGAGCTTTGCATATCTGCTGTCCTCATCCACACCGAAAAGGTACCAGTATAAATACATATCTGCAGGGATTGCATTTTCATCCATTCTGTTAATAAATATATTTATTAAACAATGCTCGGTACAGTCAAGACTTATGACAATTCTGTCACCGTAAACGATAACAACCTGTGCATATTCACTGCCTGCGGGAATGTAAAGAAATGCAAAACCGTCTATATAACAATACTCACTTCCGTCTTCAAGCTTAATAAAATCAAGCTTTTCTCTGAGAAAATCTGCTTTTACTTTTTCCAGCTCGGCTCTTGCTTCTTCCGTTTCGTATGCAAGGTTATTGAGTTCATCATCTGTGAGTTCATCAAGGGGCTTTCCTGCAATTCTTTCAATTTCAGCAAGATATGCTTCTTCAAAAACAGCACTTGCTTCTTCTGTCATCTGTCTGAATGTGTCCGGATCTGTTTTTTCAAGCTCAGACTTGTTTTTGAAAAGTTCAATGAATGTTTCTGCATAGGGAACATCACCGAACTGCAGGGGATCCCAGCCGTACCATCTGTGATTTCCTATCGCATAAGACAAATCCATCTTTTTGACCGCTTCATCCTTAGCAATCATTTCGTCAGCCAGAGTGTAATCAGGGTCAGTCACGTAAACATAAGGTCTTTCAGCAATATCCTTTGCAACAGCCTCGGGGTCTGCAAGTGAGTCATCAAGGTCAAAATCAAATATTGCACCCATTCCGTCATAAGTGTCAACAAAATAATATTCGCCCTTTTCATCCATACGGACTATTGTACCGTATGTTCCTTCTTTTTCACCGTAAAGAATGATTGAAAGGTCACGGTCTGCAAACTTTGCCGTATCGGTAATGTCACACAGATAATACAGAACATTGTTTTCCTCATAATGCCATGGTGTTCCCGTAAACATTACTGAGTTCGGTGCAAAACCTTTTACAGCAACCGTAAAATCAAAAGCAAATACTGCATCGCAGCAGAAGCATCCGGGCATATGACCGTCAGGTGCCATAACACTCTTTCCGTCATCACGGGTAATGGTCATAACTGCATAAATTCTGTCTTCCCTGATTTCTTCGGAAGTATCAAGTCCTCTGAGGGCTTTTACAATATCAGGAAGAATCACATAGCCATCTACAATTGCTTCAAAATTAACGGTATAACCATTTTTATTGACCGTCTTCTGCACTGTTCTGACGCTGTTTTCATCAGCCTTGTCAATATCAACAACGGTTTTAATATTCATTTCATGAAGCTCAAGTTGTTCATTCAGACCATCGGGCAACATAAACTGATAAGCCGCACCTGCACTGACTGCAAATAAAAGAACGATCACAGCCGCAATCAATGCATTCCGGAGTTTTTTGCCACCGACAAACTTTTTAGCTTTCTTGTCACTGTTATATGTGTAATCTACTCCCGTTTTTGCCTGTACTTTTTCCGAAATCCTTGAGATTATTTTCGGATCAAGCTCACAATCCGTATTTATCTGAGATTTGTTTATTGTATTGACTTCCTCTTCAGTCAATTCTGAAAACAATGTGTCCAGTTTCTTTTCAATCACTGAAAATCTCTCCTTTCATCATAATACTCAGCTTTTCAATGGAGCGAAGATAACGCTTGTTTACCGCATTTGCACTCAGTCCCAGTCTGTTTCCGATTTCTTCGTATGTTTCACCGAAATAAAACTTACGGAAAATAATTGTGGCATCGGGTTCGCCAAGCTCCAGAATACTGTTAATCAGAATACTGCGTTCCTCATTTTTCAGTGCAGTATCTTCGGTGCGTTCTGCATTTTTGTTCTCCTCTTCGGATAAAAGCGTATCTATGTTCTGTTGCCTGATTTTTTTGCGAAAAACATCAACAGCTCTTCTCTGTGCCAGAATCATCAGAAATGATGAAAGAGAACCCTTTGACAAATCAACGGAAGCATGGTTTTTATAAAAATCCAGAAACACATCGCTGACGGTTTCTTCAACATCTTCCATGGAACATATAGACGAAAGCTTGTGAAGAACCGTTTTATATACCAGAGCAGTGTATTGCCACGTTACAAACTTCATCCCCTTTTCGGGATCTGACTTCATCAGTGCAAGAACATCTTCCTGAGTCATATATCTGCTCCTTTCATGTACTTAGAATTGCAATTCCGTTAATATATTCGATCAGAATAATATAAATCTGCCATAAATGCAATTTTTTTGCGATAAATAATCATCATTTATATTATAACATAAATTTTTAAAAGAAAATTTCATTGATTTGTTTTTCCCGGTATGATAAGATAAAACCATAGATTAACTCACGGGAGATATACAATGAAAAAGAAAATCTTAAGTTTTGTTTCTGTTGTTCTGGCAGTTGCAATCATCATTGCAGGAGGTTATGTGGGAAATATGTTCGGCTTATTTTCAGAAGGCAACTACGGCGAATATGACCTTAAAAATACTAAAAGTTTACAGTCAAGTCCGCTTAAGGGCAAAACAATTATTTTCCTGGGTAGCTCTGTTACATACGGCTACGGCTCAATGGGTGTAAGCTTTGCTGATTTCCTTGAAGTAACCGACAGCATAACAGCAGTAAAAGAAGCTGTTTCGGGAACAACACTTGTGGATGTAAAAAACAATTCTTACGTTTCAAGAATGAAAACAATTGATAAGAATATAAAAGCCGCTGCTTTTGTCTGTCAGTTATCAACCAATGACGCAACCAAAGAAATGCCACTCGGTAAGATTGCCGACAACTTTGATATAAACAGCTTTGACACACTGACCGTCGCAGGTGCCATAGAGCATATAATCGCATATGCAAAAGAAACATGGGATTGTCCCGTTGTTTTCTATACTCAGGCAAAGTACGACAGCGAATACTACGGAAAAATGGTTGAACTGCTTCTTGAAATTCAGAAGAAATGGGATATTACTGTAATAGATTTCTGGAATGATTCGGAGATAAACTCAATAACCGAAGACGAAAAAAATCTTTATCTTGTTGACCATATCCACCCGACAAAAGCAGGTTATAAAATCTGGTGGCTTCCGAAGATTCAGGAAAGTCTGTATAAAATTTCTTGACTTATTTATTATGCGGTGATATCATCAATACATAAACAAACTTAAAAAACAAACGCTATAAGTGGTGATTATAAATGTTTGATGCAGTCAGAATCAAAAATGAATGTGTGGAATGGATACGTGAATTTTTTGAAAAAAACGGTCCCGGTTGCAATGCAGTTGTAGGCATTTCAGGCGGTAAAGACAGCTCAATTGCGGCTGCACTGTGTGTTGAAGCATTGGGCAAAGACAGAGTTATCGGTGTTCTGATGCCACAGGGTCAGCAGCATGATATTGACATGGCACATCTGCTCGTAAATCATCTCGGAATAAAGCATTATGTCATAAACATCAAAGATACTGTTGACGCCATGCTGAAAAATATGCCCGAAGCTCTTGAAATCACAAGTCAGACCGTTCAGAATATTCCCCCGAGAATCCGAATGACAACTCTCTATGCCGTTTCACAAAGCTGCAACGGAAGAGTTGTGAACACCTGTAATCTTTCGGAAGACTGGGTCGGATACTCAACAAGATACGGCGATTCCGTGGGCGATTTCTCTCCCCTTTCCAATCTCACTGTGACAGAAGTCAAAGAAATCGGCTATCTTTTAGGTCTTCCCAAAGAATTGGTGGATAAAACTCCGATAGACGGACTGTGCGGAAAAACGGACGAAGAAAATCTCGGTTTCACTTACGCTGAGCTTGATGTTTACATCCGTACAGGCAAAATCGAAGACCTGCAGAAAAAAGAAATCATCGACAGAAAGCACAAAGCAAACCTGTTCAAACTTGAACTTATGCCAAGCTTCAAACCCGAAATTTAACAAAAAAACAAACCGGAGTTTTCAGCAAAACTTCGGTTTTTTATTCATAAATTATTCTCTGAAAAGAGATTTTCACCTTTTAAAATTCATCTTTATAAATCTTTATTGAAACAATCGTTCCGACAATCATTGGCACAAGATACGCAACACTTATCAGAATCAGCACTATACCGTCTGCGTCTGTGCCTATTGAATACAGGAACTGATAATATATTGACAATGTCGCAACAGACGGAAAAATGAATATCAGTTGCAGAATATCAAAAATGTGCGAAATAACGGGCACATTTATTTCCATAGCAAAACCGAGCAACATTGATATTATCAGACATAAAACAGGCACCCAGAAGCAAATCATTGATGTTATAAAATATGTGTCTTTGCCTGCCCCGACAGAATGTTTTGCAATCAATATGCAGACTCCCGCAAAAACAAACGGAAACAAAATAACAAGAGGTCCTGTGGGATATAGTTCAATATTTTCAACAAAAGCAAGTCTTCCCGATAACAGATGACCGAAAATCCACATGCCGATACCGGTAAAAATACCTTGGAAAATCTGTGTTGACTTTTTAGTTTGTGTGTTCATAAAAGCACCACCTTTCAATCAAAATATATAAAAATAACAAAAAAATGTAAAGCAACAATTTGTTGCACCAAGGTTTTTTTCATGTTTCAATAAAAAAAAGACTGAGCCGTAACTCAATCTTTCTGCGTTTTTATTCAATTTCAAAACTGTATAAGTCCCCGTCTGCAAGTGTAAGAATACCTGTCTGACCTTTATCAAAGCCGTCGTACATTTCTTCGGGAACATTTATTTTAAGGATTAGGTTAACCTCCTTTCATCGTTATTTGTTTGAGCCGTAAAGAGTGGATTTAGCTCAATAAAAATACCCTCACAATTTAAATTTGTGGGGGCAGTTACCAAATAGCGGGATATTGAATTTTTAGAGGTGTTATGATATACTGAATTAAATTTTAATCTTGGAGAACGCTATGAAAAGCAAAAAATATATCATACCTGAAATATCAGCACAAAGTTTAATTACATCGGCACAGAAAACTGATGATGGTTACCGCTTTTATTGTGATACAACTGAACCTTCAAAAGAATATCTGATTGAAAACACATTACAGGACGATTGCCCGATTTTTTATCAGGCTATGCTTGTGTTAGATAAAAATCCAAATGCTGCCAACATAGTTTCGGATAAGCTACGTGATGTCTTTGTGTATATAGATTTTTCAGGTATCTTTGACCGTAAGGCTGTCGGCAGAGTTTTGGAGTATCAGCAGATTGCAGAATATATGTTTAAGCCTGAAGGTATAACTTTGAACTTTGGTAAAGAAGATAAAAGATATGTTGCTTTTGAACGCTCTGCATCTATGAGCCGAGACAGTAAATTATCTTTTGTTCGTGCCGATGTGTATGATGCTTTGCGTGAAAGAATGATGCTCGGTATGACTATCGGTAAGTGTCAGCTCAGTAAGTTATATGCATATAACGCTTTGCTTTTCACAAGCGGCACACGCTATTATGATGAAAGCATACTTTCTGACAAGAGAATCATTGTAATTAAAAATCCAAAAACAACAATAGAAAATGTAAATACCGTCACTGTTGAAGATGATGGCAGTAATAACCCTATGCGTAAATATACACGCACAGAAAAATTTACGGATATTACAATTACTGAATTTGACGGTGAAGGGTTTGTTTCTCCAAGATTAGCAGACTTGCTTGCCAAGGGACACAACTCATTTCAAATCCGTATGCCATACATCAAAGGTGTTGTACATAAAGTTGATTTTGCCAGTTTACTTTCAGAACTAGATGTACCGTGTATTGTTGATATGTGGGGTAACAAGCATAAGCCGAATGATGTTGATATAATCCTTACTGACAGTATGTTCAAGGGCATTAAATGGATGACCGACAATAATCTGACTTGGGCAGAATACTTAAAGCGTTGCAGAGAATATAACCACGCTCTGTATATATCAGGTATGGATAAGCTTACAACTCAAAATACAACTGAGCTTAATTACCAGTTTCTTAATACACTTTCAATAACAAATGAAGAATTCCGTCCGACAGATTTACCGCTCGGTTGTAATAGTTCTCCTGAATATGATTCAAGACAGTGGGTAACAAAAACAACCGAAACAGAATATTACCTCTTTATTGCTGACAATGAATATCGCAGAAGATATTTTATTGATGATGAAACATCAGACTCCCGTCGTAAACATCGTGCAGAGCTTATTGCTAAAAATCCTCTGTTTATTGATGAGCCTATTTTCACAAAAGAGTTAAATGATAAGGCAGAAAATATTCTCAGCAAGTATTCTGTAGGAAAGCTGTTGATTAG
>JAFXLD010000089.1 GCA_017531385.1 Clostridia bacterium
ATTTATCTGAGAGTGAGGAGTTAGAAGTTGGGAGTTAGGAGTGTCGGAAGTGCTGCGCACTTGTTCCGCTATCGCTCTATTAGTGAAAAAGAAATTTTTGCGATATACCGCCATTTGCAAACAAACTGCATTATAATGGGGGTAAGGGGCAAAGCCCCTTCATAAACTCCTAACTTCTCACTCCTCACTCCTAACTATTGTCGGGCACAGCCCGATAAATTATTGTTTATCTGCTTGTTTTTCTGATTATATCCCATTATGTGTCCCAGAAATGGGACATTATATCAGGCATATCACCGATCTGTGCAAATTTTATATTATTATATCTTGAAAACATTTTTCTGATATTTTCCTGCTTTTCATCTTTTTCAATTGCGATAATCTCAGCATTTGAATCCTCACCGAAAAGATTCAGCCTTTCATAGGCATATCCGATTCTTGAAGCGTTTTCATATTCATCATCA
Source organism: Clostridia bacterium (assembly GCA_017531385.1). GTDB lineage: Bacteria > Bacillota > Clostridia > Oscillospirales > Acutalibacteraceae > UBA1081. The sequence continues at coordinate 465 of JAFXLD010000089.1, forward strand.
CCAAGAGGCAAAACGATATAGCTTTTATAATTCCTTTGCGGTTTCATAAAAAGCAAGAAAATGAAGTAGCATACCGCTGCCATACCTATAACACTGAGCAATACGCATAAAGCAAGAGATACCGTATATAACATAAAATCACCTCATACCATTGTATGCGGTGATAGAAAAACAAGTGAGTCTGTAAGCCGGGTTTTGTCATTTAAGGCAATCATCTGTCTTGGCTGTGAGTTACCCCACAGCTCACGCCACCCTGCGGAGTTATGGCCGAGCAGACCACTCCTGTCGGTGTTGCTTCGGATAGGGTTTACAGGGCCGTACAGTCTCCTGTACGCCGGTGAGCTCTTACCTCGCCTTTCCACCCTTACCCGTAAAACGGGCGGTATATCTCTGTTGCACTTTCCCTAAGGTCACCCTCGGCGGCCGTTAGCCGTTATCCTGCTCTGTGAAGCCCGGACTTTCCTCGTAACTGGTACGCAATTGCCCGATTCACTTGTGAATATAATTGTATCATAAAAAAAACTCATTGTCAACGATTGCAAAAGTGCATACAATATGTTAATATATATTTATAATGGAGGATTATGTGTACACATGAAAAACTTATTCGATTTATATGTCCGTTCTTATACTTTGACAAAGGAAAATGCTCCCGAATTTTTCGATATCGTGGACGATATTTATGAAACAGCTGAATTTCAGAGCATGGCTGACTTTATTCAGCATGCAAACATAACAAGACTTCAGCATATTATGAGTGTGGCATATATGAGCTACCGTATAACAAAAGAAAAAGGGCTGGACTTTGTCACAGCCACAAGAGGTGCCATGCTTCACGATCTGTTTTACTATGACTGGCATGTCCCCGGTGATGGTTCTCACAGACTTCACGGCTACCGTCATCCCGGATTTGCACTGAAAAATGCAAGGGCACTCTTTTCTCTTTCCGAAATGGAAGAAAATATTATAAAACGGCATATGTGGCCTCTTACTCCCACTCCGCCGAAATACAAAGAGGGATGGATAGTCTGTCTTTCGGACAAATACTGTGCACATCAGGAATCAATGGTAAAACTGTCCCCTTCCAGAAGAAAAAAATTCCACAACATAAGCGAGGTTCTTAAAAAATGAATACAGTTCTTAACTATGCATTTTACTTCTTTTTCTACAGCGTTGCAGGTTGGATACTGGAAACTGTCTGCTGTTCACTTTATTACAGAAAAATTGCAAACAGAGGTTTTCTGAAAGGTCCGGTTTGTCCCATTTACGGCACAGCTGCAGTTGTTCTGGGGGTTTGCCTCATGCCGTTTTACGATAATTTCGGTTACACATGGTATATCATCCCGATTGTCATTCTGCTTGGGGTTGTTATTGCAAATACTGTTGAGTTTCTGACCAGTTATGTCATGGAAAAACTTTTCAATGCCCGTTGGTGGGACTACTCAAACGAATTTCTGAACATTCAGGGCAGAATATGCCTTAAGCATTCAATTTATTGGGCAATATGTACGGGTATTTTCATTTATATCATACATCCCTTTGTAGTAAAACAGACCCACAATCTGCTGACAAATGAACAGAGAAATATAATTCTTGTTGTAGCTCTCATCATTTTCAGTATTGACTTGATTTTTACTCTGATTGCGGCAAAAAAGAAAAAACTTCGCAACACCGTAACAGTAAAAAAAGAAACTCAGGAAAGTACAAAACAAAGCAAATGAGCATAAAAAATAATTATAAACACACCCTTGCGGCAGGTTATATCAGTTTTATAACGCAAGCGACAATCAACAACTTCACACCGTTGCTTTTCATAACCTTTCAAAAAGAATGGGGTATCACACTCGGTCAGCTTGCAATAATTTCAACCTACAATTTCATGGTACAGCTTGCGGCAGACCTTATTTCTGCACGGTTTGTTGATAAAATCGGAGCAAGAAAACTGATAGTTTTTGCGCATATAAGTGCTACAATGGGTTTTGCAGGACTGGGAATTTTCCCGTTTATCCTGCCGAATCCATATCACGGAATTATGCTTGCGATAACGCTTTATGCCATCGGCGGCGGACTTATTGAAGTCCTTGCAAGTCCGATTATAGAAGCTTGTCCCACAAAAAACAAAGAAGCTCATATGAGTCTGCTTCATTCATTCTATTGCTGGGGACAGATGTCTGCCGTAATCGGCTCAACCGTCTTTTTTCACTTCTTCGGAACGGAAAACTGGCGTATAATGTCGTTTATCTGGGCACTTATTCCCGCATTCAATGCCATATATTTTGCAAATGTTCCCGTGAAAGTTTTTCCGCAAGCTGAAAAATCAGAGCAGAAGCTTTCGGAATTGTTCAAAAACAAAATGTTTTACATAATAATGATTATGATGCTGTGTGCAGGTTCAAGCGAACTTGCTGTATCACAATGGGCATCGGCATTTGCAGAGGAAACACTCGGAATCACAAAAACTGCAGGTGACATCGCAGGTCCGTGTTTCTTCGCTCTGCTAATGGGCATTGCAAGAGTATCATATTCAAAGTTCAGCAAAAAACTCAGCCTTGAAAAATATATGCTTTTCTGTGCCGGACTTTGCCTTTTCGGATATCTGGTAATTTCCCTGTCACCCATCCCCGTGTTATCGCTTATAGGATGCGGAATATGCGGATATGCAGTCGGCATCATGTGGCCCGGCACTTACAGCATTGCTGCAAAAATATGGAAAAACCCGTCTGCTTCCCTTTTTGCACTTTTTGCACTTGCAGGTGATACAGGCTGTTCGGTCGGACCTTTACTTGTGGGAAGTGTTTCACAGACTTTCAGCGACAATCTGAAAACAGGACTTTTTGCAGGTTCAGCATTCCCTCTTATAATGATTTTTGCTGTACTTCTGCTTATTAAATTTACAAATAAAAACAAAACGGAGGAAAAAGCTTAATGGAAACATGGATTTATATTGCAATGTGTGTACCTGCGGTGCTGATGATAATTGCAGGAATTGCACTGGGCACAGAAAGAAGAAATTCAACAATTAAACAGCATCATTTTGCCAGAAAATTCAACATTAAAAATTACGCAAAAAAAATAGTGACATTGTTTACGTTCACAGGACTGGCTTTCTCCGTCGGCGGTATACTTATTGTCAGCAGTAAAACCATTCCCGGCATAGCTGTTGTTGTGGTTGCTTTTATCATCTTCCTGATTTCATATTCGTCAATTCAGAAAAAAAACTGATGTTTTAACATAACAAAGCAGGTGCTTTATTTTAAGCACCTGCTGTTTTTTCGTTATTAAAAAAGCTTTATTAACATCTCAAGGATTTTCTTGAAGAAATTAATGATGGGTTCGAAGATTTTCTTGATTGTGTCAAAAGAGAAAAGGTTTGATGTGTTTTCATCAACGGGAATATTGCCGCTGTCTGTGGCAGGAGTGCCGTCATAATCGGAAGTAAACTGTGAAAGCCATGAAATCATACCGTTGGGATATGTAAGAGTAACAACTTCACCGTTTCCGTTTACTGTTGACATATCAGGATAATCTCCGTTTTCGATTGAGAACATATCATAGTTTACGGCAAACCATGCGTGATGAGCACTTGAAGTTTTTGAGCCGTCGGGATATCTTACTGATGAAAGAGTTGAAAAACGGCAAAGCTCGGGAGCATTGTTTGTTGAAGCAATATTTTTCCATGTGGGAGTAACGGAACCGCTGTAATTTACAAGAGGATCGCCCTTACCTGATGTGAGCCATACGGGGATATCTGCGAAGAGTGCTGTCTGCTCTGCTGAGGGTGTCCATGCCGGGCAAATGGGGAATGCTGCAGCAAACATATCGGGATATGCAACTGCCATTTTAAGTGTCATTTTACCACCCATTGAGAATCCGCCGATATAAATTCTGCTGATATCAATGTTTTCTGCATTCTCAGCTATAAAATCGTCAATTGCTGCTCTGAGAGGGAAAATCATAGTATCGTCCCAGAATATAAGCTTCTCTTCAAGAGATCTGGGAGCCATGATATATGCACCTTCGGTGCCTTCAAATCTTGCCTGGAATTCAGCAGATGTCCAGTATGCGATGTTGTTCTGTTTAATCTGCTTGCCTTCGGGCAATCCTTCACTCATACCGTGAAGCCAGATAACAAGAGGATACTTTGTGTCATCATTTTCTTTTGCAGGAGAATAATAACGGTAGTCAATGGTATATCCGTTTGTTTCGGGACCTTCACCGTATTCAAACTGGCCCTGCAAAGCTTCAAGTCCTGCAGAAAGAGGAAGTGCTGTGTCTTCTGCATAAGCTGCAACACAACCGATGCTTAAAAGCATAAGTGCACTGAGAATGACTGCAAGAATTTTTTTCATTTTCATTTTAAAAACCTCTCTTTATTTCAAGATAGGTATATTTTAACATATTAGGTTTGATTTTTCAATATTCTAAAAAAATAAAAACCACTCTTTTTGAGAGTGGTTTCAGTGCATAAAAAGTTCAAGGGATTAACACCGAAGTGTTAATCCCGAAAAACTTAATTTGCAATTAAATGCTCAAGCTTCTGCTTGATTGTTTAAAGAGTCAGAAATTATTCTTCGTCCTTTTTTCTTGTTGCTACGAATGCAACTGCTGCAAGAGCCATAACACCAGCGATAGCTGCTATGCCTGCTTCACCTGTCTGGGGGATCTTGTCATCTGTTGTGGGAACCTTTGATGTGGGTTCTACAGGAGCGGGCTGTGTGGGAGCGGGAGTTGTGGGAGCGGGAGTTGTAGCCTTTTCTTCAGCAGCAACTGTAACAGTTACGTCTGCGGGCTGTTCTGTACCATCCCATGATGTGATTGTCATAGCAACGTCTGTGTTACCTGTCTTAAGAACCTTGAATGTGATTGTGCAGAGAGTTGTGTCTGCTGTAGCTGTTTCAAGGTACATAAGTGAGAAAGTAACAAGACCAGCTTCGGGGTTACCAGCAGCGGGTGTGAAATCTGTTGAACCAGACTTAACGCTTACGTACTCAAGAGCTTCTGCATCATATGCGAACTCAAGGTCAGCACTTTCAAGACCAGCCATGTCCTTAGCTGCAACTGTGATTGTTACTTCTTCGCCAACAACTGCTTTAGAAGCTGTGAGGCTAACTACGGGAGCAGCAGCGAATGCTGTAAGAGCGAGAGCTGCTACAACTGCAAGTGCGATAACACCTGCGAGCATTTTCTTTGCAAGTTTCATTGTTAGAACCTTCCTTTTGATTTTTTTCTATATACAGAGCCTTGAGACTCGGTACACCATACTTAATCACGGCAACTTGCCGCAAAATACATTGATATTATATACTATGACTTTCAAGAAGTCAAGAAGAAATTGAAAAAATTTTAACCAAAATGACCTTTTTGCTGTTCCTGCAATTGAGCATGTTTGACAATTTTAATTCATTTTATTACAAATCCGATTCATTGTCAACACTTTTTCAGCCTTTTTTATGGCTGAAAACTCAATTTGTACCTGACAATTCTATATCTCTCATATAAGACTTATGAAAAGCTGTTTTTACGACAGAATCAATATCCGACTCTCTGAGAGAGTTCACACCCTGAATTGTTGTACCGCCCGGAGAACAGACTTTGCTCACCCACTCTTCAATATTCCCACCGCATTCTTTCAGAAGCTTTGCAGAGCCGAGAACTGCCTGAATAGCCACATCACGGGCATCATTTTCATCAAGACCGTCAGCCACACCTGCCTTAGCAAGTGCTCCTATAAACAAGAATGCGTATGCAGGAACACATCCGCCAAGCACTCCGAAAACAGAAAACAGACTTTCGTCCATGAGTTTTGCTTCACCGAATGACGAACAGATCTCACCAACCTTTGCAAGCTGTTCTTCACTTACGTTTTTATTCCCTGTGTAAGCAGAAATTGCTTCGCCCACCTGTGCATTAAGATTCGGAAAAATCCTTGCAACCGGGGCATCATAATCAAGAACCGATAAAATATAATCTGTTGTCTTTCCTGCTGCAATTGACACGACAAGAGGATTGTTTTTTTTCAATTCGTCTGCAATTGAGGGTAAAAGCTCAGGAAAAACCTGCGGTTTTGTACAAAGCACCACAACATCGCACTCCGAAGCTATCTGATATTCGCTTTCTGCGACATTAATTTCTATTTTTTTACAAAAACTGCTGAGTTTCTCCCTGTCTATATCATAAACATAAATATTATTTTTATTAAAAACATTTTTTTCTGCAACATTTCTGATTATGGGCTGAGCCATATTTCCGCAACCGATAAAACCGATAGTTTTCATATAAAATCAAACTCCTGTAAATTTTAGCTAATCTGAATTGTATCATATTATTAAAATTTGTTCAATAGATAACCTTGCACAAACTGAAAAAAGAATATATAATAGTATAAGGCGGTGATTTTATGATACTTGCAGTCGATATAGGCAACACAAACATCACAACAGGCATATACAACGAAAATGACCTTATGTTTGTGATACGTGCAGCAACGGACAGAACAAGAACTCCCGATCAGTATGCGGTGGAACTTTCTTCCATGCTCCGTATTCACAATGCTGAGAATTATGAATTTGAAGGAGCAATAATAAGCTCCGTCGTACCTGAGCTTACAAATGTTATAAAAGATGCAATTTATACCATCACCGGATGTACCGCTTTGCTTATCGGTCCGGGTGTAAAAACGGGACTCAATATCAGAATCGACAATCCTGCACAGCTTGGTGCAGACCTTGTGGCAGGAGCAGTAGGTGCTCTGAATAAATACAAAATGCCCTGTCTTGTTCTCGATATGGGAACTGCAAACAAAATCAGCGTTATTGATTCAAAAGGGACATACAGAGGATGTACTATTTCGGCTGGTATAGGAATCTCGCTCAATGCTCTTTCTTCGGGCACATCACAGCTCCCTGCGATTTCTCTTGATGCTCCTCAGAGTGCTATCGGCACAAACACAATCGACAGCATGCAGTCGGGAACTGTTCTCGGTGCGGCAGCCATGATTGAAGGGCTTTGTGCAAGGCTTGAAGAAGCACTCGGCGAAGAAGTTCAGACCGTGGTTGCAACAGGCGGTATTGCAGGCGACATAATCAGATACTGCCGTATGGATATCATCCATGACCCTGATCTGATTCTCGACGGACTCAAATTTATATTTGAAAGAAATAAAATTTAATATTATATAATATACATTTACTCAATCAATATTTTGCGATGTATCTGTAAGGAACATCAGCAAGGAGGAAATATATATGTCAAAAACAAGAAACAACAGAAAGCAGATTCTTTTTCTGTGTCAGTTTTCAATTCTTCTGGCAATAGAAATCATAGTCTGCTTCACACCCCTGGGAACACTTCCGTCACTCGGCATGCTCAGTGCGACACTTTCCCATGTCCCTGTAATCATCACAGCTGTGGTTCTGGGCATGAAGGCAGGTACGCTGATGGGACTTGCATTCGGAATGTGCAGTTTTATTTACTGGACCTTTGTGGCTCCCGGTGCTTTTTCATTCCTTTACACACCATTTTATACACTCGGTGAATATTCGGGCAACTTCGGCTCATTGCTGATCTGCTTTGTGCCCAGAATTCTTATCGGTGTTGTAACTGTGCTTGTGATGAAGGGACTTATGAAGGTGTTCAAGAACCAATTTGCCGCAGCAGCCGTTGCAGGTGTTGCAGGCACACTGACAAACACTCTTCTCGTGTTGGGCGGAATTTATCTTTTCTTCGGACAGGAATACTATGCAATGTCTGTTACCGATCCGTCACAGACGCTTCTCGCTTTCCTCGGAATGGTAATTCTCACAAACGGACTTCCCGAAGCAGTAATCGGAGGCATTGCCGCATCGGCAATTGCAGTCCCCGTTAAAAAAGCTGTGGGAAAATACATGTAAAACAAAAGAAAGTGCTGTCACTCCGGTGACGGCACTTTTTTCAGCATGAATACAGTGTACTCATTATTGATTCGCATCAGGTTCCGGCAACTTTATTAATCTTCCGAACTCTGAAAGAAGAACTGCCAGATTAATAAAACGAAACAGAGAATTGACAATATCTGTTTCCGACAAGGCTGTAACGCTGATATCCTTGCCGTCAAAATCTCCGCCAAATCTTTTGCAGTATCGGTTTATGAAATTACTATATCGGGAAATATTATTATTTCCCCAATAAAAGCTTTCAAAAACTTCACCCTCAATATTTCCTTTGCATTTGTCGCTTATTTTGAAAGTGCCGTTTTCTAAACGCTCCACAAGATATCCGATTGATGTTGAATTCAAAGAATAACATGTTCTGATTCCCATCCACACCGCAGCATTGCTTTTACTGCCGACAGTAATGCCTTCTTTCAGTTTTTCAAGAAGCTCAGACATATCTATGTCTTCAACAGCCTCAACATCCGGAAAATTCACTTCAGAATCAAGAAAATAAAATTTATCTTCTATAGAATCCGCAATCAAATCAGCATTCGAAATAAATATCAAAGCTTGAATATAGTGAAAAAATTGAAAAACCTGTGCAAATCTGCCGACAACTTTTTCGTCTCCCATGCGATCAAAATAAACCTTTTCAAGTTTTTCCCTGTACAGCTCACTTTTGCAATTTGCTTTCAATCTGCGAACTGCACAACCGTTATCATGAACATAATACACACCGTCTGTACAAACAAACGAAAGTTTCAATTCACCATCCGTGTCTGCAAAAAAATCAGGAATGACAAGACTGCATATTTTTCCCGTTTTTTCTGTCCTGACAGTGCTTAAAAACATATCTTTGAAAGCATTTGAATCCATTGGTTTATTCATATTGACACACCCGTTCGTCACCATTATTATTTTCAATTTTATCATACAAAAACATATTATGCAAGAAACAAAATGATGACTGACAGTTAAAACACAACAGGATTTTACCTCCTGAGCAATATTGCACATATAACAACAACGTCTTTAAACTTTTTTCTACATCAAAATTCATTTTTTTCCTTGCATTTCCTTTAAAATCGGATATAATATAAAATGGCGGTAAATTGAATTGCCTTTACAAAGTAAAATAAACCTTAAACAGGAGGTACACATATGAAAGTACAGTTCACAGAAACCATTCTTCGTGACGCACAGCAGTCTCTCATTGCAACGAGAATGCCTTTTGAAACTTTCAAGCCCGTTCTTGAAAAGCTCAACAAAGCAGGCTACTATTCACTTGAGTGCTGGGGTGGCGCAACTTTTGACTCATGTCTTCGTTATCTTAGTGAAGATCCCTGGGAAAGACTCAGAAAAATCAAAGAAGCCTGTCCCGACACAAAGCTCCAGATGCTTCTCAGAGGTCAGAATCTTCTCGGTTACAAGCACTATCCCGATGACGTTGTAAGAATGTTCGTAAGAAAGAGCGTTGAAAACGGTATCGACGTTATCAGAATCTTCGATGCTCTCAACGACCTTCGTAACATTCAGGTTGCAGTTGATGAAACAATCAAGGCAGGCGCAATTGCATCAGGTACAATCTGCTACACAACAAGCCCTGTTCACACACTCGAAAAGTTCGTTGAAATTTCAAAAGAACTCGAAAGCATGGGTGTACAGTCAATCTGTATCAAGGACATGGCAGGCGTTATGAGTCCCAAGGAAGCATACGACCTTGTCAAGGCTATCAAAGCAGAAGTAAAACTTCCTCTTGTACTTCACACTCATTCAACAACAGGTCTGGGCTTCATGACTCTTCTTAAGGCTGTTGAAGCAGGCGCAGACATCATCGACACTGCACTTTCAAGCATGTCAGGCGGCACAAGCCAGCCTGCAACAGAAACAATGGCATATGTGCTGCGTCAGTACGGCTATGATGTTTCACTTGACGACAAGCTCCTTATGGATATAAACAAGCATTTCAAGGCTTACAGAGCTGAATGCCTCGATTCAAAGCTTCTCAATCCCGTTGTTATGGCAACAGATACAGATGCTCTTAACTATCAGATTCCCGGCGGTATGCTTTCAAACCTTGTTGCACAGCTCACAGCAATGAACAAGCTGGACAAGCTCGATGAAGTTCTTGCAGAAACTCCCAGAGTAAGAGCTGACATGGGTTATCCGCCCCTTGTTACACCTCTGAGCCAGATGGTTGGTGTTCAGGCTACAAAAAATGTTCTTGACGGTGAAAGATACAAGAACATCGCAAAGGAAATCCAGGGCTACATCAAGGGTGAATACGGTAAAGCTCCCGGAACAATCGATCCCGAACTTGTAAAGAAAGTTCTCGGCGATGAAGAACCCATCACATGCCGTTTTGCAGATACACTCTCTGACGGAATCCCCGCTGCAAGAGAATATCTCGGCAAGAGAGCAACATGCGATGAAGATGTTCTTTCATACATCGCATTCCCCCAGCAGGCTGAAGCATTCTTCGAAAAGAGAGAAGAAAAGAGAAGACGCACATTCAGCTATTCAATCAAGAGTATTTAAAAGGAGTGCAGACAATGACATTATCACTTCTTCAGATGCAGTTGGGGTTGGGTGACACTCTCAAGACATCAGGTGTTGGCTTTGTTATCGTTCTTATTGTTCTTGCGTTCATTGCTGTCCTTATCATGATGATCTCAAAGATTTTCAGCAAGACTGTCGGCAAAGAAAAGACAGAAGGAAAAGCTGAAGCACCTGCAGAAAAGCCCTCGGCACCTGTTACAGCTTCTGCTCCCGTTGCGGTAGCTCCCGTTACACCCGGATATCTCAGACTCGAAGGTGTTTCAGAAGCAAATGCGGCTGTAATCATGGCACTTGTGAGCCATCAGACAGGTATCCCCCTCAACAGACTTGCATTCCATTCAATAAAGTGTCTGCAGGATTCAGTCGAACTTATCGATGTTGACGAACCCACAGCAGCAGTAATCATGGCAATCGTAAGCGACGCAAGCGGAATTCCGCTTGAAAGACTTGATTTTTCATCAATCAGACTTATAAAGGAGAACTAAAAAATGAAATATGTAGTTACATTAAACGGAAAAAATTACGAAGTTGAAGTTACAGAATCAGAAGCAGTTATCACAAACATCACAGAAGCACCCGTTGCAGCAGCACCTGTTGCTGTAGCAGCACCCGTTGCAGCTCCTGTTGCTGCACCCGCAGCAGCTCCCGAAGCACCCGCAGCAGCACCTGCTCCCGTAGCAGTTGCAGGTGACGGCGTTAAGGTTGCAGCTCCCATGCCCGGCAACATCCTCAATGTAAATGTTACTGTAGGTCAGGCTGTAAAGAAGGGTGATGTTATGTTCATCCTTGAAGCTATGAAGATGGAAAACGAAATCGTTGCTCCCGAAGACGGCACAGTCAAGCAGATTCTTGCTCAGAAGGGTGCAACTGTTGACACAGACGAAGTTCTTGCAGTTATCTGAGAAAGGACTTTCCACAAATGAATATTATTGATACATTAATGGGGCTTTTTGAAACCTCGGGTATCGGTGCCTTGTTTACCGGTGTTGCAAGCTGGAGAAATCTTGTTATGATTATTGTTGCATTTGGATTCCTCTTCCTTGCAATCCACAAGAAATTCAGATTCGAGCCTCTTCTTCTTGTTCCCATTTCATTCGGCATTCTTCTTGCCAATCTTCCCGGCTCAGAAATAATGCTCGACTCAATCGGCCTTTCAGACCCTGCAACAATGCAGGCGATTGAAGAAGGCGCAATGGAAGCCGGACATTGGTATGATTCGGGTGTGTTGCGACTGCTGTATATCGGTGTCAAGAGCAGTATTTTTCCCTGTCTTATCTTTATGGGCGTCGGTGCGATGACAGACTTCGGTCCTCTCCTTTCAAACCCCATCAGTCTTCTCCTCGGTGCAGCTGCACAGCTTGGTATTTATGTTGCATTCATTATTGCAATCGCTCTCGGCTTCACTCCTCAGGAAGCAGCATCAATCTCAATCATAGGCGGTGCAGACGGTCCTACCGCAATTTTCCTTACAAGTAAACTTGCATCACACCTCCTTGCACCCATCGCAGTTGCGGCATATTCATACATGGCTCTGATTCCCGTAATTCAGCCTCCAATCATGAATGCACTCACAACAAAAAAAGAACGCTCAGTCAAGATGACACAGCTCCGCAAGGTCACAAAAACAGAGAAGATTATCTTCCCCGTTGTTGTTCTTGTTATAACAGCTCTCATTCTTCCCAGCGTTATACCTCTTCTCGGTATGCTCATGCTCGGAAATCTCTTCAAAGAGTGTGCTGTTACAGACAGACTTTCAGACACAGCACAGAATTCACTTATGAATATCGTTACGATTCTTCTCGGTGTCTGCGTTGGTGCAACTGCAAACGGTGAAACATTCCTCACTTTTGAAACACTCAAGATTGTCGGTCTCGGTCTTCTTGCATTCATGTTTTCAACAGTCGGCGGTGTACTTCTCGGCAAGCTCCTGTATGTCCTTACAGGCGGAAAAATCAATCCCCTTATCGGTGCGGCAGGTGTTTCTGCTGTTCCCATGGCAGCACGAGTTGCACAGAAAGTCGGCGCAAAGACAGATGCAACAAACTTCCTTCTTATGCACGCTATGGGTCCCAACGTTGCAGGTGTTATAGGCTCTGCTGTTGCGGCAGGTTATCTCCTTTCAATGTTCGGATAATAAGCCATAAGACAACATTTTAATCAATATATGATAAATCCACTCTCCGAAGAGAGTGGATTGTTTTTTATAATAAATCAGTGTTTAAAACAACTATTGTACTGTTTTACCCATTTAAGCACTGCTTTACGGTCATATTTTTTCGGCATTGCGGCAGTAACAACTGTTGCCTTTGCAAGCTCAAGTCCCATTCTGACAACCTTTTTAAGCACAACCTTATTGTTGATAAGACCTGTCAGCTTAATCTTTATATCTGCAGGTTTCATTCCTCCGAGCATTGATGCAAGATTTGTGGAGTCTGCGCCGATTGTCATATCGTCTGCATTAAGAATGCCTGTTCTGAATATGTAGTCAAGCTCATGACCTTCAAGACGTGTAAGCATAAGTTTTACACAGGCAAGGGGTGCAAGACCACTGCCGATTCTTTTATAAAACTCTGTCTGATATTTCCACAGAGATTCTGCACTGAAAGCCATATCGCTGTCGGCAATGACCGCATCTGCGAGGATTGCCGCTGCCTTGAAGCTGTTTGCGATGCCTGAGCCGATGATGGGCACTGTCATAAATGCGCTGTCTCCGATTGCGGCATAACCGTCTGCAACCATAACGCCCAGAGGCTGACGCACGGGAATATTCACAAACTGACCGCCACGCTGAATTTCGGTGCCGATACTGTCATTGTCCTTGCGGAGTGATTCCATTGTTCTGTCAACTTCAGCCATATCAAATGGCATAAATCTGCCGATAAGTACATCTGTATGCTCTTCTTCCGTTGCAACCCATGTGATTCCGAGTTTATTTTCGTGAAGCATAAGAATTTTGAACTTATTTATATCGTCAACCTCCGCAGTCTTGTTCCAGAAAGCTCTGTAAACATAAAACTGTTCATAATCAACGGAATTATTCTGGATTCCGAGCCATGCGGGAAGTGATTTTCTCACGGGTGAATTCATACCTGCCGCATCAATGACAAGGTCCCCTAAAATTTCGCCGTCATTGGTCTTGATACCCACTACTCTGTTTCCGATAAGAACAGCACCGAGAATTTCGCAGCCGTAAACAAACTTCACGCCTGTTTTTTCTGCATTTTCGATGATATAATTATAGATATCTCTGCGCTCCATCTGAATTTCCAGCTGATCAAGAGGTGTGTTCTGATGAAGTGCTGTCTCCATTGCAGGACCGTAGAAAGTCATGTCGTGCTTGAGTTTCCAGAGAGATTTGTCGGGCAGGTCAAGACCGATTGCCGTAAAACCTTTTTTATCAAAAATATCGGTCCAGTCATGACCCATGTTTTCTCTTGTATTTTTTTCATAAACGGTTACATCAAAGCCGTTTCTTGCAAGAAGCATACCTGCAGCTATACCACCATGACCGCCACCTGCAACAATAATCTTTTTGCCCATAAAAATTCTCCTTTATAAGACTTTTATTTAAAGTTTATATATTCTTCCATTAAGAATTCAACACTGCCTAAAGAATCCAGATCTTTGTCTTCAAAATAAATATACGCCATTGTTTTTTCATTATCATTTGTGCCGATAAGATATATTTTCTTTGGAAAATCAAATGCAAGATAATCGTCAGATAAGAATCTGAAATCATACCCGTCATAAGAAAATGACGGTTCAATATCTTGCTCATCAAGGTTATCAATAGGTTCGTCCTGAAACATAAAATTCAGATCAAGTTGTTTTTTCTGCGTTTCATAGGTTTCGTCATCGTAGATAACTTTAAGAGTGTATGAATCACAGCAAAAAATATAATAGTTCTTATGAAAATGACGGAATTTTACATCCGTATAATTTCCCAATTCGTCAATTTCAGGCAGAAGTTCATGTTCTGCACTCAGTTTTTCATAAATACTGATACTTCTTCTTGTATAACTGCCAGCAAAAAAGAACCATAAAGCAGCATAGCAGATTAAAATCAGTACAAGAATAACGCCAAGGACAGAAAGAATTATTTTTGTAGATTTTTTCATAAAAAGCCCACCTTACCATTTATTAACTTTATGTTAACACAAAACTCAAAGCGTTTCAATATGAACAAACGAAAAAAGAAGGCAATATCACGTGCCTTCTTTCTGTTATATTACAGTAGATCGTCAAAGAATCTGATGTTTGAGGGAACGGGTTTTCTTTCGTCAGCCTGTTCCTTTTTGATAACCTCGACAATTCTGTCATTTATGGGAGTGGGAACACCGCATTTTCTGCCCCATTCGCATACAACGCCGTTGATAGCATCAACTTCACAGGGTTTGCCGTTTCTGATGTCCTGAAGCATTGAGGGAACGATTCCACGGTGCTTTTTCATTGCAATGGGTACAAGAAGTGTTGCGAATGCACGCTTTAAGGGATTTGTGTAATAGAAAAGCTTTGTGATATCCTTGCCCTGAACGGGTACAAACTCTGCACCTGCTGCATGACCGACATCAATACATTCTTTCATGCAACGGACTGCAATTTTTCTTGCATCTGCATTTTCTGATACATCACCGAATGTGCCGCCCACAACAGTTCCCAGACCTGAGTAAGTTGCATTGATAAGAAGCTTTGACCAGCGTGCGCCGATAAGATTTGTTTCTTCATAAACGGGACACATAAGCTCAAGAATATCTTTAACCATATTGAACTGTTCGTCTGTAATGCCTTTCATCTTTCCCATGTGGAATGAAAGGCTGTCGGGTTCACTTGTGAGAACGCAGACACCGGGTTCTGTCAGTTCTGCACCCCATTCAACAGTACAGCCCATTGTGTGCTCTTCGCCGACGATTTCAGCAATACCGGGCTCGGGAATACCGTTCTGAAGTGTTACGATAACACCTGTTTCTGTCATATAATCTTTAAGGAAAGTGACAACTTCCTTGTTAAGAAGCTGTTTTGTCATAAGGAAAATAACATCGTATTTTTTAGTCATTTCATCGGGAGTAAGGGCTGTGACGGGAACAGTCATTTCAACAGTGCCCTTGATGACTGCACCTTTCTCTTTTAAAGCTGCAACATGAGCTTTGTTTCGGTTGATAAGGTCAATCTGACCGCCGTTTTTTGTGATGTAAGCGCCGAGAACAGTACCGAGAGAACCTGCACCGTATATCGCACATGATATATTTTTCATTGTAAACACCTTCCAAATTACTTTTTATTTAAAAATAACACATTAATGAAAGAATTGCAATAAAAAAGTCATTTCGATTACATAAAAAATAAACGAAGACAACAGAAGATGTCTTCGTTTTCTTAGGAACTGACCCTGATTTTAATACAAATGTACCTCCTTTTGAGGCAAGGGGGTGCAGATTGGATTTAGAGAGCAATTACTTTTGCAATTACATTCATATGTATTCAACAGTGATTTTTTGGCAGTATATATTGAACGAAATATTATTAACGAGCTTTATGCATACGTCAAAAACTCCATTGTTAAGGCATCGCTCTCCATAATTAAAATTCTTGTCGTAAGCAGAATATACCATTTCCATAAACGGTATGCTTTCATCATCGGCTATCTGATGTATTTCAGCATGATCGATAATTTGATCATCCCAGATACACAAATTTGTCAGGCCAATAAAACCGGTACAAGTCACACATACATTTCGTTGAAGAGTATCAATAAAAACGTAAAGTTTAATACTATCATACTCTATTTCGATTTTTTCTATGTTGCTGTCTGCCCAGTCAATGTTGTTAAACTCCATGATATATTCACCGCCTTTTTTGAATTATACCACAAAACCTATTATCTTTCAACAGTTTGCCTATATTTCAACGATTACCCTTCGCACATGGACTATGAGTTCGAGTCTCTCTGAATTACACACAAAAAACAAAAGAAGACATCGGATGATGTCTTCGGTTTTGATTTTGGCTATTAAACAATAAATAGTGTATAAAAACATCAGAATTCGATAATTTTCAGCTTCGGATCATAATTTGTATTTCTTGCCACAACATAGACTTTTTCTGAGTCTTTGCAATAAGAAGCATTTATCCATTTTACAAATCCGTCGGTTTCGGCAATAACAACTTTTCTTCCGTTGATAATTGTCCAATAATCCTGATCTTCTGCTGTAGGAACCCACCACAAAAACTCTTGTCCGATTTCTTCTATCATGGGTGCAATTTTGTCAGGCACAGCGATAATATCAGCATCATCAAAAATATCATCATAAACGATGTTTACATTTATCATTTGTCGCATCTCCTATTCATATATATCGCAAATAATATTATTTTTTATGAAATATTGCTACGCAATATGAAATAATCCTTGCGGATTATGAAATTTTCTGCTATCGCAGAAAGTGAAATAAAATTCGTTCCATAACATTTGCGAAGCAAATATTTCATAGCAAAGCTATTTCATATTACGAAGTAATATTTCACTCGTTCCGAAGGAACGAATTTCATTGAAAAAAGCACTTCTTTCGAAGTGCTTTTTTCTGGCGGAGCAGGAACAACACCTATAAAGCACACAAGTATTGACTTTTTGTATAATATACTTGTAAAGACAGCATATAGACAAAATATACTTGATTTTGTGCAAAAAAAATAAAACATAATCCATACATATTGACATAAAACACAGATAGATGCTATAATAAACACAATATATAGTATATGAGGTGATTTTATGGTGTCTGTTGATGTGTGGCTTGATAAGCTCCCTGAAGATAAAGCAGAATACTATAACAAAACACGAATGAGTTTAGAGTTATTTGCACGGAAGTTAAATCTACCGTATATATCGGTTTTGAATGACTTTAAGAGGCACGGCTATTATTATGACTCAAAAACAAGGAAAGTGACTGCTTTATCCACTCGAAGATATAGACATTAAAAAATGCGTTATACTTAATCGCAAGTATAACACTATTTTTTATATGTTTCTTATAACAGCCTTCATAATGTCAAGAATGGCTTTTTGCTGATTCTCGTCTTTATCCCTTAATAACAGGCTTATTTGCTCTGAAATACTGTTTTTATCTTGTTGTATTACATCTTCAAACAGATAGTCTATTGTTACTTTATAAACATTACAGAGCTTTATAAGTGTTTCGATTGAAAAACCTCTTTCACCTCGTTCAATATGTCCCACATATGCAGGTGTAACACCTATCATCTCTGATACTTCATCTTGAGTATAGTGTAAACGGTTGCGTTCTTCTTTTAGTCTTTTGCCGATAAAAACCATATCAGGAGTGTTATAATACTTCAAATCACACTCAACGGCATTTTGTGTTGAGTCTTCTTTTTGTGTCATATACGCACGCCTTCCACGAGCCTTGTTAATTGAAGTTGCAGTGCGTCCTCTTTTTCCTAAATCTTTATCAGAACTCATAAAAAAACAACTCCTTGATAGTAATAACTATACTATAAGGAATTGTTTAGTTAAATAAAATATGCACAATGTAGTATTTATATTGACTATTAGTATTTTTTGTTTGCCTGAAGTTGTTTTGCAACTCTATTAAACAAAATCGGGGAAATAATAGCCGTGTGATTGCCTTTTATGTGAACAGAGCCGTGTGTAACATACCCTTTATAAAAATCGTTTGTGAGTATGTTTAATAAGGCTTGTTTAGAATAAAAATTACCTCTTTGAGTAATAAAACCGTTTTTATCAAGATAGTCTTTTAATTTACCGATACTGCCAAGCTCCAAATACTTTTTATAAATGTGCTTCACCTCGTTTTCAGTTTCGGGGTCAATTTCAATTTCTGCTTTAGAATTCCACCTATAACCAAGAGGAGCAACACCGCACGCTTTTTCACCTGATTTTGCTTTAGTCTTTCTGCCTCTTGCAAGTTTTAAGTTAATGCTGAGTCTTTCATATTGGTCTAAAAGTTCAATCATATTATTGACTAAAAATTCATTAGGGTCTTTATGATATACAGAGTAATTTTTCTGTTCAATGCTGATAACATCTGCATTGGCATTTTTTATTGCCTTTTGAATTAACACCTTTGCAGTGTCAGACCTCCAAAGTCTACTTGTATTTAACACTACAACTTTGCGAACACCGTTGAATGATGACAACAATTCTGAGAGTCCGTCCCTGTTTACAACTGTACCTGATATACCTCTGTCAACAAAGATGTTTACTAATTCAAGACTATTCTCATTACAATAGTCTATAATAGCAGTCTTTTGAGTTTGAAGTCCGTAACCGTCTGAAGCCTGTGTTTCTGTGCTTACACGTATATAACCGTAGACTTGTTCCATAATATAACCTCCTGTGTCTATATTTATTTTACTATAATGTTGTGATATTGTCAAGTATTATGAATAATACTTGACAATATATTACACCCCACCCTTAAATCACTCTTATTGCATAAAGGACTGTACCAAGTGAAATATTTTGCGGTAAAAAAATGGAGCTTAAAAAAGGTTGTTGTTAGTAAAAGCGTTAAAACAGACAAATCATTATTTTGTAAAGGCTAATTTTTTGTGGTGACACAGTGGAGAGAAAAAAGCGGAGTGCAGAGAGTGTTGTGTAAACAGATGTAGAGAAGCACATAAAGAGAGACACAATAAACACATATATAAAAAGACAGTACAGCGTTAATACTGTACCGTCTTTATTAAGTGCACCTGATATGGGTTTATTAAAATTGGTATCGTTTTTTAATTAGGCAAACGGGGGTCATCAGACCGAACTTTCAACTTATTTAAAAATGATTCTTCTCTTGTCGGAAACCACATAAAACCATCAGCTTCTTTCAAATAAACTTGAACCCTATGCAATTTGGTATCATAATCAGTTACTACTCCATATAGAGTTGTTGTATCGTCTGTGACAATATACAATTCTACCCCTGAATATAAATTTCCGATTGCAGATAGCCATTTAAATTCTGTTGTTGTCTCTGTTGTTGTTTCTTTATCTTTTTTATCAGTTAATAACCAAATATCATTGATGACATCATAAGAGACATTAAAAGACTTTTGCAAAGCTGTTATTATTTCAGGATTATTATTTGCTATATCAAAAGTCCAAAACAAAGAGAATGATTCATTAAAATCAGGTAATAATTCATTGTTTTCATATTTATAGTCAAGCACTTCTTTAACAAGATTTGCTACTGTTTGATTTTCTTGCATTTTTGTGAATAAACTCTCTGATAAATCATAGTTCTCATAACAATTACCAAGTATCTCTAATAATAAAAGGTATGCTTCTTTATCATTGGAAAGCTGAATAAAACCATTACCAACTGTTTGCTGTACTATTGTAGTTGTTTCTTTTGTGACGCCTTCTGTTACATCTTCTTTTGTGCTGTCATCAACTGTGTACGGTTCTTTTACTTCATCTGAAGTGGATGTAATACCGCTTTTGTTTGTTTCCCGTGTTGCCCCCACATAACACAAAACGAAAAACAGGGCAATTAGAAAGGTGATTACAACTTTACCGACATTTTTCAAGTTTGACCTAAACCAAATATGATAAAGTAGAAGAATGGGTGAAACAACTAATATAATATATAACATAAACAGAGCTACAAACAGCGTCAATATTATTTTTATAACAGAGTTGATATTAATCTTTAAAATAAAAGCACACGGGCTCAGGATAAAAACAGCAATACCGAGCAAAAGTTTATGTTTGCTTTCATTGTTTTTATAACGCTCTTTTAAATCGTTGATACGCTGAACTATTTTTTCTAATTTTTCTTCCATTTTTAACCCTCCTAAAATTTTGTTTCATTATAGCACCAACAATACTTAAAATCAATATAAACAATACTAAAAGTACTGTTTTGACAAAAATATAGTATTGTACTATAATACCGAAAAAATGAGTGAAGACTTTATTCACATAGTTAGGAGGTGTTAAAATGAATAATAGAAAAGATATTAGAATTGATAATGCCGAGATAGCTTTTAATAACCATAAGCTCGATAAACAAGTGCTTTTGAATGTTATTTGTGAGAGTATCGCAAGCATTATCAAAAATAAAAACTCTTTTGATAATGTAAAAATAGTCAGATTTGCAGATATAAAAAATAGCTACAGTAAAGACTTTCAAAAGGAAGGTGTTTTTCAATGGCAAAGCAAAGCGAAACAAAACGAGCTGTTATTTATGCAAGATACTCAAGTGATTTGCAACGAGAAGAGAGCATAGAAGCACAAGTAAGAGCTTGTAAAAACTATGCTAAAAATAATAATCTTGTCGTTATTGATGAATATATTGACCGTGCAAAATCTGCAACAACAGATAACAGACCTGAATTTCAACAGATGATAGAGGACGCCAATCTTAAAATGTTTGATGTTGTTTTAGTTCATAAATTAGACAGATTTGCAAGAAACAGATTTGATAGTATTCACTACAGGGTTCAATTAAAAAAGAATAATGTTGCATTACAATCAGTTATTGAAAATCTTGACCCTGACGCACCTGAAAGCGTTATTTTAGAGTCTGTTATAGAAGGATTTAACGAATATTATTCTCGAAATTTAGCAAGAGAAGTTGAAAAAGGCAAAAAAGAAAATGCTTTAAAATGTCTGCATACAGGCGGTATACCTCCTTTAGGGTATGATGTTGAAAGACCCTCTTTGAAGTTGATAATAAACGAATCTGAAGCTAAAATAATAAGAACTATTTATGCTATGTTTTTAAATGGCTGTGGGTACAGTGATATATTAAATAAACTCAACCTTAACGGCTATAAGACAAAAAGAGGAGAACAATTCAGCAAAACATCAATTAACAGTATTTTAAAGAATGAAAAATACACAGGTGTTTATATTTATAACAAATCCGCTTCAAAATCCGCAGACGGAAAAAGAAACAGTCATAAGTATAAAGATGAAAGTGAAATAATACGGATTGAAGGCGGAATACCGCAAATTGTTTCTAAAGCAGATTTTGATAAAGTACAAGAAATTTTATCTTTGCGAAAAAAGAACGGAGCAAAACACACAGCTAAAGAGACCTATCTTTTAAGCGGAAAAATAAAATGCGGTGTTTGTGGTTCTTCTTATACAGGAAACAGCCGTCACGCATTACAAAATCATAAACAGTATGTAGACTATAGGTGCAACAAAAAATGTGCTAAGATTAAGTGTGTAAACAAAGGAATCAACAGGGAAATTATTGAAGAATTTGTTTTAAAAGGTCTTGCAGACATAGTCTTTAATAAAAAGCTCATACCTGAAATAGTTAAACACTACAGCAGTTATTTAAATGAACAAAGTGCAGGGTTAATGAGTGAAAAAAAGGAATTACAAAGCAGTCTGAAAGCAGTTAATAAAGAGATTGACACTATTGCAGAACTTTTAATCAAAAAAAGCTCCGACACTCTTTTAGAGAAACTGTCAGAGCGTGAGGAGCTTAAGGAAAGAACTATATATGCACTTGAAAAGATTGATTATAAAATCAATGCAAAAGTAGTTAATGAGAAGGTTTTAACTGATGAATTCAACAACGCAAAAAAACTTCTTGCAAAAGGGACATTAAGTACAACACAAAAACTGATTGATTTGTATGTCAATGAGGTTATTGTTTATCCCGACAGAATAAGAGTTGAATATAATTTAGGTTTTGATGTTGACTTCTATGAACAAAAAGAAACACCACAGAATACTCCCGACCAAAGCAGTAATTCTATGGTATCTTCAAAAGAAAACAATGCACACAGTAATTTGTGTGCATTGAATGGCGGAGCAGGAGAGACTCGAACTCTCGCACCGGGGTTTAGCCGGCCTACGCCCTTAGCAGGGGCGCCTCGTCACCAACTTGAGTACTGCTCCTTGGTAACATGTTTTTCTGTTTTTAGATAAAAAAAATGGCGGAGAGAGTGGGATTCGAACCCACGGTACCCGTAAAGGTACGACGGTTTTCAAGACCGTTCCGTTATGACCACTTCGGTATCTCTCCATAAATGCTTAATAATGATATCACATGAATCAGTATTTGTCAATAGTTTTTTATTATTTTTTGCAATTGAAAAATACATTTTATTATGCTATATTAGAATTACCTTAACGAAGGAGGGTATTTTTATGAAAAAGAAAATTATTATCACATTGTTGACAGTAATCATGTTGACAATCTTTTCCGTGACTGCCTTTGCATTCTCATTGGGTGATGTGAACGGCGATGGTGCGGTAAAAGCTGCCGATGCAAGACTTGCTCTGAGATATTCGGCAAGACTTGAAGAACTAAACGAAGAACAGCTGGGAGCTGCAGATGTGGACAACTCAGGAAAAGTAACCGCATCAGATGCAAGAAAAATCCTGCGTGAAGCAGCAAAACTTACAAAAGATTTTGTTGCCGTCGAGATAAGCGGAAAACTTGTTGAGAACGGAATGCTCAGAGTTGCCGTCTGTGCTGATAATGCGCCGTTTGCATATGTGGAAAACGATGTTCTGAAAGGCGTCAATATAGAAATGGCACGTAAAATTGCCGACTACTATGACCTTGAACTTAAAATTGACAACATCCCCGAAAACGAACTTGTTGACTGCATTAAAAATAATCAATACGATATTGCGTTTGCATCTGAACCCATGGGAGAAAATGACCTTTCTTCAGAAGGCATTGACAGTTACCTGTATTACCACAATTCACAGGGCATATGGTTCAGAAAGACCAACTATACACGTCCGTCAATCAATGATCTTAAAGGACAGGATTCAAAAATAATCGGTGTAGTAGAAAACTCTGTTGCCGACGCTATGGTCACATATGCTGTTGAAAACGGAGAACTCGGAAATTCAACAATAAAACGATATTCAAGATATGTTGACGGAAAAAGAGCTTTGCTACGCCGTGAAACAGATGCTTTTATAGGTGAACAGAATCTGGAGTTTAACAACACTGTAATGTATGACTTCTTTTCAAACGAAGAAATGCTGATTATTTCATCTGCTGAAAAAAGCGGTCTGCTTGATTCACTGAAAAAGCCTGTCAACGAAAATGTGGTAAAAAATCTTATTACTGATTTTTGTCCCGCAGTGTCAGACAGCACTATTTCTGCAGAAGTAGCAGGAATTCAGATAGCAGAAGGCGGAACCTCAATTGTCAAAATAAATATTGATTCTTATTATACCGAAGAAGGAAAAGCAGATGTCGTGGTGGTATCATCATCACCATTCAGAACTCAGATTTTCTCCAAAGAAATCGGAACATACAAATATCAGTATTATCTTGCAATTTCTGTTCCGTCAGGAGCTAAAAGCGGAAGCATAAAAATTGCCATCGCCTCAGAACCGGACATCACCTGCGATATCCCCATAGAAGTGGTAAAAGATGCTGTCGGTGTATACAATTTCGGTACATACAACAGTCTGATGCCTGATTTCGGTACAGTTATCGGCATAGCGCCGTATGAAGTAAATGTTTATACAAGAGACGGAAATGTGGCTTATATTTATTCTGCAAATGAAATTATAAAAGCAGGCTTCACGGATAATGCGTTTCTTGAATATTTCTTCACTCTGATGCTTCAGCAAGGCTTTGTATTAACAGAAGAAAATATCGGTTATTACACCTATCAGTTGGTGTTCACCAATGAATATTCCGGAGAAAAAGTGTGTTACACAGAAGCTTACTCTGATGTAAGTGAAACTCTCGAGCTGATCAACATCTTCCTGTATCACAACTTTTAAGCAAATATCTCCCCCTCTCTTGACTTTTGTCAAGGGAGGGTTTATAATATAGGCTGTAAAAATTCGGAATTATCCGTTATAGGAGTGAAAAATTATGCCATTAGTAAATGCAAAAGAAATGCTTACAAAAGCAAAGGCCGGTCACTATGCAGTCGGTCAGTTCAATATCAATAACCTTGAATGGACAAAGTCAATTCTTCTTACTGCACAGGAAATGAATTCTCCTGTTATCCTCGGTGTATCTGAAGGTGCAGGTAAATATATGTGTGGTTACAAAACAGTTGTAGGTATGGTTGAAGGTATGCTTGAAGGTCTTAATATCACAGTTCCTGTTGCTCTTCACCTTGACCACGGTTCATACGAAGGTGCAAAGGCTTGTATCGAAGCCGGTTTCAGCTCAATCATGTTCGACGGTTCTCACTATCCAATCGATGAAAATATCGAAAAGACAAAGGAATTAGTTGCAATCTGTGAAGAAAAAGGCCTTTCAATTGAAGCTGAAGTTGGTTCAATCGGTGGTGAAGAAGACGGCGTTGTTGGTGCCGGTGAATGTGCTGATCCTAACGAATGCAAAATGATTGCTGACCTTGGCGTTACAATGCTTGCAGCAGGTATCGGCAACATTCATGGTAAATATCCCGAAAACTGGGCAGGTCTTTCATTTGAAACTCTTGCAGCAGTTCAGGAAAAGACAGGTACAATGCCTCTCGTTCTTCACGGCGGTACTGGTATCCCTGCAGAGATGATTCAGAAGGCTATTTCTCTTGGTGTTTCAAAGATCAATGTTAACACAGAATGCCAGCTTGCATTCCAGGAAGCAACAAGAAAGTACATTGAAGACGGTAAGGATCTTCAGGGCAAGGGCTTTGACCCCAGAAAACTTCTTGCTCCGGGCGCAGAAGCAATCAAGGCTTGTGTAAGAGAAAAAATCGAGCTATTCGGTTCGGCTAACAAGGCTTAATTAAAAAACAATCATAAAAATTACGCAGACACAAAAGTGTCTGCGTTTTTTTGTATGCTTTTTACAAACATGAATGAAAATCTTCGTGCATTCTCACATATGACAATTTTTGCGAAACTTTTATTCTATAATAAGTTTCCAAAGGCGGTGGCTATGTGAAACAGGTTATATACATAGATGTTCTCATTTTTCTTAATACGATAATTACATTTTTACTTCTGCTTGCGTCATCAAGACTTATGAAAATCTATCCGTCACCGGGACGATTTGTTATTGCATCAGTATTGGGTGGCATTTCATCGCTGATAATTCTTGCACCTGACCTGGGATTTCTGCTTTCACTTATGACAAAGCTGTTGTTTTCACTAATTATTGTAATTTCAGCATATAATCCCAAATCAGTTTCTGCAATAGCAAAAGAAACGGGATATTTTTTTGTTGTCAATTTTATTTTTGCAGGCATAATGCTTTTTGCCTCTTCCCTGCCGGGAATTTCAATCGTAAATTACAACAATGGTGCTGCGTACATAAATCTCTCTTTTTTTTCATTGATTGCAGCCTGTGTTATATGTTATGGAGTGACTGTGATTTTAGGGAAAATCACAAAAAACAAAACCGCCGACACAGTCATTTTCAATATTGATATCACCTCTGACGGAAAAACAATAAACTGCTCTGCCATTCTTGATACGGGCAATTCCCTGACAGACCCGTTTACGGGAGAAAGTGTTATCATTGCCGATAAATCCACTCTCTCTGAAATTCTGCCCGAAAATATAAAAATTTATCTTGAAACGGGAAACACAGAAAGTGCAATAAAACTGATACCCTGCAAAACCGTTGCCGGCTCGGCACTTCTGCCCTGTTTCCGTGCTGAAAAAATCAGAATCAACAAAAATCATTTATCTTATGAAATAAAAAACCCTGAAATTGCTGTGAGTTTTCAGGCAATGCCAGATGTCATTCTGCCGTCATCAATATGCAAAAATACCGAAAGGAGAAAAGGAAATGTCACTCTCAAAAAATAATTTATTCAAGAAAATAAAAGATGTTTTAAAAAACATATTCTCTGACGACGTTTTTTATGTAAACGGGCCTCAGACCCTTCCTCCACCACTCGAAAAACAGGAGGAAGATGATTGTCTTAAAAAAATTTCAGACGGAGATAACTCTGCACGGGAAATACTTATAACTCACAATCTGCGTCTTGTGGTTTACATAGCAAAAAAATTTGAAAACACGGGAATCGGTGTAGAGGACCTTGTGTCAATCGGCACAATCGGGCTTATCAAGGCTGTTAACACATTCTGCCCTGAAAAAAACATAAAACTTGCCACTTATGCCAGCAGATGTATAGAAAATGAAATACTGATGTATCTGAGAAAAACAAGCAACAGAAAAACGGAAATTTCTTTTGATGAACCCCTCAACACAGATCATGACGGAAATGAGCTTCTGCTTTCGGATGTGCTTGCAGAAGATGCAGACAGCGTGAACTGTAACATTGAATATGAGGATGAAAAACGGCTTCTTCATTCTGTTGTTGACAAGCTGAATGACAGGGAAAAAATGATTATAAATATGCGTTTCGGCATTGACGGTCAGCAGGAGCACACGCAAAAAGAAGTTGCCGACCTGCTGGGGATTTCACAAAGCTATATCTCAAGGCTTGAAAAAAGAATAATCTCAAGAATAAGAAAGGAAATGGAAGAAGCAGGGTAAACAATAATTTATCGGGATAAACCCGATAAAAATTCGCAATTGGAAATTCGCAATGATAGATTGTCAAGTTAAGTGCAACACTTTAATAATTCAAGAGTAAGAATCTCAGCAGGAGATTTAAAACCAAATCGTTTTCTTGGTCTGTTATTGATTAAATCAACAACAAAAGATAAAAGGTCATCTGA
>JAFXLD010000090.1 GCA_017531385.1 Clostridia bacterium
CCGTTCAGTTTATCCTCTTTATCGGTTTTTGCACTCACTATCAGTATGGGAGTGTTGCTGTCCTCACGGATTTTTTTACATACCGCAAAGCCGTCTATTCCGGGTAGCATTATATCAAGCACAACAAGCCTTGCCCCGTATTTTTCATACAGCGACAAGGCTTTTTCACCTGTTTCCGCAACCGATACCGTGTAATTTTCCGCACGCAGAAAATCACACAGCAGGTCGGCTAATTCTTTATTATCTTCAACAATAAGAATGTCAGTCATAAATATCACCCGCTTTTTTCAGTTTGTGGTATCACCTGAATATAGGTTTCAATTACAATTAAAAGAAATGCGTACAGCGTAGGCTCACAGCCCGAGCGTATGCCTATGGTGTAGGTCACATCGCCGTAAATTCCCGTGAAGCTTTCGTTGAGCATATTAACTTCAATCAGTCCGAGAAGATTGAATATAAGGGAGGAAACCGCCAACGCAAGTGCTGCAAATTTCAGCCTACGGCGGTTTTCGGAAGTGTTTATCTTTCCCCTTGCCGCAGAGTACATAAGCTTAATCAAAGCAAGCACAGCAATTGCCGAAGCCGCAAAAACGGGCAAATCCTTTACAAGTCTGAACACAAGCAACTCTATATAAGCACTGTCTGAAACAACCTCGGATTTCGGCAGGTCAAGGAATATGGAGTAGAATGGCAGACGTGCGTTGTCCGTGCTGAAAAATTCCCAACAGCGTTCGGAAAATCTCCACAGAATAAAACCGAATGCGGCAATTCCCGTTACCCATGCGCTGACTTTAAGTGCACGTTGTATTCCGACAACGCTTTTGCCTTGTGCGGTCTGCTCATAATAAAGCAGAATAAGTCCGTATGCAAGAAGCAGGAACGGTATTCCGTAAACAGCGTAAAGCTGAGGATAATAGCTCTGCGTAGCCATAATTCCCTTGAAGCCGTCTGTTTGCGGAGTAAAATTTTTAGTTTCAACAAAGGTGTTCCCTGCCGCATATAATCCTCCCGAAAGCAACAGCAGCCACGCTGTACGCTTTTTATGTATTGTCTGCTTGTCGGCACGGTGAAGAAAAATCAGCAGCGATAGAACCATTGCTACCAATGCAGTATTAAGCAGAATATTTTGTACAATGGGAGTATCGGCAGGCTGAAGTGCATTAAGATAGCTTTCCTCGTCGATAAAGGAATTGTCCCGTGTTATGTCGATGAAAAATGTTCCGCAGTAGTTGTGCCCGTAAAAACCTGAGCTGTCAGGCTGTACTTCATTGTCACGGATGCCCAGAATATGAACAGCAAGCATCTGCACCGTCCAGAAAAGAAAAAATCCGATTATCAAAGCCTTGACGGTGAAGCTTATGAGATGAAGCTTTTTGTGCAGATTATCCGTGTTCATAGTAAAACTCCTTTCGGAAGCATTACCAGCCCATTTCCATAAGCCAGTTGTTAAGCGCTCTTTCACGTTCTCTCATCTGAGAATTGTTTTCGCATTTTCCGAGGTTGTATTCGCCCTTTATGTTTCCATCAACTATATAGAGAACTCTTGTGCATTTAGCAGCAACTTTTGAATCGTGAGTTACCATCATAATTGTTGTGCCGTCTGCATTGAGTTTCTGAAGTTCTTCCATAACTTCATCTGATGATGTTCTGTTGAGCGCACCCGTAGGCTCGTCGGCAAAAATCATCTTGGGATTATTTATCATACTGCGACAGATGCAGGCTCTCTGTAACTGTCCTCCCGAAACCTCGTTTATGTCGTTATCGGCAATGTCGATAATACCGAGTCTGCGCATTAAATCCTGCCCACGCTGCATAGTTTCCTTGCGTGTTTCGGTGTTCTTATTTGATTGTACAGCAGGGAGTATTATGTTGTCAAGTAATGTGAGATTTTTAAGCATATACATCTGCTGAAATATAAATCCCATTTCGTCAAGTCTTAAATCAGCGAGTTTCTTTTCACTCATTTCTGCGATGTTCTTTCCGCAGAATTTCGCTTCGCCCGATGTAATTCCGTCCATACCCGAAACGGCATATAAAAGTGTTGATTTTCCTGAGCCCGAGGGGCCCATTATGGCTACCATTTCGCCGTCCTCAACAGTAAAGTTTACATTCTTGAGAACATTGTTCTGACGCTTGTTTACGATATATGTCTTGCAGAGGTCTTTTACTTCTAAAATATTCATAACTGTTTCCTTTCTTACTCAATGTTGGCAGTATCTGATGATTTGATTTTTCTTGTGTAGAGTGATGTTAAAAATGCACTCATAGTTGTTGTCAGAAGAACTACAATCGGGAAAACGAGATAGAGTTCCATAGGATTTGTAATGTAATCAACCGCAAGTTCCATACCCATCATCTTGAAAATCGGGTCGATGCAGAGATGTGTGAGTGGCATCGAGAAAATTTCTGCGATAATAACCGCAATAATTCCCACAAATAAAAATCTTAATGTGTGATAAGCATAGATTTTTCCGTTTCGTGTGCCTACTGCCTTCATAAGTGCGATTTCGCCCTGCTCCTTTGCTATGAAAGAACGTTCCATAAGAACGGTTATGAGTGCAGATAAAACTATTGTGAGAACTGCTACAAGGGATTTTACCGCAGCAAGAGTTTCGGTAACGCCTAACATATCTGATGTTTCTTCGGCACAACTTTTTATATTTTCATAATCCGAGAAAATTCTCTTGATTTCTTCAATTCTGCGTTCGGCCTCTTTATCATCGGGATTATCGGTAAACATAATCTGTGTGCCTATAGCACCGTTTGCCTGAACATAATTTATATACTCGTCGCTGTGAAGTCTTATGCCGTTCCCTTGCTGATTCATCGACTGAAAGAATGCAGAGATGATATATTCCTTATCGCCGTCAATGGTTTTTATTATAATTGTATCGCCTATATCTGCTTTAAGGTTTTCTGCCGAAAGTCTTGTTATTGCGATTTCGTTTGTGTTCTGTGGCATTGTTCCACCTGTATATTCATACATATCCATTGTCGTACCTGTGCCTTGATATATAGGAACACTGATTTCAGTTTCTCCGTGAACAACAGGCAGGGAAAATATCATTTCACGATAACATTTTGAGGGTATATTATTTTCTGCAAGAGTTTTTTCCATATCATCAAGATGCTTTTCGAGTTTTTCACGGCCACCTTCCGACATACACTCCTGAAATATTTCACTGTCAGAACTATATACATCGCAGTCAGCCCAGCCGAAAGTTGTTGAAAGGCTTCCGCTGTTCATTGTGGCAACAGTGTTTGAAAGTATAAATATAAGGGAAAGACAAAGCACAAATGTAAGAGTAATAATGCTGTATCTTTTAGGTGCGCTTACAATATCGTTAAGTGCAAGGAAAGATGTTGCAGAGAGTTTTGATTTTCCAAGGCTCATAATGTTCTTTTTACGGAAGCGTTCACCCGTCTGACCGTTTCTTATTGCATCAATGGGAGTGAGTTTCTTGACCTTACCTGTGCATCCATAGCAGAAAAGAAGAATTACCGCTATTACAAACACAGCACAGAGAATATTAAGTATAACAGGATTCTGATTGCTTATAATAATTGACTGTGAAGAAACACTCATAAGCATTTTTCCGAACGGGAAACTAAGGAAAAGTCCGATAACAGAACCGATTACAGAAAGTCCTGCATATTTTACAAGATAAAGCCCACGGATTTTGAAGTTGCTGATACCTATTGCTTTCATAACACCGATTTCACGGAATTCTTCTGAAAGTGTAAAGGTAATTGTAAAATGAAGAACTACGAAAGCGATTGCGATAAGTATTAAACTTACTACAAGAAGCAGACCGACAACAATCATATCAAATATATATGTAAATTCCATAAAGGCTCTGTCCATTGTAAGAATACTGTTGTTGATAAGAGGTTTCGATTCTTCAATCACTGTATCAACATCCGAAGAATATATGTAGACAACAGAACCACCGTAATATTCTTCTGTATTTTCTTCAGAAAGAAAATAATTAAAATCTTCCTCGCTTATAATGTATCTTGCAAAATTTACCTGATTCGAGCCGAAAAGTGCGTCCTTTATCTTGCCTGCAAGAGTAAATTCACGGCTTACTCCGTTTACTTCAATGGTAAGCTTATCGCCGATATCAGCACCGATAGCGTCAGCCCTGTTTTCTGTCATATAGAATTCGCCCTGATTTACTGTTTCAAGGATACTTCCATCGGGCAGAAAATAATTCAGACAAATATCACTGTGAACCATATTCGTTCCTATATCAACGACTTTATCCTCGTCATCAAAGGCAAATTTATCTTTCGTCAGAAACAGCATTTTTTCTTCTGAATAGCGTTCAACTGCATCTGTCGAATTCATCGTTTCATCAATATCAACCGATAGACTTTTATTCATTGTAATCACGAGATAATCAGGCGCATCCGCCATTTCAAAATAATTGTCAAGCGCCGTTGTAACGCTTAAAATGTTGTTTACGCTTGATGATACGAACATTGTCGCGAGTATGATAAATACAAGCAGAATAACATTCATAGCCTTTTTTCGTTTAAGGTCTTTTTTCAGTATATTGAGATACATTTTTATGCTCCTTTCATCGTTGTAACCTGATTGTAGCATATAAATTATTAAATAATCCTTAAATATTTTTCATAGGGTCTGAGTTTATTTTATCATATTCTCATGAAAATGCAATTTTCGGGTAAAAAA
>JAFXLD010000091.1 GCA_017531385.1 Clostridia bacterium
CTGATGAGTATGACATTTCACTTGCAACTGCTGTTGTAAGGAATCTGACACTTGTGAAAAGCCCGGGCATATTTGCAACATTGCCCGCCACCATCATAACTGCCATTGCCTCACCTATAGCTCTGCCTATTCCAAGCACTACCGATGTTAAAATTCCGCTTTTTGCTGCAGGAACTACTACCTTGAATACCGTTTCTGTCTTAGTTGCGCCAAGTGCAAGTGATGCTTCTTCGTATTCTCTTGGTACGCTTCTTATTGCAGTTTCAGATACTGAGATTACTGACGGAAGAATCATAACCGTAAGTACAATAATTGCTGAGAAAAGATTTGCGCCGTCAGGAAGGTTGAATGTTTCTCTTACCAGAGGCACTATAACTATCATACCGACAAGACCGTATACTACAGACGGAATGCCTGACAGTAAATCCACTGCACTGCTTACCACGCCTGAAATTCTAGGGCTTGACATTTTTGCAAGAAATATTGCACACATTATCCCGATTGGTACACCGATTATGATTGCACCGCAGGTTCCGTATATGGAGCTTAAGATAAACGGAAGAATTCCGTATGACGGGGTTTGTGCAGTTGATGCCCATGTTGTGCCAAACAGAAAATCTATAATTCCTATTTCTTTAATTGCCGGCAAACCGCTTACAACAAGAAATCCTGTTATCAGAAGTACAAATGCAATTGTCAGAAATCCGCAGACTGTGAAAATACAGTTCATTGCTCTCTCTAATACGACGGATGCTTTTTTAACTTTGCTCATTTACACCATCCTTTCTGACGAATGAGTTATGTTCTATTTACAGTCTAATAGGGAACGCCAAGCCTTTGACATTCCCCAAAAAGACCATCTTATTATCTTTTTACAGGAACTGCTCCTGCTTCAATAATCCATTCATCAGCTGCACTTGATGTTGCAAATTCGAAGAAGCTTTTTGCTGCAGGTGAAAGTTCTGCATTTTTCTTAGTTACCATTACGAAATTTCTCTGAATCTTGTAGCTTCCGTTCTGGATTGTTTCTGTAGAAGGTGTTACCCCTTCAACTGAGATAAGCTTTACTGTATCTTTTACAGATGCAAGTGATGCATATCCGATAGCGTTCGGGTTAGAAGATACTGTCTGAACAACATCACCTGTTGATGTAAGTTCCTGGTTATATTTGCAAGCATCTTCTGTATCTGTGATTGATTCAAAACCGTCTCTTGTACCTGATGCAGCTTCTCTACCGATTAAAACTACCGGTGCATCTGCTCCGCCAACTTCACTCCAGTTTGTAATCTCACCTTTGTAAAGTGCTGCAATCTGTTCGATTGTAAGGTCTTTTACAGGGTTTTCTTTGTTTACGATCATTGCGATTCCGTCAATTGCAACTACTGTTCCGTTAAGGTCTGTTGCTTCTTCAGGTTTAAGGTCACGACTTGCAAGTCCGATGTCACAGCTTCCTGCCTGAACCGCCTTAATACCTGAACCAGAACCTGTAGGATTGTAGGTTACCTTAACTGCACTGTTTTCTTCCATGTAAGCTTCTGAAAGGAATCCGATTACCTTTTCCATTGATGTTGAACCGTCTGTTGAAACTGTTCCGCTTACCTGTCCATTGTCCTTTGGTGTGTCGGTATTTGTAGTTCCGCATCCTGCAAGGGCTGCTACCAACAACACTGCTACTACCATTAAACTGATGATTTTCTTCATTTGAAATCACTCTCCTAAAAAATTTATTTTTTGTTTTCTCTTTCCTGAGTACATTTAGAGTTTAACATAGTCAATGTAAACTCTGCTACCATAGGTATGTTAATTGTAGGTTAAGCTTTTTCAGTTTTTGTTAATTCAATAAAAATATCCCTTACACCAATAACGGTATAAGGGATATTTGATATTTTGATATTAAGTACTATGGATTATAAAACCAATGAAGGAGCAGAATAAATTCTTGCACCCAACTCCTGATTCAGCATGTACAAGCTCTTTGGATCAGAGCCAAACAATTCCATCTTTGTGATAAGGTCGTTTGCATTTGTTTCTTCTTCGCCCTGTTCCTTTACAAACCAATCAAGGAACTGCATTGCACGGAAATCTTTTACATCGTATGCTGCTGCATATATATCATTGATAAGCGATGTTACATATTCTTCGTGTTCAAGTCCTGCCTTTAATACATCCATATCGCAAGTAAACGTTTTGTCAGGTTTTGCGATTGCATCAAGTGTTACAACCTGATTTTCATTCTGCAGATACTGATAAAACAGCATTGCATGGTCACGTTCTTCCTGAGCCTGAATCATATACCAGTTTGCAAATCCGTCAAGACCTCTTGCCTGAAAATAGTTTGAGAAGTCAAGATACAGATATGCTGAATAAAACTCCTTGTTGATTTGCTGATTTAACAGCTCGCGTACTTTTTCGTTCATCATTTTACATTACCTCCGTATATTAACAAATTTTATTTTATCTGTCTAAAATTCTGCCATCTGTTGAAATTGTAACTACCTGCCACGGTAAGAACTTACCGCTATCCTGAATGGCTCTTTTTGCAGCGTTTTCTATTCCTCCGCAGCAAG
The DNA here is from genome assembly GCA_017531385.1 of Clostridia bacterium. GTDB lineage: Bacteria > Bacillota > Clostridia > Oscillospirales > Acutalibacteraceae > UBA1081. Next base: position 2,568 of record JAFXLD010000091.1, read on the forward strand.
GGACTTCCATTCTTACGATTGTTACACTTTTAATATTGTTATTTTTAATGATAGCTGTCAGCTTTTCAGAATAATCACCTTCATCAAGCTTGGGACATCCAACCAAAGTTACCTTATTGTGCATAAATTCGTTATGAAAATTTCCATAAGCATATGCTGTACAGTCGGCAGCTATCAAAAGATTTGCCCCATCAAAGTAAGGAGCATTGATTGGAACAAGCTTGATTTGAACCGGCCATTGCTGAAGCTGACTTGTAATTTTAGGAGATACTTCGCATTCTTCAGCTTCTTCTCTCCGAATCACTTTGGAGTTCATTCCGGGACAACCGCAAGGTAGCTTTTCTGCCTGCTTATTAAGCTTTGC